>NZ_JBSPEZ010000001.1:0-361935 GCF_053848845.1 Amedibacillus sp. YH-ame6
TAGGACTTCCTTCAGATTCCATCTCACGATGGACACCCTTGTCTTCGACTAGTGGTTAGCGACTAAACCTCCACAGTGGACTTTCACCACTTAGATGTATGCCATGCCCGGCACACGAAAAAACACGCTGATTGCTCAACGTGTTTCGTTTAATCTTCTTTGGCATCTTGGAACTGTGAATTATAAAGCTTTTCATAGGCTCCTTGTTGCTTCATCAATTCTTCATGTGTTCCCTGTTCAACAATGTCGCCATCGTTAATTACAAGGATTAAATCCGCATTACGAATAGTAGATAAACGATGGGCAATGACAAAGCTTGTACGCCCAGTCATAACATTTTTCATCGCTTCTTGTAAGATTTTTTCCAATCGTGTATCAACGGAAGAAGTCGCCTCATCTAAGATCAATATCTGAGGATCTTTTAGAATTGCTCTAGCAATCGTTAACAATTGCTTTTCACCTTGGGATACATTGTTAGCTTCCTCGTTAATTAAGGAATCATAACCATCTGGTAGAGTACGAATGAAATGATGTACATTAGCCATTTTGGCAGCCTTAATAACTTCATCTTTTCTCGCATCTAAGCGACCATAACGAATGTTATCATAGATTGTACCTGAGAATAACCAAGTGTCTTGTAATACCATACCAAACTGATCACGTAAATTTTCTCGTTTCATATCTCGTATATCCACACCATCAATTTTTATGCTACCACCTTTTACATCATAGAATCGTAACAATAAATTAATAAGTGTTGTCTTACCAGCACCCGTTGGACCAACGATAGCGACCATCTGTCCACTTTTTACGTTGATATTCAAATCCTGGATGAAGTTATGATCGGTGTAACCGAATTTTACATGTTCAAATGTAACATTGCCTTTTGCATGATCTAATACTTCTGCCGGATTCTTTTCTGCTACTTCCTCTTCTTCCTCTAGGATTTCTAAGATACGTCCTAGCGCTGCAGCTGCAGCTTGGATTTGAGAGGATAGTGCTGATATCTGTGATAATGGATCATTGATTTGCCAAATGTAACGGATAAATGCTTGTAGGTTACCTATTTGCATAGTGCCTTGGATTACATAGATTGTTCCTACAACCGCAATTACACCAATTGTAATATACGTAACTAGTGCATTCAATGGTCCAATGGTAGAAGATACAAATTGTGCCTTAAAGGCATTCTCTCTTAATTCTTCGTTTAAATCATGAAATTTTTGAATACTTTCTTGTTGTTTGTTGTATAACAATATTTCATTATATCCTGTGTACATTTCTGTGATTGCGCCATTTAAAGCACCAAGTGCATTTTGCTGTGCCTTAAAACGTTTTTGAGAACGTTTTACAATCGCACGTGTAATCAATAATGTAAATGGAATAATAAGTGCAGAAATAGCAGCCATCACCGGATTGATCATAAACATCATAACCAATGAGAATACTAAGGATAAAGCACCTGTTGCGACACTGATAAAACTCTGTTGCATCGCATTGGATACAGCGTCAATATCGTTGGTAATCTTACTTAAGACATCTCCAAAGTGATGGGTATCAAAATAACGTACAGGTAATCTTCTAATTTTACTTTGTACTGCATTACGCATATCTTGCATAGCATGTTGAATTGCATTGGTTAACCAAACAACCGCGAACATTTGTGAGATTGTCTTAGCTAAATAAATGCCCAACAAGATCAACATAACTCTTATAATCTTTTGAAAATTAATCAGGATAACTCCTGCTTGAGAGTTCACGACATCCTCTGCCAATTGTGTCGTAATCAAACCTTCAAAGTAAGGTGCTAAGGACATTGTTAATACCGCAATAATTGCCATAATAACAGCCCCAACAAATCCCCACTTATAAGGCGCTAAGAATTGATAGAATCCTTTGATACTCTTCATTATTTGTTGTTTTTTATTCATGGTTCAATTCCTCCTCACTCAACTGTGATAGAGCAATTTCGTGATAAATCTGACAGTTCTTTAATAGCTCTTTATGTGTTCCTATACCGATTACGTTTCCTTCATCTAAGACTACAATTCGATCGGCATCCATAATACTAGAAATACGTTGAGCTACGACCATAACAATGCTATCTTTTGTCTCTTTCTTTAAATCATGACGTAATTTTGCATCAGTCTTAAAATCAAGAGCTGAAAAGGAATCATCAAATACATAGATATCAGGTTTTCTAACCAAGGCACGAGCAATAGAAAGTCGTTGTTTTTGACCTCCAGATACATTGGTCGCTCCTTCTGTAATCTCTTCTTCAAAGTGCTTTTCTTTTTCCATGATGAAATCAAGACCTTGTGCAGTTTTCGCGGCATGCTCAACTTCTTCATGTGTTGCATGTTCTTTACCAAAGCGAATATTTTCTTCGATTGTCCCACTAAATAACATTGCTTTTTGTGGAATCACTCCCAATTTAGAACGTAGTGCGAATAAATCATAATCTCTTAAATCCACACCATCGATATAGATATGACCACTTGTCACATCATAAAATCTTGGGATTAAGTTTACTAGAGTACTCTTACCAGAACCAGTACTACCAATAAACGCAATGGTTTCACCTTTCTTTGCTTTGAAAGATATATCATGTAGAATAGGTTCTTCCCCATCCGGATATACAAATGTCACATGATCAAACTCAATCGTTCCACTTTGATCTCCCTCCATTTTTCCATTCTTTGGATTCATAATCAAAGGTTCTGTATCCAACACTTCTTGAATACGTTTTGCACTTACTTCTGCTCTTGGATATTGCATAAATACCGTACAGAAAAGCATGACAGAGAACATTGCATGGAATAAATAATCCATAAATGCAACGAGTTGCCCTACTTGAAGTGCATTGTTTTCAATCAAAAGTGCAGCTACCCAGAAAATAGCAAGAGCTGCTAAATTCATAACCATAAAAAAGATTGGGCTTGTTAATGACATGAGTTTAAATAATTTTTTGGAATAGCCTGTGAATTGATGATTCATATCATCGAATCGTTGCTGTTCATAGTCGTCATTGTGAAATGCGCGAATGACACGAATCCCACTTAAATTCTCGCGGGAAATTCGATTCAGTCCATCAAGCGAATTTTGCTGATTTTCTGAAATTGGTTTAGATATCCTAGCGACGATAACAACCCCAATGATAATCATTGGAATGGTAGTCGCAATTACTAAGGATAAAGGAATTGATGCACGAGCTGTCATTATAAAACTAGCCACAAACATGACCGGAGTCATGAGGGCAGTACGTAACAACACATTAACAAACGTCTGAATTTGATAAGCATCATTATTGGTTCTAGTAATCATACTAGAAGTACCAAATTTATTAAATTCAAACGCGGTAAATTGCTGGACTTTGTTAAAGATATCATTACGAATATCTCTAGTAATAGACGTTGAAATTTTTGCACAGCAATACCCTAATAAAATAGTACCACCTACACCAATCAACGAAATCACTAACATAACAAGTCCCATTTGAAGGATATAGTCTGTATCCCCCTTGAGCGCACCGTTATCAATCATCATAGCGACGATTGTAGGAATTCCCAGTTCCACCAACGCAAATCCAAAGACAGACAAAACATTTACAATTCCAATTTTCTTGTAATTCTTTAAATAATGTAAAATTAGACGCATATTTGTCCCTCCTTATTTTGCCTTATCAGGTTCTGGCTTGTTTATCATAAACTATAAGGTTACCTTATAGTCAACACTTTATTTTATTTCTTTCCATTATTTTCACATTTGTCTTTCCTTTTATATCTCCAGCATTGACGTTTTTCTCTAACATGCTACTATATAGATAGATAGGTTTTATGATTTTAAAAAAACCTAGAGAAAAAGGAGAAAATGGGGATGAAAAAACTATGTTTGGTAGCTTTAAGTGCGTTAACAGTGTTGAGTTTAGCAGGATGTGGTAAGAAAAGCGTTGAGGATACATTAAAAGACAATAAACTTGAGGTAAGTTGTAAAGATGAAGCATGTTCCATAATGCCTAGTGATGAGAGTTACTCTTTTGCATATTCTATAGTTGATGATAAAGAAAATTTATCTTTTATAAAAATAGACCTAGCAACATACTCATCAATTATTTACTCTCTTACTAATGATTATACCTTTATCCTTAATGACGATGGTTCATGTATCATCACGAAGGGTAAACCAAGTGGAGACTGTGGTGATGATGCAACGGAAATCGCTAAAGATTGGAAAGAAACATATAAAACAACATTGTCTGATTTAGAAATCGAAGAAAAAGAATTACTCACATTTTTCAAAGATCAATTTAACAAAGCGTTTAAATAGAAAAGTTTCAATTTCAAAAGATTGTCCTATGGCAATCTTTTTCCTATATAAGTAGAAGCTATAGACATATGCTTCGCCTCATACTATACTTTATACAAGGAGAATCTTATGAATAAAAACAAATATTTTACAGCTGGAGAATTTTCAAAAATTGTTGATGTTGAAAAGCATGTTTTATTTCATTATGATGAAATTGGTGTATTCAAACCAGCATTTGTTGCGGACAATGGCTATCGGTATTATTCTATACATCAATACGATACCTTTCTCATCATTAAGAATCTTCAAAAGATGGGAATGTCTTTACAAGAAATACGCAATTATCTAGAAGAAAGAAACCCTTCTTTATTCTTGAACCTATTGGATACAAAAGCCAAAGAAATTGATGATGAAATACGATATCTTCTCAGTATTAAGTCGATGATGAAATGGATGAAAGATTCCACAACCTATGCCTTAACTCATCAATACCAAGAATTTGAACTTGTTGAATTAGAGAAAGAAAATCTCTTGTGTACTGAGAATTTAGAGAATACAAATGATAAAAGCTTTGCAAACTTTATGAAGGACTATATCAATTTTATGAAAGAAAGTTCCATAAGTGTTCAACAAAGTGTAGGAAATATGATAACCATTGATCATTTACGTAAACAGGATTATATTAACTATTCGTATATGTATCAAGTCTTACATGAAGATTATGCAAAACCATCCATGGTTCGTAAAAAAGGTTGGTACTTATGTGGATGGCACAATGGAAGTTATAATGATTTAGATGACACATACAAAGCAATGTTGGAGTATGCAGATAAGCATGATATTTCATTAGGAACTTATGCTTATGAAGAGTATATGGTAGCGGATATCGCAGTAAAAGAGGATAGTGAATATATAACTCGTATTTATATGGAAACAGATAAAATCTAAGGATCTTATCTGTTTTTTATTGTTTCGGTGTAATCTTTATGAACTATGTATAAGAGAAGAAAGGATACTCATACTACCTATAGAACGATATAAGGAGGTATGTATATGGATTTTGATTTACATGGAAAGATCGCGTTGGTAAGTGGATGTTCACAAGGGCTTGGATATGAATGTGTAAAGATATTAGCACAACATGGGGCAGATATCTTTGGTATTAGTATCGGGGATGATAGTAAGTTAAAGCAAGAAGTTGAAGTGATAGGTAGAAGATATCATTCCATGACGATCAGCCTAACCACTCCTGGTGCTATACATTCCTTGATGAAAGAAGTGCTGGGAACTTATCAAAAGATTGATATTTTATTGAATTTTGCAGGTACACTAAAGAAAGAAGATACACTAAAGATTACAAAAATAGAATGGAATTCTGCTATGGATATCAATGTGGGAGCTGCCTTCTTTTTATCACAAGAAGTCATTAAACAATTCAAAAAACAACAAACAGGTGGAAAGATAATCAATGCGAGTGGAATACTTCCTTTTGATACAAGTGAATATTGTGCTTATTATACTAGTAAAGGTGCTTTGGAGGCTATGACAAAGTATCTTGCTTATGAATTTGCTAGTGATCATATTCAAATCAATGCCATTGCGTTTGGGTTTATGGATACTGGCGCAAAGTTACAAAATGGAGATGGCAATGAAATGGATACCTCTATCTTACAAAGGATACCAACACACAGATGGGGGAGTGTACAAGATATGGAAGGTTTGATTCTTTTATTAACGTCCTCCAAAGGAGATTACATTACAGGAGCTTGTATTCCTATTGATGGTGGCTATTCTATACACTAAGCAAAAAGAAGTGACTCACTTCTTTTTTTACGCCATCATATATGCAATGATAAAAATACATAAAATTCCTAAACATAATGCCCCCACTAATATGCAGAGCGCTGTCTTAACTTCTTTTTGTGTAGGTTCCATAATCACCCTCCATCTTGTTATATGTAAAAACTAGAAAATGAGATAGTTCATATGCCTATTTCTATACATATTGTTAACTTCCTCTATAATTCTATCCTTACTGTTGATTTTACTGTACAAAACAAGCTTTGCTATATCATAATAAAGAAGAATAGGGGGAATAAATATGAGAAAGGATTTCGGGACTATTCTAAAAGAAGCATTGACAAAGAATAATTACAAACAAAAAGACATTGCGGAGAAGTTAAATATTTCTCCTCAAACCATGAGCCATTATATTAATAATAAGAGGCTTCCACAACTAGACTGTTTTCTTAGCATGGTAGAATTTCTTGGTTTAAAAGATGTATTTGAGGGTTCCCCACCACTCGATAAGGAGCATATGAATACATTTTTAATTACAGTGATTCCAAAGTTAGATGAAGAACAACAGTACATTCTATTTCTATTGGTGCGATACTTTGATAAAAGTATGCATCAAAAAAAAGGAACTCAAATGAATTCCTAAAACAAAAACAATGTAATATAGACAACGATACATGCAACCAGAGCAACCATAATCAAACTCTTTCCTTTATATGCAAGCACCAATGCCGCTGCACATCCAATACAACTTGCCAGTATCTGGGAGGGCGAAGTTCCAGCGGATGTAAATATAGCTGGAAATGTCATTGCGCCAAGAACTGCATAGGGTACATAAAACAAAAAAGATTTTATAAATTGGTTATGTATTTCTTTTTGAAAAAAGGTCAAAGGTATCATTCTTATAAGGTAGGTCACACCTGCCATAACGAGAATATATGGAATATAGTTACTCATGATGTACCTCCTCAATTGGAA
Organism: Amedibacillus sp. YH-ame6; assembly: GCF_053848845.1. Taxonomy (NCBI): domain Bacteria; kingdom Bacillati; phylum Bacillota; class Erysipelotrichia; order Erysipelotrichales; family Erysipelotrichaceae; genus Amedibacillus; species Amedibacillus sp. YH-ame6. The sequence goes on from NZ_JBSPEZ010000001.1 coordinate 7,081, forward strand.
AGAAATAAGCCCCAAACGCAGAAGCTATTACTGTGCACAAGATAATTGCAAATCCTGAACTTATTGGTACCCATGTATGAACGATGGCAAACAAACAACTTAGGAATATGGAAATTATCAGTACTTTTCTTACGGCTGAAAATTTCTTAGCAGGAGGAATGATGATTGCTAGAAACATTCCATAAATTGCAATCCCTAGCGCATTACGAATGGCTAGTGGTAATATGGTGCTTGCGGCTCCTCCAAGGAATGTACCAAATGTCCAACAGAATACAGGAAATGAAATAAGTCCTGCCATGTACCATTTACCAACGCGTTCATAAGTACTACTAGCAAGCGCAAATATTTCATCCGTGATGCCAAAAGAGACAAGTGCACGTTCGTGAGTCTTCATTTTCTTATCGACTTTTTGAGAAAGAGATAAAGACATTAAGGCATAACGTAAATTAATAATAAATTGAGACAATGCCAATTCAAATAAGGATCCTTGTTGAAGAATTAAGGCTAATCCAGAGAATTGTCCAGCACTTGTCAAATTCACCAAAGATATCATTACCGCAACCCCAACAGGTATTCCTCCAGAAACAGCTGCCATACCAAATGTAAAAGATACCGAAAGGTATCCTAAACCAATTGGCACTCCATCTTTTATCCCTTGTTTAAAACGATTTTCAATCAATTCCAAAAGCTTCACTCCCCGCTTCTTTAGGCATAATTATACCGTATTGTAAGATATATGAAAAGAAGAAATCCTTCTATCTTAAAGGATTTCCTTATTTATTCAACATAATATCTAAAATGGTAGCGTCCATTTCCTTTAAACCACCACTGACAAGTTTCCCAATGTGCTTTACTGTTTCTTCTACATCTTCAAAAATGATACCTTCTTTGCTAGTAGGTGAAATATCATTCATCGCCAGTGTAGAACATTGAATCGCTGCATTTGTAGCGGTAGCTATTTTCAATGCACAGGTTGTTTTCGCCCCATCACAAATCATTCCAGTCATATCCGCAAGCATATTACTTATGGCATGTTTTATGTTATGTAAATCTCCACCCATCAAATAGGTAATCCCACAACTTGCCCCAGTTGCTCCAGCGATACCAGCCCCACACAAAGGAGATAACCTACCCATGTATTCTTTGATATGGCAAACAATCAAATGACTAATTGCCAATGCTCTAGCTAATTTTTCTGGAGTTTCTTTAAGTTGTTGTGCGAGTGCTATTACAGGCATAGAACAAGCAATCCCTTGATTTCCACTTCCTGCAGTAGTCATAATAGGCATAGTACAACCATCCATTCTCGCATCGGATGCTGCGGCAGTAGCCGCAATGATTTGGTTCGCAACATTAGCACATAAAATATTCTTCCCATTCTCTGTATTGATTTTATTACCAACTTCTAATCCATATCCTCCTTTTAAGCCTTCTTGTGATACCTTTTGGTTCATTTCGGCGCCATCTAAAAGGAATGCAATTTCTTCAAAAGGGATGGTTGTCGCAAACTCATAGATTCCAGAGATTGTTAACAAGGTTCCCTTTTGTTCATCACTATCCTTGCATAATGACACTTCTTTAATGATTTCTTGATCTTTTTTTAAAAGGATTACATTTGTATGTTCACGAGCAATCACGACTTCTACGTTATGATGTACACCGCGCATATGTACTTCTATATATAAATTCTCATCCACAAACTTTTGTTTTGTAATTATGATCTTTTTATCGATTATCTTTTCTGCTTGTTGTAGTTCTTCTTTTGTGAAATTCGATAGTATTTCTAATTTCTTATCTGGTTTACAAATCGCAACACCCAAAGCAGCCGCAATATCCAACCCTACCTTGCCAGTTCCAGGTATCCCTACTCCCAATGCATTCTTAATGATATTTGCACTCAAAAAGAGGTCTATATGTTGAACTTCTTCTTCAAGCAAATCAAAAGCTAATGCGGTTGCATATGCCACCGCGATTGGTTCTGTACACCCTTCTGCAGGTATTACTTCTTTTTTAAGTGTTTCTAAATATATACATTTCATATTCTATCCTCTTTTACTATCATTCTAATAAATATAACAAGCATTGTAAACATATTTAGAACTTTATTTATGATTCGTATACTTTTACAGAAAAAAGATTCGCAAACAAGCGAATCCTTTAAAATTCTAGCTTTCTCTTATGCTTCAGTTGCACGTAATTTTAAACGTACTTCTTTTACACTCGCAATAGATGAAACCTCTCTAGATTTGCAAATGACTTTCCAAACTGCAATACTAATAACAAAGTCAATGGAACTATGCACAATAGTTCCCACTCCAACAAGTCCAAATACCATATATACAAACTCACTTGTTGTTGTCGTTCCCATATATGTAGGAAGTACCACAATAACTTCACATAGTGCGTGAACAACACCTACACATACTACAAATATAATTGTCTTAACTAAAGAATTTAATGTTTCTGGATGTTTCTTTAAATAATACGCTCCCCCAAATGCCCATATAACATGACTCAATGCGCGAAGTACAACTGGTAGTGGGAATGCTGCTAGTAAAAATCCTAAAGTAGTACCAAGTGCTACAGAAACCGCCACACTAGGAGATACAAATACCGCAATCATAATTGCCACATGAGATGCTAAAGTAAAGGACATTGGTTCGATTAAAACCTTAATTGGCGATACCATAGGAATCAAAATCCCAACCGCTATTAACATTGCAGATAATACCATTTTAAATATATTCTTATTCATACAATTTTTTCCCTTTCATCTATTTCTAACAGGTGTCTTGACACATGTTATGACTATTATAAACTTGCAAGTCACACCTGTCAATCCTGTTTTTTGTGAAAGCGTTTATAAAAAGGTTCCTCTTCACAAAGAACCTAACTTATATATGTCATAAAGGATGATAACGTATACTTCTTAGGATTTCTCGTAAAGGAATCCTTTTTCTTTTAAAGCATGTATAATTCTTTGATAGGTATCTTCATCTTTGCATTTGATGGTATGCAAATGAAGTCCGTTGGTAAGTTTTGATAGTGGAATTGCTTGATTGTTCTTCACGTTACTTAAGAACTGATCTGCATCATAGCGTGACGTGATATGAAGTTGTCCAGATAATTGACCATATAAAGGGTGTTCTACAATAACATCTACAATTGTACCTCCATGATCCACAATCGTATATAGCTCTTCTTTCAAATCTTCTTCTTTATGCACTACTGCGATTGCATAGGTCATAGAATCCAAGCTTATATCTTCCATTACATATCCTCTTGGAGTCGCAATAATATTCACGCCACTCGCTCTCAACAATGCGATATCCCCTACTACAATTTGTCTAGATACATGAAATTGAGTAGCCAAAGAACTCGCTGAACAAGGTTTTTCACTTTGTTTTATGGTTTGTAATATGGAGTCTCTACGCATGGAAGAATTCATAGGCAACACTCTCTTTCAAAAATAAATTTCTCTATAACCTCCGCAACTCCACCTTCATTATGGTCTGCTGTAGTAACATAATCACAGATGTCTTTAATTTCTTGTGCTGCATTGGCTACCGCAACCGATAAACCTGCGGTCTTTAACATTGCAATATCATTAAAATTATCTCCAATAGCAATCGTCTGTTCTACCGGTATTCCTAAATGCTGTGCTAGTTCTCTAAGACCCAATCCCTTATCAACTCCAGCACGATTCATTTCAAGATAGCGATCACTAGAAAAAGAAATACTAACTCCATCCGTAATTGGTAACATATCCTGTGCAATGTTTCTTAGATACTCCATATCAGCTCGTTGGAATAAAATTTTCATAATCGGAGTATTTTCTAAGAAATCGATGGTATTCTCTTCCATAACCACGGCATCACTTTTAAACATAAACAACCATTCTTTTTCATCTTCATTGATTTGATAGGCATATACATCTTTATCAGTAAATAGTTGAATACATAACCCATGTTCGATTCCATAAGTAAATAATTGTTTCGCTTTTTCAAATGGAAGGGTATGAAATGTTAGTTTCTTAAAATCTTTATTTTCACAAATGATACTACCATTACCAGAAATAATATATTCATCTTCTTTGTTATGTACATCCAACGTATCTAAGACATTTTGAATACATGTATATCCCCTGCCTGTCGCTGGTACAAATCGTATACCAAATTCTTGTTGTGCTCGTTTGATTGCTAGAACGTTACGTTCACTTATTTCTTTATCGCTATTTAATAGTGTTTCATCTAAATCACAGGCAATTAATTTATACATGTTCGTACCTCCAAATATGTTCTATTATAGCATGTTTTTAATCAAAATGTTCTTGAAGCCACAATGCAACCGCATCTTGATTATGATTGCTTATGACACCTGTTGCCTTTTCTTTTAGTTGGGGCAGTGCATTTTCAACTGCATAACAAGCATCACTTATCGCAAACATTGGAAGATCGTTTATAGCATCCCCAAATGTAATCACCTGATCATACTTCCCCATTTCCTTTAAAGCTTGAATTGCATATGCTTTGCTTGCTTGTATAGGCATCATTTCTAGCCAATACTCTTCACGATATAGTTCTTGTTGAAAAATGGTATTCGTAAAAGGATATGTACATATTTTATCATATACCTCTTGAAGAAAGACTCTCTCATGAATACATGTCATATAGAAAATATTTCCGTCGTATAACTCTTCAATGTGCTCTACTGGACGAAAACGTTTATCATGTTCACGTTGAAGAAGGTAATGATGTCCTCCTTCATGTAACTTACTTGGTAGATAACTTACTCTTTCTACACCATCTATATAAGCATAAACAAATGGGTATTGTGCAAAGGAAAGCAACGTATCTAGTAACTGTTTACTTTCTACATCAGAGAAAAATTGAGAATATATTGGAGTATGATGTATAGGATCGATAATAAAAACTCCATTATAGACAACCATAGGTATGTTGAGATGCAACCCTTGAACAACCTTAGATGCAGAACTAATGGATCGTGCAGTCGCAAATGTAAAATGCATTCCTTGTTCTATAAGTCCATTGATAATGCTTATCGTTTTTGAAGAAAGATTGGACTGTGAAGTAAGAAGTGTTCCATCTAAATCACTCACATATAGTTTTCTCATCATAATTCTCCTTATGGTCTGAACACAAATAAAATAAAGTATATGTGATTACGATAAATATAGCCATGATAAAAGAAAATGGAATGGAAAAACTTAGTTCTATGTTCTCATAAACTTCATTGATAAGATTCATAGGTTTTAATACATCCCAAGAGTTTAAACGCAGAAACCTTCCAAGGAATACACCGAATCCACTTAACAAGGAAATAACAGCTACCATTCCCCAGGAAATCCATGTATTGTACTTATCTTTTACATACAACTGTATATGATAAAGAGAACGATACCCAGCAAAAAAACCAATCAAAACTCCACACCCTATATGAAGTAATTCAATCCATACCCAAATATCACGTACATAAAAACTTCCTTGTGATGAGAATTCATAAAATGTTAATGGTGTAATATGTATGAAGTCCGTAATCAAATAGGCAACGTTTGGAAATAGCAACAACCAACAAATAAAACATACAATCATGGGCACTGTTTTCTTCTGTTTGGCCATACTCAAAAATAAAGAGCTAAAGAATAAAGGCAATGTCGCAAGCATTATATTCCAAATCATTGCACGATGGATAAAAACTTTCGTTTTATTGTAAACATACATAGAAAAAATAGAATACACAACAAATAGGATGATAAAAATAATTTCTTTTCTTCGTAATTCCTTCCTCATATGTTTACCTGCCTTCCATATATAGTATTATATCATGCTACGCTTTTCCTAATACTAAAGATTCTCTTAATTTATCGATAAGCTATATAAAATAAACTTATTATTATTTTGTTTATTGATATTATAAACTTCTGGTGTTACTATTATTATGAGGTGATGTTATGAAGACAATTAGTTTAGATCCATTTTATAAAGATGGGTACATTAAGCAAATGCCCAAAAAAAGAGAACTACGCATCCTTATACTACAATCCATTTGTAAAGAACTACCTCTTCAAGAAATCTATACAGAATCAGAAATCAATAATTTTTTGAAAACACGTTGTGATGATTTTGTTGAAATAAGAAGGTATCTAATTGATTATGGTATACTCAAACGCAATAGGGATGGCAGTGCATATTACAAGTGTAATAAGGACGGAATATAATGTTTATTTGTAATTAACTTTAAGAATCATATTCATCCTCTATTATCTGAATACTCAAAAGGGTAACTAAAAAGCGTGGAATCCACGCTTTTTAAACATAAATTATATTAGAAATTTACTTCTGTATCATAGTAGCAGCATTTCAATAATTTCACCATTTCTTCTTGAGATGGTTGACGAGGATTGCTACCTGTGCAAGCATCTAAAATTGCATTTGCCGCAATATCTTCAACTCTTTCAAGGAAAACATTTTCTGGAACAAATCCTTTTTCTGCAGGAAGTCCATCGATTCCATAAGTATTGATAGAATGTGGAATATTTAAATCATCACTCATTTTACGTAAGTGAGCAATCAATAATGCCACTTTTTCATCATCATTGTTTCCACCTAATTTCATATAGTCCGCAATCACACCATAACGTTTTTTCGCTGTTTCATCTTTTGCGTTGAATGCGATAACTTTAGGTAAGTACATTGCATTTGCTGCACCATGGATAATATGTCCTCCATCAATATCAGTAAATGCTGCACCAGTTTTATGTGCCATAGAGTGCACAATACCAAGCAATGCATTAGAGAATGACATACCAGCTAAACATTGTGCATCATGCATACTTGCACGACATTCCATATTTCCATTATAAGAATCTACTAAATCTTTTTGTATCATAGTAATTGCATGTAAAGCAAGAGGATCTGTATAGTTACAGTTTGCAGTAGATACATATGCTTCCACTGCGTGTGTCATAGCATCCATTCCAGTATGTGCAACTAATTTCTTAGGCATTGTTTCTGCTAAGTCAGAGTCAACGATTGCTACATCTGGTGTGATTTCAAAATCCGCAATTGGATATTTAATTCCTTTTGTATAATCCGTAATGATAGAGAATGCAGTAACTTCTGTTGCAGTTCCTGAAGTAGATGGAATAGCACAGAATTTTGCTTTTGTTCGCAATTTTGGTAAACCAAATACTTTACACATATCTTCAAACGTTGATTCAGGATACTCATATTTGATCCACATTGCTTTTGCTGCATCAATTGGTGAACCACCACCAACAGCAACAATCCAATCTGGTCCAAATTCTGACATCACTTGTGCACCACGCATTACAGTATCAACAGATGGATCTGGTTCAATACCATCAAAAATCAAAGTTTCCATACCAGCTTCTTTTAAATATGCTTCGATACGATCTAAGAATCCGCCTCTTTTCATGGAGCCTCCACCAGTACAAATGATTGCTCTTTTACCAGTAAAATCTTTTAGAGCCTCCAAAGATCCTTTCCCGTGATACAAATCCCTAGGTAATGTAAATCTCATTAAAAAAATCCTCGCTTTCCGGCTTATTGTAAGCCCTTAACTATCTATCAGTTTACATCAAATTACTTGTGAATTCAACAACTTGCACTCACAAGTAGACTTTTTTCGAAAAAAGTATTACGTATTTGTAGATATGTGTTATATTATTCTTGAAAGTATTTTTCTGAAACAAAAGAAAGGAGAGATTTCATGGAATTCATTGATGGCTATAAATTGATGTCCATTCTACGTCATACACTCAATAAACTTGATTATAGACTCATTGATCATGGCTATCGAGTTGCCTATATGGCATGGAAGTGCGCACTTTTTGAAGGGAATTTGCAACCAGAAGAATTACGTGATTTCACTATCACTTCTTTCTTACACGATATAGGTGCATATAAAACAGATGATATTGAGAAAATGGTAGAGTTTGAAACACAGAATATTATGAAACACTCTGTTTATGGTTATTTATTTCTAAAATATCTTGCGCCATTAAAAGACTACTCTAGAGCTATTCTTTGTCATCATATGCCTTATAATAAATTAAAAAATTATAATATTCCTGAATGGAAGTATATTCAGATTCTTTTCATATGTGATCGTTTCGATATTCTAATGACAATATACAACGATGTCCAAGAAGCAAAGAATAAATTACTAGAACATTCTGAGACTTTGTTTTCTTCGGATATGCTTGACTTATTTTTCCAAGCAGATGTGGAACATTACTTCATAGAAGATGTTTACCTCAAAGATATCGAATTAGATTTTAGCGAGATTTCAAAAATCTTACATTCAGATGAAGAACTGCGTGCTTATCTAGATATGATCACCTATTCGATAGATTTTAGGAGTGAATACATGATAACACATACCATGACAACCAATCGCATTGCTTTACATATAGGAAGATTGATGCAAGTAAGTACTAGCGATTTAGAAAAAATTGACTTAGGTTCTATCCTTCATGATTTAGGTAAAATCGGAATACCAAGTGAAATATTGGATTTCCCAGGAAAACTAGATGATGAACAAATGATAATTATGAGAAAACACGTCGATTATACAATAGAAATCTTAGATCATTTGATAGAAGAAGATATCGTTCAAATCGCAGTACGTCACCATGAAAAATTAAACGGTACAGGGTATCCACTAGGTTTAAATGAGAATGATTTAACCATGAATGAACGTATTGTTGCAGTAGCGGATATCATCAGTGCTTTATATGAACAGCGTAGTTATAAAGCAGCCTTACAAAAACATGAGATTGTAAAAATACTTCGTTCAAATGTGAATCATCATGAATTGGATTCTACCATTGTTGAAACCACTATAGCGCATTATGATGAGATCATAGCACAAGTTCAAAAAGAATGCGATCCTATGATTCTACTCTATAGTAAGCTTTCAAAACTGTATCCAGAAATATGTCAAAACATGGAAGAATATTTGATAAAAGGTACGAGCCTTACATAGTCTTTTATATGTACAGACATTTTCAAAAGTGATATAATATTTTCGTTCTTAATACGATTTTTATAGAATATACTATGAGGGCAATGTTCCTCTTCAAAATGCCGGAGTGGCTCAATGGTAGAGCAATTCACTCGTAACGAATAGGTTGGGTGTTCGATTCACCTCTCCGGCACCATATAAACTAAAATCCTTTTCCATAAGGGATTTTTTTAGTTTAAACGGTTGTATGGCATAAATAAATGGCATATGAAAAATAAAGTATGCAACCAAATCAAACCGTTTATGTTAATTCTCGTTGGTTGAAATCAAGCTTCTGCTGTCCTATACTTAATGTAAGGAGTGTGAAAAGTATGATTTCTCAGAATTTAATGATTTTACGAAAAAAATTCCGCTTTTCGCTTGAAGAAGTTGCGGAAAGAATTGGAGTTTCGAGACATGCAGTTACAAAGTGGGAAACAGGTGAAACAGTTCCTGACTTACACAATTGTAAATCACTAGCAGATTTATATGGAGTCACAATAGATGATCTTGTGAGTTTTGATAGTAAAGAAAACAATTTGCATATTCCGCCAAAAGGAAAACACTGTTTTGGTACAGTCAAAGTTGGTGAACGTGGGCAAATTGTAATTCCTAAAAAAGCTCGTAATCTATTTGATATGAAAGCAGGAGATGACTTACTCATTCTTGGAGATGAAGAACAAGGACTTGCCTTAGTGAAAGCAGATGTGTTCTTAAAGTTTGCACAAGAAATATTGAAAGGTGGAAACGAATCTCATGGAGGCAATTGAAACCATAAATCTTTCTAAATCTTATTCCAATATCCAAGCTGTGGATAAATTGAATTTCTCTGTTAAAGAAGGAGAACTCGTATCTTTATTAGGAATGAATGGAGCTGGTAAGTCGACTACAATCAAAATGTTATCAACTTTAGTATTACCAACAAGTGGAGATGCGAAAGTATATGGACATAGTATTTGCCATGATAGTTTTGAAATAAAAAAATTAATGAATGTTTCACCCCAAGAAACAGCAATAGCCCCTAATCTAAACGTTGAAGAAAATCTAAGATTCATATGTGGTGTATATGGTTACTCTAAAAAGGAAGCAATACAAAAAACAAAACAAATGATAGAGGATTATACAATGCAAGCCGTAGCGCATCAAAAAGCATCTACCCTATCTGGTGGATGGCAACGCAGACTATCCATAGCAATGGCATTGATTACAGAACCAAAAATGTTATTCCTAGATGAACCTACGTTAGGGTTAGATGTTCTTTCAAGACATGAGTTGTGGGATATCATTCGTAAACTAAAACAGAAGATGTCCGTAATTCTTACCACGCATTACTTAGAAGAAGCTGAAGAATTAAGTGATCGTATCATTATTATGTCAAATGGAAAGTGTATTGTTAATGGAACGGTTGAAGAAATCAAACAGAAGGCAAACGCTATAACATTAGAGAATGCTTTTCTTTATTTCAACCAAAAGGAAAATACTTTATGAAAACGTTAACGTTCGCAAGTAGAAATACAAAAGAAATTTTACGAGATAAAGTAAATCTATTCTTCGGTATTGTATTTCCAGTCCTATTGTTAGGTTTATTAACGCTTATTCAATCAAATCTCCCTGTAGAACAATTTCCTTTACGTACGCTAGCTCCTGGTATTGCTGTATTTGGATTATCTTTTATATCTATGTTCTCAGGCTTCTTAATTGCTAAGGATCGTACAAGCTCTTTTATGATGAGATTGATGAGTTCTCCGATGAAGTCTTATAACTTTATAGGTGGTTATGTTTTACCATTGATTCCAATGTCATTCATCCAAACAACCATCTGTTATATAGCTGCTTTATGTTTGGGACTTCCTTTCTCTATTCGCATCATTGCCTGTATAGTCGCCAGTGTTCCTATCAGTTTGATCTTTATTAGTATTGGATTGATATGTGGTACTTTATTTACAGACAAGCAAGTAGGCAGTTTATGTGGAGCCGTGCTTACAAACTTAGTCGCATGGCTATCTAGTACTTGGTTTGATGTTAGTTTGGTAGGAGGCTGGTTTGAAAATTTAGCAAATGCTCTACCTTTCCTTCATGCAGTTAATCTTGGTAGAAATATATATGCAGGAAATTGGAATATGCTTGGTAACGATTTTGTGGTTATTCTGATGTATGCACTCATCTTAAGTGTTATTTCCATTTATGTATTCACGAGAAAAATGAAACATATGTGTTAGCGTTTGATTCTAAGTCAAACGCTTTTATTTAAATCTTCTATCTATATTTTCGTACTTCATCGACAGATTTCTTTGACCAACATATACAAAATCTAACGCGTACAAAAAAAGAAGTCTGCCTTACAGGCAAACCTCGTTATCTTCTAATAAAATGGTGGAGGTTAAGGGACTTGAACCCCTGACCCTCTGCTTGTAAGGCAGACGCTCTCCCAACTGAGCTAAACCTCCACGACTGGTATAGATTTTACCATAGTTTCATTGAATAATCAACCACGAAAGAAAAAAAGGGCCAAGCCCTTAAATATTTGATAATTCTTCTTGCTTTTTACTAATCTTACGATATGCACGTAAATAGATAATAAATACAAGCACAACAACTATAAGTAACAATACACAACCTGTCATGAACAATCCTGTCATCATACTTGGATGTGTAGATAAAGAATAGTATATGTAAAGTAATGCCAAAAAGCAAATTACATCTACTGCAAGTAATGAACGCCATCCGCTTAATAAACGTTTGTATAGTGCTAATCTTGAAACACGATCACTAAAAATATTTGGTTCTGCCTCATGGATTGGCATTTCAATACGGAAATAATTCCATACACCATCAAACTCTGCTTTCTCGTGATAGATATTTTCCCAACCAGCTTCTAAGTAGTTGTCAACGTATCGATCTCCATCTTTTTTATCTTTTTCATAGTATCCTAAGTGATAGTAATAATTCTTAGGTTCACCTTGACGGAAAATGTACTGCATTCCCTTTTTTGTCACGAAGTGATACCCTTGTAAAGACATATCATGTAAATACACTGCCTCATCATCCATATCAGATACGAAGAATAATTTAAAACGTTTAATATCTTCTAAGATAGGTGCTGTAATCTCTTCTTTCGTTTCCACTTCAGTTGTTTGTAAGGGAGCACTCTCTTCACTAGTAGTTTCCACTTCTTTTGTCTTCAAGCTTTTTTCATCGTTCTTCTTCTTAGTTACAGTTCTGCTTGCTTTCGCTTTTGTTGCAGGTTTTTCTTCCTTAGACGCATCTTCTGTTTTCTTTGCTTTTGTTGTCTTTGTAGGTTTAGCTTTTGCCGTAGCAACTGCTTTACCCGCATCCTCTAAAGCAACTGTATCATCTTTTTTCTTTGTCTTTGTAGTTTTGGTAGTAGTCTTAGCTTCCTTTGTTGTTTCTTTCTTAGGGGCTTTTGCCTTTGTTACCTTCTTTGTATTTTCAGCATCCGCTTTAGTTTCTTTCTTTGCAGATGCTTTTTTCGTCGTAGTTGTTTTCTTTTTTATATTTTTTGAGGTATCTTCTGTTTGAAGATCTTTTGTCTCTTTTTCATTTGTTTTGTTTGTATCCATAAATAGCCTCCATTAATGTGCTACATAATAATTTAACATGTATACCTTATCGTGTCAAATTAAACCAAATTTAGCAACTCTTGAAAAGAGTCTATTTTTCTTTCGTATTCATCCACATTTCCAAAACCATAGCTCGCAAAAATGAAAGGAATATGTGCATCAATACTAGCTTCTTTATCCTTTTGTGTGTCTCCTACATATACAGCATTTTCTACTTGATTGCGTTCCATAAGCATACGTATATTAATACCTTTTTTCTTGCCAGTTCTTCCTGAACATTCATAGTCAATAATATACTTTTGAATATCGTATACAGAAAACAATGTCTCTATGTAGCCATCTTGACAATTTGATACGATATATAAATCGTGCTCTTCACTTAGTTTTGCCAATACGCTCTCTACCTCTGGATATAAATCTCCAGGATGATCTTTTAAGTATTCGCACTCCTCATTCATGCAAGTGGTAATAAGTTCCATTTGTTTTTCAAAAGGATATTGAGGAAAGATAGTAGCTGCGATATCCTCAGTAACCATACCCATCACACCATGGATTTCTTCCACACTCACATGCGCATCTGGTATTCCTAGCCTTTGTATTGTTTGATTATAAGATTCTGCAATCCTTTTTGTAGAATCCCATAGGGTTCCATCTACGTCTAATATTATTGATGTTTTCATTTTTCATCACCTCATTGTTATTTATCGTAGCATATTTTACGTCAGAAATCTATCGGACCTTCTCTTTTATATACAATGTAAAGTTCGCATACCAAAACTTTTCATCATGCACGATGTCTAAACGTACGATTCTGCATGTATTTAACACATCCATTTCAAATGAGGATATAGAAAGTTTGAGGTGTAAATCTTGATGTCTCATAAAAAGTGACAACATATCTCCTTCGTAATGAAACGCTTTTGTAGACCAAGTACTCGATCGATGATACTGAAAATCTTTCTTATTCTTTATTGCGAAGTATTGTTTACGAGCGAGTTGATAAAGTTGCCACCTACAGGCTATTGGTACCTCATGGAAATAAGCCATTTGAGAAAGCCTATGTGAATGCCTCTCCTCCATTTGTTTTACTAAATCTTGTAGCTGATCCATATAGGTTTGCTCATACTCTAGTAAAATCCTTTTCTCTTCCTCCTTCATTCTAATTCTAATCTTCTTTGTAAAGTACATAATTGCACACTCCTCTCACTTTCTATATACGAGAAAAGCATGTGAAATTCCTAAATTTTCTTTGATATTTTTCATAAATATAAAAAAACACCCAATATGAGTGTTTATTGTTTAATGGCGGAGTAGGAGAGATTTGAACTCTCGCGCCAGTTTCCCGACCTATACCCTTAGCAGGGGCACCTCTTCAGCCGCTTGAGTACTACTCCGTGTCTGATAAGTTGCTTTAACATATCTTGTTTTTTTGATGCCATAAAAGTATATCATAAACATTTTTAAAAGTCTAGTATGTAAGTTGAGATTTCTCTCTACTTATGATACTATAAATCCATAAAAACTCTATTCATACTTTATGTATGGTATAGTATAACTGTAACCAATGAATTCATCGAAAATCATACGTTAGAAATTGACTTGATGAACCCTCATTAGTATTGGAGAATATGGGAATATGAAAATTTCAACAAAAGGCGTTTATGCTTTAGAAGCAATGATTGAATTAGCTTCTAAAGGTGAAGACAAATGCGTAAGTGTTCGAGAAATTGCAGAGCACAGATCTTGTTCTATCAAGTATCTTGAACAGATTTTTAAATCATTGAAAACTGCAGGTATCATTAAGAGTACTCGTGGAAAAGAAGGTGGCTATCAAATAGCAAAACCAACTACAGAGATTACCTCAAAAGATATCATACTTGCTGTGGAAGGAAAGCTGGATCCTGTACTTTGTCTTTCACAAGTATGTCCTAGAGCAGCTAAATGTAAGACGCAACCTATTTGGTACGGAGTACAAGAAGAGATTTTTCATGTGCTACAATCGAAAACATTATACGATTTAGCTATCATGTATAAAAAAGAGGTGGCAAAATGAAATTATCCACAAAATCAAGATACGCCGTTCGTAGTATGATTGACCTTGCTGCGGCAAATCAAACTTTATCAATTATGGAAATCGGACAAAACCAAGATATATCAGAACGTTATCTAGAACTTATTTTTGCGAAATTAAAAAAATCTGGCTTATTAAAAAGTGTAAGAGGAAGCCATGGCGGATATCAACTTTCTAGATCTGCAGATGAAATTACGATTTATGATATTGTCCATACAATGGAAACAAATTCAAGTATCGTAAAAGTGAAGGAAAGTAACGACCCATTAAAATGTGTTTTACAAAGAGAGATTTGGAATCCAATCGACCATAACCTTGAAGAATACCTAAAAAGCATTAAGCTAAGTAGTCTTTTATAAATAAGTATTCTTTCATCCCTTATGAATCTATCAAGAAGCCCCGTACAATAAAGTATGGGGCTTCTTTACTTATACATATCTTCTAACCTCTTTCATATAAGATATATAAGTATTACCGAATTTCGTAATACACCATCTTTCTTCAGATAAAATAATCCAGTGAGCACTCATTTGAAACAAGATAACTATTGCACATAATATATATGAATTCGTTAACAAAGCGCATCCCATAAAATACAAGAAATACGAAACATACATTGGATTACGAGAAAACCTATATAAACCATCCTTATTAAAACCTTCTATTGTAGGTTTCGCAAAATTAACAATTGTAATTGCACACAATATCAATCCTAAAATATATAATATAAACCCTGATATACGCTGCCAAGAATAAACTATTTCAACCTTTAGAAAAAATAGATATAGCACTATGGCGATGTTTGTTATTTGATAAATATAATACGCCCATCTTTCATTCCCTATCATTTCTGGAAAGTGAGAAGCTCTCTTTATAGCATCTTTATTTATAAAAGAAAGTAATGTAAATCTAATCATTAGAAAAGGAAGTAATAAAAAAAATGCATTCATTTCAATAATTCCTCCTTTGCTCATATTTGTTTTCTTTTGATACATACTTACGTTGTTTTACCTAACGTATAATTACATAAACATTATACTCCTTATAAACAAAGATACATAACAATATTTTCATATGAATAATTCCTACTTAGATGAGATTGTTATAGGAAAGCTTTAGAAATAATAAAGAAAACCCTTCTATGTACCAATGTTAAGAATCTTTGCGAAGGAAAATGCAAAATAAACTTGCGCAAATTCCAAAGACTTTTGCTAGTGATACTACTTGTTTTATAGTAAAATGAACATTGAAAAGGAGTGATTATTATGGCTTTTGGGGAAAATTTGATGAATTTACGAAAACAGAATAAAATGACCCAGGAACAAGTAGCAGAAAAATTAGAAATTAGCAGACAGACAGTTTCTAATTGGGAACTAAATCAAACAAAACCTGATTTAGATCAATTAATTGGGTTATCTAGGTTATATAACGTTAGTTTAGATGAACTAGCAGAAATTGATATAAAAGCTTCACATGTAGAGAAAAGACCTACGCTACAGAAGGTAGAAACAAAATTTTCAAAATGTAGACGCTATTTGATTGAAAACAAGAATATTTGGATTATGATACTAGCATTGCTTTGTATCATCGCAATGGGTATTTGTGGTATGGTGGATTATGCACTGAACAATAACATTACATGGAGTTCAGTTCCGCTAATATCTATAATTTTTGGATATATAGTAATCTTACCGTTGTTTGCGAAGAAACATAAAATAGTTTTGTTTCTCTTATTTATCACAGTCGCAATACTACCTTATCTATACCTTTTAGAAAGTGTGTTACCTATTAAAAATTGGTATAATTCTCTGGCTGTTCCAATAGCATCAATAAGTGTTATAGGTTTATGGACTTCTTATGCTATTTGCAAATATTTAAAGATAAATGAATGGTATAAAGTAGCAATCCTTGTGAGTATGTGGGCAGGTATCATAACACCTATTATCAATTATATTGCTGGTAGTACGCATTCATATTTATCATTTCAAAATATTACGAATATCTTTTCATCTTTAGTAATAAGCCTATTATGTATCATTTACGGATACATTCGTTCAACAAAGAAATCTAATAAAAGATAAGACACCTAAAAAATCTACAAAAGAAACCGTAGATTTTTTTATAATCAAACTTATAGAATCCATCATAACAAACTCATCAATCGATGAGTTTGTAGGTTATGTTGATGGAGCAGATGAGGTGGGTAATTCAAAAACCTCGTTTTTAACATCTTAAGCTATAAAGACGGATGTTTTACCTAGCAAAGCCTTTGTTATTAAATGATAACAAATATCTAATCATGCTTGTAATACAGTTAACAGACTGGAATTTATCGTTTGTAAAATAAAATATTATTAACCCGTTCAGTTATATATATTTCATTTTCCACTATTTTAAGTTCATAACTCTCAATAATCTCTTTATCATGTTTCTTTAATAATTCATCAAATCCATAAGCAGTATCTTTTTTCTTCGGAAAGCGAATTGTGCTATCAAAAGATTTCTTAAATTGCAGCCCATATTTTCCGCATATTTGTAACCATTCGTCTTTTGTATAAAACTTAATATGACCATCTTTTTTTAACTGCATGTATCCATCAACAAATCGGCTGGCATCATTGGCGTTAGGTGTAGGGTCTGAAATAAACAAAATGCCATCTGATTTAATAACACGGCTAATCTCGGAAATACTTTTTTGTATATCTGGAAAATGATGTAATGCATATCTTGAAATAACCATGTCAAACTCATTATCAGCAAATGGAAAATCAACACCATCATAGGTTATAAAACTAATATTTTGGACATTTTCTTCTTTTGCCTTTAGACGATTGACTTCTAATGCCTTTTCAACAATATCCAGTCCAATGATAGATATATTTGGATATTTTTTTGCAATTGAGAAAGATAAATAGCCACTTCCTGTACCTAAATCTAAAATTTTCATATTTGCTTTAAATGGCAGAAAGTCGAGAATATTTTTCAAATGATGTCCATCTTGTGTCTGTTTATTGTAATAATCCCTTGAAGAAAAACTATCCTCAAATCCTTGCTTTGTAGACATAATACTGTTTTCTATATTCATAATATTCAATTCCTCTTTTCGTTTACAAATTCTAATTATAGTGATATTATAACTTGTTTTAAATCTAAAAGCCATTATTCTCTACTTTGCTTATTGGGTACTGCTCTATCACAAAAAGCTATATGCATGCTAAACTAAATTCTCGTTCCTCTCTACATGCAAAAAAGACATGAACACCCCTGTACTCTTTGAATACGAAGGTTTCATGCCTTACTATATAAAAAAACTCATCGATTGATGAGTTTACGTGTTTTTTACTGGAGCAAATGAGGTGGGCTCTTCAAAAACCTCGTTTCTAACATCTTTAATTATAAAGACATGCATTTGACCTAGTAAGTCCTTAGGTTTGAAGATAATGGATATCATATCATGCTTGTAATGTAGATAAACTGGAATTTAATACTATTTGTTATATTCAAGTACAGTGGGAAGATTTTCCCAAAGTTCTGCCCTCGTCTTGCTTTTTCTCAATTTTTCCAATACCTCTATGTCAGGATTAGGATATACTACGAAGCAGTCAACTTCTCCCATTTCTGAACGTATGGGAAATGCAAGCTGTTCGGTTTCTATTGAAAATTGTGCATTCACACCAGGCTTATTTCCTCTTGCGTCAAGCCTTATCCATTTTTTATAATCTTTAATGTATACGCCATTTAGTCCATGATAGATTAGCACAGGAGCTGCTTCATCATCTAAAATTAACTTTTGATAACAAAAACCTGTTGCAATAGATTTACAGCGTAATAACGCAGTAAGCAAGTGAGATTTAGCAAAACAAATCCCATGACCTGCTTTTAGCACTTCCGAAGCTGTACAAGTAATTATATCTGCATTTATATCTGCCGAATGTGAAATATTATCTCTAACAAATTCATAGGCTTTCCTAATAAAATCAAGCTCATTATCTGCCTTTTTGAATAACGAATTAGCCAATTCTATAATGACTTTGTTATCATAATCAATTATACTATCATGCTTTAGATATTCGTCCATTTTATTCGAGTATAAAATTATATCCATTTTTTTCTCCACCAAATTCTAATTTATAAGTACATTATACTTTGTTTTAAATCTAAAATCCATTATTTTCTATGATTTGCTTCATTTGACAATTTCCTTTCATCAAAAGCTAAACTCATGCTAAATTCAACCCTCGTTCCCCTTACATACAAAAAAGACATGAACACCCTAATACCCTTTGGATACATAGGTTTCATGCCTTTATATACAAAATATACTCTCAATCATGAGAGTACAATATTTCTAATGGAGCAGATGAGGCAGGGGAATTCAAAAACCTCGTTTTTAACATCTTAAACTATAAAGACGAACGTTTTACCTAGTAAAGCCTTTGTTATTAAATGATAAAAAATATCTATTCGTTCTAGTATTACAGTTAACAAACTTGAATTTATCGCTATGCGGGTTTGATAATTTCTTCTTCAAACAATGTTTCAAAAGTGTTCATAGCACCGCTATGCTCAACAATTTTCCCATCAATAACTTTATCTACATCTACTCCTGTAAAAGTTAATTTCTTTCCAGTTGGTTTCATTCCTAGCCATTCACCTTTATGTGTTCCTTCTGCGATAAATTCAGAAATAATATAATCTCCATCACTATACTGTCGAATTACTGTCATTTTCAAGTCTGGATATGTTTGTCTCACGGCTGTAATATGCTCTTTCATACCCTCAATACCGACATAATATGATTTTTCTCCAACTCTAGTGGTACAATCCGTTGAAATATAATTTTCAACTTCATTTATGAGACCATTAGATGTTACCACTTCACAAAAATACTTGATTTTTTCTTTGTCATTCATACAAATCCTCCTCTCATACAAATTCTTATTTATAAGTACATTATACCTTGTTTTAAATCTAAAAGCCATTATTCTCTACTTTGCTTATTGGGTACTGCTCTATCATAAAAAGCTATATGCATGTCAAACTAAATCCTCGTTCCCCCTACATACAAAAAAACATGAACACCCTTATACCCTTTAGATATATTGGTTTCATGCCCTTATATATAAAAAATGCACTCAATTATGAGTGTACGAGGTTTTTACTGGAGCAGATGAGGGGAATTGAACCCCCGTATCAGCCTTGGCAAGGCTGTGTTCTACCATTGAACTACATCTGCAAATGGCGGTCCAGATGGGACTCGAACCCACGATCTCCTCCGTGACAGGGAGGCATGTTAACCACTACACCACTGGACCAAAAAATGTAAAATTCAAAATGGCGGTCCAGATGGGACTCGAACCCACGATCTCCTCCGTGACAGGGAGGCATGTTAACCACTACACCACTGGACCATTTTGACTATTTTCATCATAGTGCCTGTATATAATACCATGTTTCGCATATATTGACAAGTCCTTATTTTCGTTTTTTAAAATTTTTTATAATAGAAAAGAAGTGCGTTATTTGCACTTCCTAAATATCTAAACTTACACGTATAGCGTGGTTGATTTTTTTGATGGTTTCTTCATCTAATGTACAGATCCATTGACCTAATCTTTTTTTATCTATTGTACGAAGTTGTTCACATAAGATCATAGATACATAGCTTAATGAATGATCACTGAATATCACATGAGTTGGAATGGGTGGCTTGCTCATCTTCTTAGATATTGGAGCTATTATCACTGTTTTTGAATACCGATTCCCTTTGTCATTCTGTATGACTACAACAGGTCTTACTCCCCCTTGTTCACTGCCTACAACTGGAGATAAATCTGCATAGTATACATCTCCTCTTCTTATCATTATTTCATCACAGCAACCTGCATGCTATTGATTACTTCCATCATTTCATCAGGACCTAGATCTTCTGAAAATACAGTGAATTCAACATTATCATAGATTACACTCATATGATTTCCATCATAAAACCCTACAACATCAAGAGCATCTATCATTTTACCTGGCATAATAACAGTTTGTGTTTCCTCTGCACTTGTTCGCTTCATCTCAACCACTGTAAAATTTTTATCACCTGTATACTCTAGCACATGCTTCACACTTCCATTGATATCCATTGTGGATGTATTCGTTAAGGTTGAGTTGTATACCATAACTGGATATAAAGGCAAATCCGCTTCATTAATTGCGGATGATGATGCGCTCTTTTCAATGGTTGTTGGGGCTTTAAAGTATTCATCTTTGATAGTCGCATCATAATCCGATTTTGTGAATACAATCTTTAACTGTGCACTATTATCTTTATTATAAATTTGAAGCCATTTTACTTTTGCGTCTTTATCAAACATGATCTCTTCATGATCATAATCCTTATTATTTGGATAGCTTACTTTACTACTCACAAGATATCCATCACTTTCCTTCTTTATATTCGCATTTTTTTGTTTTACAATCGATGCGATGGATTGTAACAGATAAGGCTTAGGAGAATTCATTGGCCAATCTCCCTCAAACTTAAATATCTGATTTAAACTAGGTGTTATTACATAGACACCACTTTTGTTACGTAGGATAATTTGTTGTTGGTTTAATTCTTTATCGGTAATTGTTACTTTGAATAAATCTTTGTCGTCCTTTTTGTATCCAACTTCTACTGCGTAAGTCTTTACATCTTCTCCTTTCGTAATTTCCATATTGCCAGACAGGATGTATGAATTCATATTTGACATTTTCTTATCGAATTGCTTATCGAATGATTTTGGTTTTATCGCAAACAAAAGACCAATCACCAATACTGCAATTCCAATTCCTGCAATAATCTTTGTCTTCATAGGTATCTCCCTTCATCTCATCCTAATTTATGCTGTACCCTGACAAATCATTCATAAATCCATTTCAATTTCATAGATTATAGCAGGTGATGAAAATGAGTAAGTTACAAAAATTCTGTTTAGTATTAACAATTATATGCAGTATCAATTATGCTTTTCATGTATTACTAGGGTTTGATATCCTATATGATTTTCTTCATAGTAAACTATGGATTGAAAAAATATATGCTTTTATCTTTGGGGCGTCCGCCTTCATAAATATCTTATTGTTCAAAGATGAACACATTAGATAAAGAAAAAACAGCCTGAGCTGTTTGGGTTTACAATAATAAGAATCCTAAATCTGTGATAACTTTCCGTGCGATTGATACCATATCGGAGTTGCCTTCTATTACAACACACTGTCTTTCTAAATCAATTTCGAAATCTGTTCTTGTTTCAGACAGTGCACTTTCGATTTTTTTTGCGCTTTCTTTGTCTTTTAGATTTCTAACTAAAATTATATTTTTCATAGGAATCACCTCGTTGTTATTATAGCACATTTCTTAGTTTATAAAACGCACATTTTTCTTAATTCTGATTTTGAATCAATGTGCCTTCTCCATTGGAAAATGTTCCCTTTAAATAAATTTTTATTTGATGTTCCTTTGCGTAATTAACACAACGATCATGTAGAACTCTAGATTTCATATTTAACATTTCATCATAGCTTAATACATCATACTTAATTGCGCAATCTTCTAATTTGGGATCTACGTTGTATACTCCATCTACATCCGTATAGATTTCTACTTCTTTTAAATCTAGCATATCTGCGAATAATGCTGCGCTATAATCACTTCCACCTCTTCCAAGCGTGGTTACATTACCATGATAAGAAATACCTATAAAACCACTTACTACAATGACATCATATTCTTGTAGCTTATGTTTAATTTCTTTGTTATCTAGTTTTAACACCTTTGCGTACTCATAGTTTTCATCGGTTAAGATACCACAACTAAAAAAAGGAAGCGCAAAGGCTCTTATTCCTAGCTCCAACAATTCACTACAAACTTTTAATGCTGAGATTTGTTCGCCCATGGAAACTAATCTAGCACGTTCTTCTTTACTTAGGTATTCACTTCCTAAAGACAATAAAGTATCCGTTGCGTACGTATCTGGATATCTTCCCATAGCAGATACAACCACTACGACTTTATGGTTTACAATATTCTTTAATATATGGCGATATACATGCTTTCTGGTTTTCTCATTTCTAAGGGAAGTTCCTCCAAATTTCATGACTTTTATATTCATTATTTAACCCCGCATTTCTCTATACAATATGCATAAAATACGTAGTTGTGAAGATTTTTGCCTAAAAAAAACATAGCTAACTATGTTCATTTTAATCTTTGAAGAACGCTATGCTTTTCTCTACAAGCTTTTGATAGACTGGTTTCATATCTTCTTCTCTTACTATCTGATTGATTTGGGAAAGTTCCACCCATTGAACACCGCTGTTCTCATCCGCTTTGATACGCAAGACGCTTTCTTCATCCGCAACACACAGAAACGTAACGTTTAAGTGAACATGAGAAGAGATGAAGTTACCCTTTTTCTTATGCGGTGGAACTGGCAATATCTCTATGGAAAATATACTGCTTTGTAGTGGGATTAATTTTTTTAATCCAGTTTCTTCCATCCCCTCTTTCAAAGCAACATTCATTACATCCTTATCACCATCACAATGTCCTCCACACCATCCCCATGAATCATAAATGTTATGATAAATCATTAAGACTTTTGTATTGGTTTTGTTGACAATCCACGGTGAGCATGTGATATGCGCATAGTGATTTTCTCTTTCGTAAACATTTTGAAAGTCATGTAGATATTCTAACATTAAAATGCGATCAGCTTCTTCTTGTTCATTGTAGGGAACATATGCTTTTAGTTGTTCTATTAAATCCATACTCATTTCTCCTTGTACCATTCTACAAGAGCCTCACGATATACTTTATAAGCCGTAGGAATGGCGTATCGATGATCAATATCTTCCATTGTACACCAAATGCCTTCTTGGTTCATATGCTCTACCTCTACGAAAAAGCCGTGCATCTGCCATTCTATATGAGAAAAGATATGTTTTGCATTTGGTAATTTTGTAATTTTTTTAATTCCTTTTATATGTTCTTGTAGGTCTTTCTTTTTCAAAAAGCCTTCGTGATTCATAAATTCATAAAGATTTGCGAGTAATCCTTCTTTGGGTCGTTGTTGTAGATAAATATTTTTATTATTCACTAGTACGAGAATTGTTTTTTGTTCGATTCTTCTTTTCTTCTTTTGTGTCTTGTTTGGAAGGCGTTGCGCTTGTCCACTTTGATATCCTAGACACTGATCACTAACAGGGCAGATATTACAGCGAGGAGCAGCATTAGGAACACAGATTAACGCACCTAATTCCATCAACGCTTGATTGAAATCTGCACTTCTTCCCTCAGGCATATAGTCTTGTATAATATTCTGAAATTTCTTTTTTGTTGTTTCTTTTAGGATATCATCTTCACAAACCAAGACTCTTGTAAATACTCTTAATACATTTCCATCAACTGCAGGAATATTTTCTCCATAGGCAATGGAAGCTACTGCACCAGCTGTATAATCACCAATGCCTGGCAGTGTTTTTAACAATGTAGATGTGTTTGGAAGTTGTCCATCGAACTCTTCTACACAACGTTGAGCACACTTCTTCATATTTCGAACGCGATTGTAATATCCAAGACCTTCCCATAACTTTGCGAGTTCATCATCACCTGCACAGGCTAAATCTTGTAGTGTTGGTAGAGCAGATAAAAATCTTTCGAAGTATGGTTTAACAGCTTCTACCCGGGTTTGTTGAAGCATAATTTCACTTACCCAGACGCGATAGGCACTATTGTCTTCTCTCCAAGGCAAAATTCTAGCATGTTGTTTGTACCACGCTAGTAATTGTGTTGTAAATTGTTGTTTATCATGTTGTTTTATCATAGCGAAATTATACCATACTCTCTATGTTGGATACAAAAGAAAAGCCATGTTTCCATGACTTGCCTTATATGTATTTTATAGGAAAAAATTTTCTGGTCGTACACGACAAGGTGCACTTCCACACGCATTTGCGTAGGTCCATCCTAAACCAAAGGACACATCTTTATTTGCATTCCATGTATTTACAATTTCCTGTAAGGACATATTTCCCATACTGGTAACTTCCACATGACAGTGAGGTCCTCCACTATTTCCAGAACTTCCTGACAATCCTATCTGTTGACCTTGTGAAACAATCTGTCCAGAGCTTACACTTGGAGCGTACATGTGATACATACCAATGACATAAGATTGTCCATTAGACAACTGTACAGCCATTAATACAGCGTTTCCAGCCCATGCAAGACCACAAGTACTACCTAAGCTTCCATATTCAGCACAACCGCTATATGTGGTTAACACAATACCTGCCGCAGGTGCTACTATTGGAATCCTTGTAGTAGTGCCAGTACTCATGTCCATACCAAGATGAACACCACCTCCTGGATACTGCCAAGTTCCATAATAGTAATTCCAAGTATTTCGAGACATAGGGCTCATCATATAAGAACTTAAGCCAGAACCATTATCTCCTCCAGTATTACCTCCGTTATCTCCTTCACCTGTATCTCCACCGTTTTCATTTCCACTATCTGATCCATTTCCATTATCATTCCCATTTCCATTTCCAGAGTTGTTTCCACCTCCGCCACCAAGTTCTGGTGGAATCGTTGTACTAATGGTTGGAAGAGATGACTTGATAGAAGAAGATTGCATCTCTCTTTCGATTGAGGCAGCGTTTAAATCCGCTTGCTTATTTTGATAACTAGCAATCAATGATTTATTAGATTCATTTAATGCTACTGCTAGTTTTTTCTTATTGTCGATATCTTGAACCTGAATTTCTAAAAGTTCTTTTTGAACCTCTACAGTTTCTCTATCTTCATTTAGCTTTTCTTTTTCTTTTTGAATTGCCTTTATTTGATCATTTTCATAACTGTTCAATTCCCCGACAATCTGTGTTCGTCTTAGTAAATCCGAGAACCCTGTTGACCCCATAATAAAATCTATATAATTATTGCTTCCTACATAAGCTTGCATTTCTACTAAACGCTTTTTCATTGATTCATCACGTTTTTTTATATCCGCTTGTTTCTTTTCAATCTGAACATTAAGGTCATCAATATTTGCTTGCGTGGAATCAATGGTTGCTTGAATGGAAGAAATCTGACTACTGTAATCTTGAATAACACTAGTGTTTTCTGAAATAGCACGCGACATTTTATCGATATCGCCTTGTAAATTACTCGCCTGATTTTTGATATCAGTAATTTGATTATCCAAATCTTGTGATTTATTTTGAAGATATTCTTTGTATTGGATACATTCATTCAATGTCGCCTTGTCTGTAACAACAGCACATTTCTTATTCATTTCATCTTCACGCCCTTCAAAGCCTTGGGCAAATATTAAATTTAGATTCCCAACCAACATGGAACCCACAAGAACAAACGCTATACTTTTCTTTCTCATAATCCCTCGCTCCTTTCTAACGCTTCCAACGTAAATAACGTGTTGTAGATATAAACCCGCCAAAGAATCCTACTAGTACTCCAATTCCTACCATCAATAAAGATATCTGTAATGTTAATGGATATACAGGAGATAGTTGAATCATCGTTGACATCATCTCACCCTTTGTTAATGAATATAAATATTGATATCCAACAATTGTAAGTATCGTAGGAACAATGGCTCCAATAAAGCCAATACACATACCTTCTAACATCATTGGAAATTTAACACTCCAATTACTTGTGCCAACAAAACGCATAATAGCAATTTCATTTTTTCTTGTATAAATGGACATTTTGATTTTGTTTGATATTAAGAACACAGCAATAAGAATCAAGAATAGAATGAATATGATACTACCATCTCTTACCATTTTTGCCCCAGCTAATAAATCTTGTGTCGAACTTCCACCATATTCTGCGGAAAATACTCCATCCGTATTTTTGATTGCTTTCGTTACATTTTCAATCTTACTTGGTTCACTCACTTCTACGATAAATGCATCTCGAACAGGACTATTCTCTCCATCATACATAGAGAACAAACTGTTTTCTCCTTGGTATTCTTCTTTATAGGCATTCAGTTCATCCTGTCCACTAGAATACGTGACACTTTTAACATTTTCTATGCTTTCAATCGTATTTTGTAGTTGTGTAATAGCATCATCTTTCACAATATTATCGATAGAAACTCGTATCGTCACTTGATCTTCTATATGAAATGTCATATTTGTTAGATTTGCACTAATGAGTGAAAAAACCGAGATGAGAATCAGCGTTATAGACACTGCAACAGACGCTGAAAACGTCAAACCTAAATGACGAGTTATATTTCTAAATGTTGTCTTTATATAAAATTTAAAGTAGCGATATAGTTTTTTCATAATTCAACTCTTTCTAAATTACCACTTATATGATACCTTACAAAATGCGGGATGTAAAGGTATATAGGCTTCACATCTCGCTTATAATCCTTAAAGTTTTGTAATAATTTTTAATGTGCATTCATTTAAAAAAAATCATAGCTCTAGACTATGATTTTTTAATGCATAATACGTATAATTTCTCGAAGCATTTTGTTTTCTTCTATGAGATTGCCAGCTTCATGATATATATTAGAGAGGTCTTCTAATAGGAGAATTTTCATTTCTTTTAAATCTCCAGGAAGTTCATAATACAACATTTCCAAGTATTCCGTATCATCTTCTTGACGATCAAATATTTTCTTTACATATAGCAAAGCTTTATGACAAAAACTATCAGGATCCATCTGTTCTCTTCTCCCTGCCCATAATCCCGCTTCTCCAAAATTCTCAAGCTTTGCATATGAATAGGCAAGGAATAAATACAATTGTGGTGAAAATTCATTGGAACTTTGGACTTTCAGTCCATAACGAACGCATCCTTCATAATCACGCATCAAAAAACGTGTATAACATAGATTAAAGTAACAGTTATATATTACATAATCATTCTTGTATTGTTGGGCTAATTTTAAAGTTTTCAGAAGCTGTTTTTCCGCAAGTTCAAAACAGCGCATACCAATATACGTAAAACCTATTGAACATATTGTATAAAGCATGCGATTGATATTCCACTTCTTTTCATAAAGTTCAAATGCTTTATTGTAGTAATCAAGAGATTCTACATAACGATTTTGATAATAACAAAGACAACCAAAATGTTGATACAACAATTCACGGTAGGAAAATGGAGATATTTTATCTGCCATCAAAAAGAATTGTTCACAATTATCAAAAAGTTCTCTTTCTCTAAAATAAATTCCTTTATAAATATAGTATAGCCCCTTATAGTCAGGACTCAACACATTCACAAAAAGCGATAAATCTTCCAATAAATGTTCATACTCTTCACTTAAAGGATCATTTATTCCAAGATACATAATTTTTATTAACAAATACTCAGGAAATAAAATCGAATGTTCAAAATCAACACCATCCAATTTCTTCATAAGTTGTTTCTGTTCATCTATGATATCATATGTAAGCACATGAAAAGCATCATCTAATAATTTTCTGTATTTCTCCTGTTTTTTAAACAAAGAGATAAAATCTATACCGATATAATCACAGATTTTCTTTAATGTATTCGGATGTGCTTCAAATCTTCCATTCTGAATATTATTCAGTTCCATGTAAGATATACCTGCGTACGAACATACGACACTAGGTAACATTTTTTTATTTTGGATGATATAAGAAATATAAGGTCCTACATACTCTAATTTTTCCATACACCAAAACATTTTGAACATAAAAACGACTTCTTTGTGTCTATGATATTATTGTCAGCCAAACAATAATTCTTCAAAACACATTCCATGTTCTCTCCTCCTCATTTTATTCTGCAAAAACAAATGAAACACCCACTTTAGGTCCCCGTACAATTTACACTTACGTCAATAAAAATATCACAGATTAAAACGAATTACAACATGATTTACTAAAAACATCTTTTATTTTTCTACATTACCAATTTAGTGTATACATATCTACATTTTTCTTTAAAAAGATTGCTTTTCAGCAATACTTTTATAGTATATAATTATTTCTAAAAGGGAGATTTTACATGCATACAAAGGGAATGTTTTATACAGTTATTTCTACGATATTATTTGGAATGACACCAATTTTAGCAACTTAGGTTTACGACTATGGCGTCAGTTCTATGACTATTGTATTCTTTCGTTCACTTTTTGTTCTACCTATCCTATATGTACTTATGAAATCACAGAAAGTTTCTCTCCATATACAAAAACAAGATTTGAAACACACTGCAATCATTGCAGTACTAGGAAGTGGACTTACTACTATCTTATTGTTTACGTCATATCAATACATTGATGTAGGCACAGCGACTACATTACATTTCCTCTATCCTTTGTGTGTATCTTTATTATGCTATTTTGTATATCATGAAAGATTAGGACGTACCAAAATCATGGAACTCTAAGTAGCTGCTGCTGGTACGCTTTGTTTTTTCGACACAAAACAAAGTGATAGCTTTATAGGAATATTTCTAGCGATTGCATCTGCAGTTGCCTATGCCTTTTATATGGTGCAGCTTTCAAAGAAACATCTTACAAGACAAAATCCTTTTTTTAATTTCATTCTACATGACTTTGTTTACTGTATTAGAGACCATTGTATATCATATCTTTTTGCCATCTATTTCACTTCAACCTCCTTTCAAAGCTTATTTCATCCTTATCCTATTGAACGTTGTATCTTCTTTTCTAGGAGTTGTCCTTTTACAACTTGGAATACGAGAACTTGGTCCTTCAGCAGCATCCTTATTTTGCCTCTTTGAACCCATCACTTCCATTATTGCAGGTGTCTTGTTACTACATGATCATGTAAGCCTTATTAACATTATTGGATGTATAGTAATTCTTTCAGCTCTTGTGATCATTACATTAGCAGAAAAGCAAAAAGAAAAGTATCTCCAATAAATTCTAGAGATACTTATTTTATTATAGGTTTTTCAACATGATGTTACAGCCATCGATAACGCAGTTTAATGCATTATCCGCAACATACACAGGTATTTTTAATTCATTTCTAAGGAGTTGATCCAAATTTTTCAATAAAGCTCCTCCACCAGTTAACACCAATCCATGAAGCACAATATCTGCAGCCAATTCAGGAGGTGTGACTTCTAGAATTGTTTTTGTGGCATGTACAATTTCTTGTAAGCTCCCACGTATAAATCCTTCTACTTCTTTGCTATCGATTTCAATAGAATGAGGCAAACCTGATTCAACATCACGACCGGAAATCATCATGGTTATAGGTTTTTTTGAAACAAGTGCATCACCCACTGTCTTTTTAATTTCATCTGCAGTTTGTTCTCCAATATACATTTTTTTATGAATACGAACACCTTCAATAATATCAGAGATTAAGCGATTTCCTGCTGTTTTGATAGATGTTGAACACACGATATCTCCCAATGATAATACGGCAATATCTGTTGTTCCACCACCCATATCCAATACCATGTTTCCACTTGCTTTTCCAATATCAAGGCCGGCACCTACTGCAGATACCTTTGGTTCTTCTTCTAGATATACTTTTTTTGCGCCTGCACGGTATGCGCAATCTCGTATTGCATTTTTTTCTACGGATGTAATTTTTGTTGGATGACAGATTAAGATTACATTTTTCTTAAACATGCCTTTCAAATCACATTTCTTTAAGAAATAATTTAACATCATGTCAGTTGCCTCAAAATCTGCAACTACTCCATCTTTTAAAGGACGAATACAAATCATATTCTTAGGAGTACGTCCCAACATATCACGTGCATCTATTCCAGCGGCGATACATTTTTTGCTTGATGCATCCACTGTAATAATGGATGGTTCATTGACGATGACTCCTTTATTATCAACACAAATTAACAGGTTTGTCGTACCTAAATCAATTCCTATTTTTCTTACCATCAGGGACCTTCTTTCAGCATATCATGCATATCGATACTAATATATCATATTTTTGAAAAAAATACTAAATATTACCAAATTTTTTTCATTTTTGTTTCGATTTCTATAAATATTCATACATTTTTAAAACACTTCCGATCTTTTGTAGTATTCATTATAATATTTATAAATTCTATATACGCTCATGATTATTAAAACAACACCCAATGCAACAATCAATAATCCACCAAATATAGACTCTTTATTCATATAAGCCTTATGCGTAATAAACACACCTAATACAAGAATCATCGCAATCATACCAGCAAACAAAGCAACAAGTAAAAACCCAATAATCATCCTGATCCATAACGGTACCTTTTTATCTTTTGTAGCAAAGACTACCCCTTCTAGTAGTAATTCAAACACAAACTCCAACAGCATATCCACTAACCCCATCTCCTTTTTCATAATCATAACATAAAAAAGAAGGCATGCATATGTACGCATAACCTTCTATAGAATATAATTCTTATTTATTCATCGCTTCTGCAATCGCAACAGCAACAGCAACACTAGCACCAACCATTGGGTTGTTACCCATACCGATTAATCCCATCATTTCTACGTGAGCAGGAACAGATGAAGAACCAGCAAACTGAGCATCAGAGTGCATACGTCCCATAGTATCTGTCATACCATAAGAAGCAGGACCAGCAGCCATGTTATCTGGGTGAAGTGTACGTCCTGTACCACCACCACTTGCTACAGAGAAATATTTCTTCCCTTGTTCAATACATTCTTTTTTGTATGTACCTGCAACTGGATGTTGGAAACGTGTAGGGTTTGTAGAGTTACCAGTAATAGAAACATCTACACCTTCGTTATGCATAACTGCAACACCTTCACGTACATCATCAGCTCCATAACAGTTAACAGCAGCTCTTTCTCCAGTAGAGTAAGAAGTTCTGTTCACTTCATGAAGTTCACCTGTGAAATAATCAAATTTAGTTTCTACATATGTGAAACCATTGATACGAGAAATGATCTTTGCAGCATCTTTTCCCAATCCGTTTAAGATAACGCGTAATGGTTCATTACGAGCCTTGTTAGCGTTACGAGCGATACCAATAGCACCTTCAGCAGCAGCAAAACTTTCATGACCTGCTAAGAATGCAAAGCATTTTGTATCATTGTCAAGTAACATAGCAGCTAAGTTACCATGACCAATACCAACTTTACGATCATCAGCAACAGAACCAGGAATACAGAATGCCTGTAAACCTTCTCCTAAAGATTTTGCAACTTCATAAGCAGTTTTGTCACCTTTTTTGATAGCAATAGCAGCACCTAAGATATAAGCCCAGCTAGCGTTTTCAAAACAGATTGGCTGAATTTCTTTTACAAGGTTATAAACATCTACACCTTTGTCATCACATAGTTTTTTTGCTTCTTCAATGGAAGAAATGCCATGTGCCTTTAAAACTTCATTGATTTTATCTATACGTCTTTCGTATCCTTCAAATAATGCCATGATTTTTCCTCCTCCTATTCGTGACGTGGGTCGATGTATTTAACAGCATCTGCATAGCGACCATACGTTTTCTTTGCGTTGTTTAAAGCGTCTTCAGCATTTGTACCTTTTTTAACAGCATCCATGAATACACCCATATTTACATATTGGTAACCGATGATTTCATCGTTTGCATCAAGACCCATGCTTAAGATATAACCTTCTGCTAAATCAAGGTAACGAGGACCTTTTACTTTTGTTGAGTAAATAGTACCTACTTGAGAACGAGTTCCCTTACCTAAGTCTTCAAGACCAGCACCTACTGGAAGACCATTTTCAGAGAATGCAGATTGTGTACGACCATAAATGATCTGTAAGAACAATTCACGCATTGCAGTGTTAATAGCATCACATACAAGGTCAGTGTTTACTGCCTCAAGTAATGTTTTTCCAACAATTGCTTCACTAGCCATTGCTGCAGAGTGAGTCATACCAGAACATCCGATTGTTTCAATCAATGCTTCCTCGATAATCCCCTCTTTAACGTTTAATGTAAGTTTGCAGGCACCCTGCTGTGGAGCACACCATCCAATACCGTGTGTCAAACCAGAGATATCTTTGATTTCTCTTGAATGTACCCATTTTCCTTCTTCAGGAATAGGCGCACAACCATGGCTTGCACCACATTTTACAGTGCACATGTTTTCGACTTCTTTTGAATAAATCATGTCATTTCTCCTTTCCCGTAAAATCCATGATAGATTTACTGTTCGCTTTCTTCTTGGAAAGCTTTTTTGCGATTGCTTCGCGATGTTAATTTTTATAACATACTGCAAGAATACATAGAATTTTCTTATTTGTAAAATATTTCACAAAAAAAGTATCCTGCCCTATTATTTTAATTCTTTTCGTATAGTATGTCAATGAAAAGAGCGTGTTTATCCCTACAAAAACGAAGAATATAAAGGATTTTATAAGGATGGATGTTACGATATGAAAACACAATAATTCGCAAACCTCCCTATTCAAACAAAAAGAAAAGGTGGGAATCCACCTATCGCTACAATTAAACACTCGCTTCTTGTTTACAACTATACTTTTTACCATCCATACGACTTACTTCACAATTCCCTAACAAAACTTCATTTAGGTTCTCAAACTCATAGCCATGAAAGTAACAATAATAAGGAATACTAACTCCACCATGTGCTACTATCAAGATATTTTTTTCTTGTGCTTGGTCAATAATCGTATCAAGGAATGCTTCCACTCGTTGATAAAAAGCAATACTATTTTCTGCCCCAGGAAATGGCGGTTCTTCACAAAGTTTCCAAAGTTTACTATAATCTAATCCATCACTGGAATGTCCTTCATACTCGCCAAAACTTCGCTCGCATAAACGTTCATCCACAACGAGAGGAAGATCCCAGTTCTCATTGATAATGGATGCTGTTTCTTTCGCCCTAGATAAGGGAGAAGCATAAATGAAATCCATCTGAACATCCGCAAGTTTTTCCTTAGCAATCAACGCTTGTTGTCTTCCTGTATCATTTAATTCTATATCCGTATGTCCTTGCATCTTTCCATGCAAGTTCCAATCGGTCTGTCCATGTCTTACAAAATATATACTCATAATGTCTCACTTACTTCCTTAATATACATTCCAACGTGTTTGCTTTGATGTGCATCACTCGCTGTCATGATCTTTACTCCATGTTTTTTCAAAATATCCATGAACTCTTTATTCGTCCCCATATCTTCATGGTTATAACGATAATAAATTCCTGTGTTGCATTCCATATACACATCATGTTCTTTTGCCGCTTGTGCTAATCGCTCATACGTTGGTTTTAAATCATACGTAGGATCATAATGAAACAACTTCAATTGATCAGGATGTCCAATTTGTGTAAATAAATCACTACAAATCATATCTTCCATAATTTCATAATATCGTTTGTATATCGCATTTGTATCATATTTATCCCATAAGATTTCCCGGGAAAAAGAATTCATATCATAGAGTAACCCATCGATAGAATGAATACTTCCAATCAAAAAATCATATGGATATGCGTTTAATATCTCACGTAAAAATTCTTTATCCTCTGGCGCATAACATACTTCTAAACCAAATTTCACTTCGATTGGTAAATCCATTTGTTTTACTTCTTCAATCAAATCGAAATAGGTTTGTAGTGGTTCTAATGTTTTCTTCTCAAACCATTCTTTTTGATAATGGGATGCTTCTTTTAATCTTGTATACAGTGGTTGGAATTCGATAAAACGATGCGTATGGTCAAGGATATGAATCGTATCCATACCTACTTTTACTCCAGCATTCACAAATTCCATAACATAATCTACATGCAATGGCCCATTCTCTAAATGCATATGTCCATCTATCATACAATCACCTCTTTTGTTTTTACATTATACGCTAACAACAAAAGAGATTGCAAACAAAACAACCATTACTGTGCCATAAATCCTTCTGGTTTACGAGGCAACCCTAAAAGTGGATTATCCATATCCTCAAAATCTTCTACTATAGAGCCTTCAACATAAGGGTTCATTGTGCTTACTACAGCCCCCTCTTCAATCAATCCCGCAATCATCATATCTTTTAACATATCCATAAAAACCATAATATCTTTATAAGACGTTCTGATTCTACCTTCCCCATCTTGTAACATACTAATACGAATTTTGTTTTCAAATTGACCATTTGCTACAGTTACTAACAAATCTCCAATTCTCTTTTGGTAACGCAAAAAACCTTCCATTGTCTTTTCTTCACAAGAAAACCCAAAGGAACGCAGACAACATAAAACATCATCACTTTTAATATTCATGATTTCCTCCATAAAAAGTTTTTCTTTATCATAACATATGCAAATTCGTAGTACCTCATTCAAATATCTTCCCTAGTCGTATGTATCTACATTGCATTGTATGATGATATCTATCGCTTTTAACTATATCGTACTTATATCAAATTGACAATATCGAAAAAGCGTATAGTTCTTTTATTCTATTCTAAAACAACCTTGTCCATGATAGGTATCTATACTACACACAAACCGTTGTCCACACTGTTTGCACTCGATTGTATGACATATCACATCAGATATCCATTCACCTTCCTTATTGCGTACATCTTCGATAGCGCAAGTCGCATCTACCAATGTAAAATCACCTGTATTTATAAGTTCTTGTATATACTTTAGCGTATTCTCATAATCACTTGGATCGTAAAAACGCTTCTTCAAATTTATGCTATCACAGTGTGTACACATACCTCGTCCTCATCTCTATATAGTTATGATGATTTCATTTCATCCTCAAATTTTAAAGCCAACAATTTTTTTATATCTTCAAAATGTTCACCACATGTTACGCGATAATGAATCCATCCACCCTCACTACAAGGATATTTATGGTCGATATAGTCCTGTGAATATGGCTGTAAACTATCATAAATAAACGCAAATTGTTCATTGGTTAATCTCATCATTACAGAAAAAGCTTCCTTTTCCGCAAAGACATGGCACATTAATTTCTTTTTCTTTCTATGTTCAATTGCCCAACCATAACTCTTTCCATAGGGAAACACTTGTTTTGATATCGTTTTATATTCTTTCTCAAGCCATGCATTTAATAGTGTAAAATACTCTCCACTTTTACCACAGTAATCTTCCATCTCTGTTAAGGTCGGTTTCTTTTCCTTATCTAACATTCTTTCATACATATCGATATCCTCCTTTTCTTTCATGCCTTTACTTGTGAAGCTCAATTCCCATTTCTATACGTATTTCATGACGTTCTATATCTTGATTAGAATAAGCATGTGTATCAAATCCAATGATTTTAAACCCATTTTTTTGATAACAATGAATTGCAGGAACATTACAGCTCTGTGTTTCTAAAATCACCATTCTCGCATTTTGATACTTTGCGGTATCTAGTATATGCTCAATCAAAATAGAACCTATTCTCATCCCTCTATGACCTTCGGTTACAAGGATGTTACTAATTCGAAATCGTTGATTCCAAGCCTCCATACTTCCCTCAACAAACCCTACTAAGGTATCTTCTACAAATGCGCCATACAACACTGGCGCTTCCAACCAATCTGCTAGTAGTTCATCTTTAAAACTTCTTCTTTGATTTTTTTCAAATGCTTTATATACGAATTGAAAAGACATATCGTTTATCTTTAAATTATAATATCCCGAAGTCTCATATATAAATTCATATTCTTTATGTTTGTATTCTTTTTCATTTAATGGTCGTATTTCCATGATGTATCCCTTCTTCTTGAAAAGGTTATATCCTTACTATTGATTGTACCATAATATCTCTTCTACGTATAAAATTTTTATAAGATTTATCTTTTGTAAGAATAAGTATGTATAATAAAGGTATGAATAAGCACCGGAAAAGAAAAATAACTCATATATTAATTCCAATTGTATGCACAATGGTAGGTATTGCCTTATGCAGTATTGCATACTTATTTTTCTTTGCGCCTAAAGTATACTTTATAGAAAATCCGATTAAATTAGAAATCCATGATACGTATGAAAATAAACAATTTGTGTCTGACTTAAGAAATTTGAAATGGAACGATATAAAGGTACATGGCTCTATAAATACAAATAAACTTGGTACATATACACTTACCTATAAAGCAAAGAATCATTCCTTTGATTTAAAGGTGGAAGTAAAAGATACGAAGAAGCCTATCGTAGAAGCACAAGAACAAAGCATTAGTCTAGAAACTAATCCAACTGCCCAATCTTTCATCAAACACATCAAGGATGCGACAAAAACGAAAGTATCCTTTAAAGAAAACTATGTCTTTGATAAAGTAGGGGATAAAAAAATAGTCCTTGTAGTTCAGGATGAGGGAAAAAATAAAACAGAAGTAGAAACGATTGTACATATCTTACCCAAAGATACTACTGCACCTGTGATTCAAGTACATGATTTCGAGATTGTTCAAGGTGGAGAGATCGATGTATTAAGTGGTATTTGTGCAAATGATGATCGTGATGGAAGCGTAGAAGTACAAGCAGATACTACTGACTTCGACAAAAACACCCCTGGTACATATACAGTTAAATACCACGCAGTAGATAAATCTGGAAATGAGGCAAATGCCTCCGCAACTATACGAGTACTACAACCAGTCGCGCCTGGAGATAAAGTAATATATCTTACCATCGATGATGGGCCAAGTGCCAACACTCCAAAAATATTAGAAATCTTGAATCGCTACAATGTAAAAGCTACCTTCTTTGTGACTGGACAATCCCTTGGATATGCATCCTATATTGGTGAAGAATATCGACAAGGACATGCGATTGGCTTACATACGTATTCTCATCGTTATCAAGATGTATATGCGAACGATGGTGCGTACTTCGCAGATCTACAAAAAATTTCAGACTTAGTAAAAGCACAAACAGGAGTAGAAAGTCGTATTATACGTTTTCCTGGAGGGGCAAGTAACACGATTAGTAAGAATTATAATACGGGCATTATGTCACGCCTAACAAAAGAAGTCCTTAATCGAGGATACCAATATTTTGATTGGAATTCCACTTGTGGAGATGGAAATAGCAATACTTCTACAGCCTCTTTAATTGAACAAACAAAGCGCTACAACGGTTCTCAGTTAACCTTCTTAATGCATGATCATGCAGGATCTTACACAACCGTAGAAGCACTTCCTGCCATCATTGAATACTACAAGAACAGAGGGTATACCTTTAAGACATTAAGTACAGCAGTACCTGCCCATCATCATTCGGTAAACAACTAAGAAAAGAACACACTTTAGGTGTGTTCTTTTCTATAAGGAATTCTTAAATTGTTCTAATTCAACTTGTGTTGCCATAGCGCTAATGGCACCTTCTTTGGTGGTCGTATGAGCTGCATATACATTTGAAAATTCAAGATATTCTTTCAATTCTTCATCGCTAAGTTTATAAAAGTCTTGTACACCATGTTGTAATAATTTGTATAAAAACGCTCCTATAAAGCTATCTCCTGCACCTGTGGTATCCTTCACCTCAACGATATTTCCACCCACTTGTACCATGGATGCATCTTTACGATACAATTGTGCACCATCTTTACCCATGGTATAAATAAGATAGGTAACATTACCTACAAATACATGAGGTAAAGCTTCTTCGATGGTTTTACACCCTGTAATGAATTCAAGTTCTTCATCTGAAATTTTTAGTATATGTGCACTTGGAATAAACTCTTTTACAGTTTCTTTTAAAGCTTCTTCACTATCCCAAAGAGATAAACGAAGGTTAGGATCAAAACTGATAATGGATTGTTGTTGAAGGGCTAAATCAATTAGTTTTTTATGTGCTTGTTTCATTGGACTTTCCACTAAGTCTACACTACAAAAATGTACGATTCCACAATCCTTTAACATATCTTCCGTAATCTTATCTGCTTCTAGCATTAAATCTGCACTCGTACGTCGATAAAACTTAAAATCACGATTTCCATCTTGTGCTAGTGAAACAAAAGCCAAAGCAGTATCTCCATGCTTTGTACGCAATACATCACTTGTATCAATACCAGCTTCTTTCATCGTTTCTTCTAAGTAATCTCCAAAGGCGTCTTCTCCTAATTGGGTAATGATTTTAGATTTCCCACCCAATCTAGAGACTGCCGCAGCCACATTGGCTGGTGCACCTCCTGCCGCTTTCTTAAAGGTTGTCACATCTTTTAATCGCATCCCTTTTGCCTCAGGAATAAAATCAATTAATGCTTCTCCTATCGTACATAATGTTTTCATTTTACTCTCCTTACGATAACGTTTACAACTTCAATACATGCAATTACAACAACATATTTCTTAAACACATTATAAAGCAGGAATTCCCGCTTTACAATGCTCTATGAACAAAGTCTATAAACAATCGATTCATATGGTCTAAGGATCTTGTCTTTCAATATACAATCACTATCTCTGTAATTGCTTATGATAATCTCTTTTATGTTCGTACCTTCTGGCAAATCAATATGGCATGGTTTTTCTTCTTCTTTAAAATTATTTAAAATGAGCCAATGTTCCTGTTGATAAGTTCTAATATAACCCCAGACTTCATCATCTCCCACATCGATACGCTGATACTCACCATTTGCTAAAATATCCTCTTCTTTACGAAGTTGTATTAGTTTTTGATAGTGATAGAAAATACTGTCATCATCGTTTATATTTCTTTCTACGTTGATTTCTGTATGTTTCCCATATCCAAGCCAAGGCATCGACTTACTAAATCCATAGCCTTCTGTAGTATCCCAAATCATTGGTGTTCTTGCATTATCTCTAGATTGGTACATGATGCCATCCATGATAGTTTTTTCGTCAATTCCTTTTTGTATTCGTTCCTTGTAAATGTTTAAGGTTTCCACATCATGATAGGAATCAATATCTTCAAAACCTGCATTTAACATTCCAATTTCTTCCCCTTGATAAATGTAAGGTGTGCCTTTTAACATATGCATACTCGTCGCTAACATTTTAGCGGACTCTTTATGATATTTTTCTTCATTTCCAAAACGAGATACCACTCTTGGTTGGTCGTGATTACTCCATACCAAAGAATTCCAACCATCTCCCGAATTTACTTCTCGTTGCCATGTATCTAAAATAGTTATCATTTCTTTGATATCTGGTGTAGTTCTTGTCCATCGATCTTTATTTCTATAATCTACTTTTAAATGTTGGAAAGAGAAAATCATATTTACTTCTTTATGTTCTGGTTTTGTATAATCGATTGCTTTTTCCGGATCCATACTCATCATTTCTCCAACACTTACACAAGGATAATGAGAGAATACTTCTTCATTCATCTCTTTCAAAAACTCATGCATTCTTGGACCATTGGCATAATAACATTTCCCCTTAGGTGAAGATTCCTCATCATCTAAAAAATCCTGTTGCTTACTAATCAAGTTAATCACATCTAAACGAAATCCATCCACACCCTTTTTCAACCAAAAATGCATCATTTTATAGATTTCATTTCTCAACGCTTCACATTCCCAGTTCAAATCAGCCTGCGTAACATCAAATAAATGTAAGTAGTATCGTTCTTCATCCAATGGCTCCCACGCACTTCCCCCAAACATAGATTCCCAATTATTCGGACTACAACCTTGTTTTGCAGATCTTATAATATAATACTCATAATAGGGACTTTTTTCTTTGTTCTTCAAGATATCTTGAAACCATGCATGCTCAATCGATGTATGGTTGACAACGATATCCATCATGATTTTGATTCCTAAATGATGCGATTCTTCTAATAATTGATCAAAATCATTCATGGTACCAAACAATGGGTCGATCGCATAGTAATCCGCTATATCATACCCATTATCTTTTTGAGGGGAAGAATACATAGGCGTCAACCAAAGAATTTCAGCACCTAATTTTTTTAGATAAGGAAGTCTTTTTCGAATTCCATTGATATCCCCGATCCCATCGTTGTTACTATCTTGAAAACTTTTAGGATAAATTTGATAAATACAAGCCTTTTTCCACCATTCCATAGTTACTCTCCTTCGACCTTTTTAAAATGCCACACGCGCGAAATAAAATCTTCCTTTACATTTTCAATACATATTCCAACGTACATTCATTCACTATCATACATATTCTTACTTTCTTGTTCTTGCCATAAGATTCCTTATTTTAATCTCTTGGCAGAATAGATATTTAAAATGGATATACGATTTCTATAGATGTCAAAATCGAATCATTCACAAACTTCTTTGTAAAACTATATCGCTTCTTTAATAAGCTCCTTAACTTCACTTAACAAGTGTAAATGGTTTCAATTCATAAATCGTTCCCACCATTTCAAATACTCCTTGTAGTTTCAGTTTAGAAATTTGATTTGCATAATGTCGACTTGTAAACACTTCTCTACCATCATTCACGAAAATCTCTATACTAGAAGCATCCATAAATATCTGCAACTTACACAAGTCATCAACAACAACACTTCTACGATCTCTTCCACAACCACACTCTGTAAATTTTAAAGTTAGAATATGATTTTTATAATGCAAGTGGATACCTTCATGAAGTTGAAGTTCTATTGTTTCGCATGTTGAAAAATTCAACTCAGCTTCATATAATGCAGGTGTTATTTCTTCCCCTTGATTCTTCATGGATATTCCTTTTGCATGCGTTCTTAATTGCTTAAATTCTTCTAAAGGTTTTGATACAAGATATCCTTCTTCTAAACATAATTGTCTAGGTAGTGTTAGTGCATGTTGCCACTGATGTTCAACTGTTTTATCGTTATGATAGCTCGCATCAGGAATTCCCATCCATGCTATTAGAATTCTTCTACCTTGTTCATCCAAAAAGCTTTGCGGTGCATAGATATCAAAACCGCGATCTAATTCTACGAAGTCAGACAACTCGTAACTTTTGTTTTCTAAATCAAGCTTCACTTCAAAATATCCCATTTGATATACATTCGCATAGTCAATTCCTTTTTGTTCTACACCTTGTGGACAACAAACTAGAAATGTCTTATCTTCAATATCAAATAAATCAGGGCATTCCCACATATAACCAAAAGGAATTTTACTTTCTATACGCATATGGTATTCCCATGTTACTAAATCATCTGAAACATAGAGCAATACACACCCTG
This sequence comes from Amedibacillus sp. YH-ame6, assembly GCF_053848845.1. Classification (NCBI taxonomy): domain Bacteria; kingdom Bacillati; phylum Bacillota; class Erysipelotrichia; order Erysipelotrichales; family Erysipelotrichaceae; genus Amedibacillus; species Amedibacillus sp. YH-ame6. Next base: position 48,924 of record NZ_JBSPEZ010000001.1, read on the forward strand.
TATCTTGGTTACTTCTTGCGCCAAGCACCATATAGTATTTTTGATTCTTTTTATAGATTTTAGGATCTCTTACATGAACACTCATATCTTCAGGATAGTCTGTGTTTTGTAATACAAGATGTTTTTTATCAAATGTAAATCCATCTGTTGAAGTAACTAACACTGTATTCTGTTCACGTCCACTTGTTATATAGTCGTATTCTTTATCGTTGTATTTCACATTCCCTGTATAGAAATAGTGGATCTTATCATCCTCTACAAAGGCACTACCACTATAGACTCCATCACAATCATATATTGAATCCGCAAATAGAAAGGGTTCTTCTTCATGATATTCTACCCAGTTCTTTGTTGTATAATGTCCCCAAGATTTGATTCCCCAACTAGGTGTCTGTGGAGTATATTGATAATAGATGTGATTTACACCTCGGTGTTGACATAAGCCATTTGGATCATTTAACCATCCCGTAGGGGGCATGATATGATACGCAAGACGATATTTATCTTTCTTTACTTCTTCTCGCATTTCCTTCATCGTTGGTATAAACTTTTCATATTCTTTTTTGGTAAACATGTTATTCACCTACTGCACAGATGATGATTTTTTTATGTTCTGATTGAATATTATAACTTCTATCATTGTGTAACTCACTTAAAACCATCATTGTTTGTGTTTGATAACCTTTGTTAGCAATCGTTTCGATATCCATTTCTAATAAGAGGTCTCCTTTTTTTACTTCTTGTCCTTCTTTTACATAAGAAGTAAAACCTTCCCCATTTAACTCTACCGTATTGATTCCACAATGAATCATAATTTTACTTCCATCTTTTAATGATAATCCTACAGCATGTTTTGTTGGAAATATGAATTCAACCTTTGCATCTGCTGGTGCAAACACCTTGTGATTGATTGGTTCAATAAATATACCATCTCCTAATGTTTTTGAGGCAAACATTTCATCCGCACACTTACTTATATCTTGTACAACACCTTCCATTGGCATATCTAATACAATTTCATCTTCCTTTGGTAGTTCTAAAACCACCTCTTCACTTTTTTTTGCTTTTGTTTTACCAAATACTAGGGTTAATACAAGCCCTACACCTAAACCAATGACATGAGCAATAACATAATTGATATAGCCATTGTTACTTGGATCTACAATCGCAATACCAGGTACTGCTGTTGTCCCAAATCCTAAAGAAGCTAAATCAGTGAAAAACACATATGCTCCAGCTACAGCACCACCAATACATCCTGCAATCAAAGGAAATTTATAACGTAAGTTAATACCAAAAATCGCTGGTTCACTGATGCCAAATAATGTACTTATAAAACTTGGAATACACAATTCACGTGTACGTACATTCTTCCAATTCAATAATAAATAACCAATCACTGCGCCTGCTTGTCCAATCAATGCTACTGACATTAAAGGATTCAAGAAGTTTCTACCTGTTTCCGCTACTAACTGTGCTTCCACTGCGCCTAGAATATGATGAAGTCCTGTAATAACAATAATCTGTTGAAAACCAGCAAATAACATATAACCGAATGCTCCTAGGTTTTCCGCCATCCAAATTAAGGAACCACTTACACTATCACCTAAGATTCTTCCCAATGGTCCTACGATTGTAAACAATAATATAGTTGAAATAAATACCGTTAACATAGGTGCCACCAATAATTTGATTACATCTGGTATCTTCTTAATAAAGTATTTATCTAAAGTTGCTACCACATAACCCATCATTAAGGCAATGATTACACCACCTTGAAATCCAACCATTTCAATTTGAAAACCAAGAATATTTAGTACTTCAGGACTGAATCCTTCTGTTCCAATACTATACGCATTCGCAAGACTTGCATCTAACATAATTGCTCCCACAACTAAGCCTAGAATTGGTCTTCCGCCATAGCGCTTTGTTGCTGAATAACATACAGCCATAGGAAGGATCGCAAAAATTCCAGTAGATGCTAGATTCGCTAAACGATTGATTGCATAAAATGTTTCATTATTAGTGACCACATCCCATTTCCCTAAAACACCAGTTAATCCCATAAGCAATGCGGCTGCTAATATTGCTGGCATTATTTCTACAAAAACATCGGATAATGACTTGATCACCTTTTGAAAAGGATTTTGTTTTTGTGTTGTTTTTGCTTTGATATCGCCTAATGACATATTCTCAGTATGTGTAAGGTTCGCAAACACTGCATATATATCATTGACAAGACCTGATCCAAAGATGATTTGAAGTTGATCTCCCGCAACAAATACCCCTTTCACTAAATCCACATTTTCAATTGCACTTAATTGTATTAGTTCATTATTTTCTAATACAATACGTAGTCGTGTTGCACAATGTGCTGTTCCTTGAATGTTGTCCAACCCTCCAACAAGGTTAACAAGTTGTTTTGAAATTTCTAAGTAATGTTGATTTTTTTCCATGATATTCTCCTTCACCATCATACTGGAACCGGTTTCACAATTTCATTATAAAACGCTTACATGAATTTGTCAACACTTTTTATGGAACCGGTTCTCTTTTTTTATTTTATAATTAAAAAAGAAGAACATGCGTTCTCCTATTTCACATCTATGAGCCCCATATTGGCTTTCCACGTCAATATACGTTTTACGGATACGTCCAATTGTTTCACATCAATTTCACCTTGTTCGATTGCTTCTAAAACAGCTGGAATTTGTTTGCGATAATCACTGCATATTAACATGTCGTTTCCTGCATTGATCGCATTGATTGCGGCTGCACTTGAATCTATGTAATCCTTTATTGCATCCATCGCTAAATCATCTGTCATGATAACACCTTGAAAACCTAATTCATTACGAAGTATTTCATGAACCTTTGAAGAAAGTGATGCAGGTCCATCTTTATCTACACATGTCATAATATTATGAGAAACAAGAATGCTATCAACACCAGCTTCTATTCCTGCAATAAATGGAAGAAAATCACTCTCTACGAAATTCTCATACGTACGTTTATCAACTGATATTCCAGTATGTGTATCTACATTATTTCCATACCCTGGAAAATGTTTTAATGTAGAACCAAGATTATTTTCTTTCATAATACTTACTACAGTTGCCACATACGTTGCGGTTTCCGTTGCATTCTTTCCAAAAGATCGAGCATTGATAAAATCATTTGGATCTATCGACACATCCGCAACAGGCGCAAGATTTACATTGATACCTATGTTCTTTAACAATGTTGCCTTTTCTATAGTATCGGAACGAATTAAATCATATCCTCCATAGTTATATAAGTTTTGAGGAGACCAGAATGGAACTCCTCGAAATGCTGTATACTTACTTAAACGTACAACACTCCCACCTTCTTCATCCACTCCTATTAATAAAGGAATCTTTGCTTGAGATTGATACGACGCAATACTATCTACTACTTCTTGATAAGAGTTTTGATGAAAATCCTTATCGAACAAAATATACCCACCTAAATGATAACTCGCTACATCACTCATTGCGTCATCCTCGGGGCTTCTTACAAAAAACATTTGTCCTACTTTTTCTTCGATAGACATTTGAGAAATGATATCATCAATACTTTGTCTTTGATCATCTGTAGAAACTTCATTCTCAAGAATCGTTCCCTTTTGCGCATACATCACACCATCTTTTACTATATAGCTAACTTGGATTTCAAAATCCTTTTCCAATTCCCCATCTTTCATTTGCATTTCAGTTCGATTAAACTCATATTCTTTATTTGCACTTGTCACAATAGAAAAATGAGTACTTGTCACATCTATAATCTTCCCTTGCACAGTAACAGATTTAACATCTTCTGTTTGCGCCACTTCTTCTTTTTTCTCATTGTTTCCAAAACAACCACTTAGGGTAAACAACATGCACATAGCAATCACTATAGAAATACGTCTTCTCATAATACTCCTTCTTTCAAAAACAGTATAGCATGTCTATTTTCAAATAAGTAAAAATTGATAATTTTACTAGGAATAGCTATTACATGCACTTATTCATCCTTTTGATTCCTCTATATCATATAAAAAAGTCCTATCTTTCAATAGAACTTATATCTTGTACGCTATTTCCTTCTAAGAATTCATAATCAATCATGGCTTGATTACACACGCTTTGATGTTGTATTAAGTTTAATATAGTTTCTGCAGCGAGATCGCCTGCCAACGCATTATTAAATCGTATCGTTGTTAGTTTGGGTGTAATTAACATACTAATTTCATATCCACCAAATCCCATTAAGGATACATCTTCTGGAATCTTATATTTTTTTTCTTGAAGAGCTTTTAAAGCACCTAGTGCCATGGTATCTGTTGCGGCAATAATCATATCCATCTTTCCATGTTCCAATATATCACACGTATGCTCATATGCTTTTTGAAAACTAAAATCACTTTCTATCACATGCACGTTAGCATCACTTCCGCACCCCTTTAAAACCCCTTGCTTTCGATGTAACCCAACCGCTACATCTTTTTCCTCAACTCCAAGATATACAATGTTTTGATGCCCCTTCTTCACAGCATAACTTCCTACCATACTCCCTGCTTCAAAATCATTATTTACAATAGATATTCCATCTTCATATGCTTGTCCTACTACGACTACAGGTACATCAATACGTTTGATAATTTGCTTATGCTCCTCCGTAATATGAGTCGCAAGTAAAATGATTCCATCGACCTTCATACGCCACAAATTTTCTAGACTATCCAATTCCAGTTGTTCCATATGGTTCGTATTGATAATCATAGAAGTATACCCTTCTTTTCGAAGATGTTCGTCAATAGCCATCATAATACGAGAAGATACAGTAGAATCTAAACAAGGCGCAATAATACCAATCATTTTAGACTGCTTAGCCTTTAAACTTTGCGCGAAAGCATTCGGTTGATAATTATATTCCTCAATAACCTTTTTAATCTTTTCTCTTGTGTCATCTTTGACGTAGCCACCGTTAAAATAACGAGATACTGTACTCTTAGCGACACCACTAATCTTTGCAATATCTTGCATAGTCAATTTCTTTTCCATATCCATCACCCGTATTCTTTCACTTCCTCCATTATAATGTGGAACCAGTTTCACGTCAACAACCATCATATCCAAATCGAAATTCTCGTGAAGGAAACTTGCTTTTACGAAAGGGATAAGCGATAATAAACATAATCATGGAGGACTGTTATGCGCTATCGAGATATATCCATACGTAAGAAAATTTTGTTATCCAATTTTTTGATGATATTGATACCCGTAATCTTTGTTTGTATAATTTTTTCCATCATCCTATTTGGATTTTCATTTCTAACGAATAGTTCCTCTTCGCTTATTCGAAACGTCCTACTAAATTCCTCCAATTATGGTCCTACTTTACTCATAAAATCATTAAATGATGAGATAAGTGATTCTACTACGATTACAACACAGGCAAAAACAATCTTTGCACAATTAGAAGAAATTAATCTACACATTATGGTGAAAGAAAATGACTCTATTGTATATCTATCAAATGGATATACAAGTAAAGATATAAAAGCAGAATTTTATCAAATTGCAAAAACTAAAGAATATGAGTCTCCCTATATTTTATGGAACCAAAATGGTATGGCTTATGAAGCAACACTACAAAACAAAGCGAATAAGAATATGACACTAACCTTTACAGGAGTTGATTTAAGTCTTCCTAAAGACAGCTATGTCTCTTGGGAACAAACTAAGCTTGTCATCAAAGTTACAATCATTGGGACTGGTTCCTTTATGATCTTATTTATTTTATTGCTGGGAATTTTTCTTACAAGAAAACTTTCTCGTTACATCTTACAGCCTCTTGCTCAACTTCAAATTGCGACAAATGAAATCAAAGAAGGAAATTTAAGTTCTAGTATTTCTTCTTCTACACAAGATGAATTTGGAGTTCTTTGTGAGAACTTTGAAAACATGCGTGAACAACTTGTAGCATCTGATCAAATACAAAAACAATATCTACAACAACGAAAAGAACTGATTGCAGGTATTTCCCATGATTTATCTACCCCACTTACTTCGATTCAAGGATATGTAAATGGTTTATTAGATGGAGTCGCAAATACCCCTGAAAAACAACAACATTATTTACAAATCATTCAAAGCAAAACAAAACATATGAACGATTTGGTAGAGAGCTTATTCCTATTATCGAAGCTTGATATGGGTGAAGAATCTTTACAGACAGAACTTCTAGATTTGAATGCATTTATGATACAATGGGTAGAAGAAGAACAGGCGAAATATGAGGAACAATCCTTACTACTTTCCTTCGTACCATCAACAAGTCCTTGTTATGTAATGATGGATACTTCCCTCTTTATTCGTGTGCTTGATAATTTATGTGACAATAGTATCAAATACAAAAGGAACGATATCGTTCATATGGACATTCATCTAACAAAAGATAAAAATGGTTGTTTGATTTCATTTCAAGATGATGGAATCGGTGCACAACAAGAAGATATACAACGTTTATTTGAACGCTTCTATCGTGCCGACCCAGCGCGAAGTTCTAAGATAAAAGGAAATGGACTGGGTTTATCTATCACACGTCATATCATTGAACAAATGAAGGGAACTATATGGGCACAAGGCGAAATAAATAAAGGTTTATGTATTTCGATTCAATTACCTACGGAGGAAGTACAATGAAAAAAATACTAATTATAGAAGATGATAAAGAAATCGCAGAATTAGAACGTGATTACCTTTCTGTAAGTCACTTTGAGAGTGATATTGTAGACGATGGTGAAAAAGGACTACAAGCTGCATTGAAGAATGATTATGCTCTTGTGCTGTTAGATATTATGCTTCCTGGTATGGATGGATTTGAAATATGCCAGCGCATCCGTGAAGAGAAAAATATTCCTGTCATTATCGTTTCCGCAAAACGTGAAGATCAGGATAAAATCAACGCCTTAGGATTAGGCGCAAACGATTTTATTATGAAACCATTCCATCCAGGTGAAATGGTAGCTCGTGTAAAATCACAGATTGAAAACTATGAGCGTCTAACAAACAATAGTACACAGCCTACCTCTATGATTTATCTAGATACCATTACTATCAATACGGATTCTCATGAAGTATTCGTTGATGATGTTCTAGCAACATTTCCAAATAAAGAATATGAATTATTGGTATTCTTATGCAAACATCCAAATACAGTATTCTCAAAGAGCCAACTCTTCGAAACTATATGGGGATTAGATGCCATAGGTGAAATCAATACTGTAACCGTACATATTAACCGTATTCGAGATAAAATAGAAAAAGATAGTGCTAACCCTAAAATCATTGAAACTGTTTGGGGTAGCGGCTATCGCTTAAGAAAGTAAAAGAAAAAAACAAGCCTCTCTAAATAGCTTGTTTTTTTGTCCCTCATGTTACCAGTCACGAAGGATAGAAACATGAGAAATTATATTCCCGGTGAAAGGAGCGGGAGTTACATCCCTATATAGGGTTACCAGCCACCAACATAGACATGTAAGATATTCTCATGATTTCGTAAAGAATTTATGAATGTTTTGAAAGACCACTTTATGTTCCACAATACCTTTTAATAGATATAACATTCATAGAATCTTAATCGCGACACATTCTACGTTTCGCACTTTAATTTTACTAAAAGCGTTTACAGAAAGCAATATAAATGCATAAAAATGATGAAAAACCGTTATTTTTTCTTACCTGCGATTGAATTTACTTCGATTTTATAAATCGCTGTTACCGCAATACTCTTATCCACAGCAGAATCAAATTCACTCATATAATCTGGTGTATATTTCAAACAGATTGCCTTTAAAGCCTCTCGCTTTTCATCTTCTTCTTGAACTTCTTGAATACACCCTTCCATGACAACAGATGCATAAAACACTGTAAACTTTTCTTGAACGATGTGATAATTGCCAACTGCATTTACACATACTCTAGGGTTCATTTGAAAAGAATCGTTCTTTTCACCTTCCATAGCACAATGAAAATATAAGACTTCTCCTATTCTTGCCATAGATACATTTACAACATAAGGTGTTCCATCTTTACGAATACACCCAATACTAGCATAATCACTTTCATCAAATACTTTCCAAGCATCTTCTCTACTAATTTCACATTTACTTCTTCTCATATATGTACCTTATTTCTTTTCATCTAAACGATGATTTTGTACGAAAGAGTCAAAATTGTCTTTTTTTACTTCCAGTGTTTCATCATCAACTTTACCTTCTTTTACATAATACAAAGTTGGCGTATTATCCAAACCAACGAATGTCTTACGGATTTGTTTAAGTATAGCTGCACGATCTTGATCGGATGTATCATTTAATACTACTTCATACAATAAGATATTGTGATCTAGAATATAACTATCTAACATAATGTGCATTTCCTCACAATACTCACATGATGGTTGTGTAAATACAACAGCAAATGATTCTTCTTGATCTATCATTTTCTGTAGTTCATCCACAGTGATAGTGCGTACTTCACCAGGGTTTTCATCTCGTTCATAAGAAGAACACCCAGTTAACGTAAGGGTACATAAACATATTAGAACACATAGAATTTTTTTCATGGTTTACCTCCAAATAGACAATAGAAAACTTTTATCATTTTCTATTGTTTTATTATAACGAAAAGCACAAGATAAGAAAAGAGAATTTCTTCATTAAGTGATATAATGTGATTATGAGGTGATAATATGAAACAACATTTACTTGATGATAAAGGTCGTAGCGAAGAAGAATATCTTGCGAGCTATAAACCTAGAGATTATGAGAAACCATCAATTACTGTGGATATGGTACTTCTTACAAAAACAACACCTATACAAGTACTACTTATCAAACGTAAACATCATCCGTTCATAGAACAATGGGCTTTCCCTGGTGGATTTGTAAATATGGATGAAGATTTAGATCAAGCTGCCCATCGTGAGTTAAAGGAAGAAACATCAGTTGATGCGATTTCATTAACACAACTACACACATATGGAAACGTACATAGAGATCCAAGGATGCGTGTCATATCCGTTGCCTATTTAGCCATATTACCACAACAAATTCATACACAAGCGAATGATGACGCAAAAGAAGCCCTTTGGTTTGACATTATAGAAAGTGATACACATATCGAATTGATAAATTCTAAAGCGCATATTCGTTATGAACGAAAAAACAATGAAATAAAATCAATGGACAATTATGACTCCCTAGCCTTTGATCACATACAAATCTTAATAGATGCCTTAGACTACTATGCAAAGTCATTTGAATAAACTATTTAGAATGTTGTAAATTTACTTCTTGATATGCTTTAATCGCATCCATAATATGAAATGGTTGCGTTTCGTGATCTCCAGCAGCATTCGCACTAATAAATAGATATTCATGTTGTGCTACACTTCCAAGAGAAGCCATACACAATCCTGCTTCTGGTGTATACCCTGTTTTAGCTCCTTGAATATAATCATTTTTAATATTGAATTTTGTCATACTTGTGAACAATGTACTTGTCAATGAAATGCCCTCTGGATGAATACTACTAGGATCTGTTTGATAAGATTGTGTAGACCATATGGAACGAAAGGTTTCATCTTTCATTGCTTCTTCGAGAAGGTACATTAGATCTTTTACCGTGGAATAATGTTGTTCATCATGAAGTCCAGTTACATTTGTAAAATTTGTTTGATGCATACCTAAACGCTTCGCTGTTTCATTCATTTTTTCAACGAATACTTCTTGCGTTCCTCCAATATACTGTGCAAGAGTTACACAAGCATCCGCACCACTTGGCAACATGGCTCCATATAATAAATCTATAATACTGACTTCTTCAAATGGTTCAAACCCAGCCATACTTGCATTCAATGTATGTAACGCTTGTATCTCATCTTTTGGAACTTGTATTTTCATTTCTAAATTATCGATTTGTTTCAACGCAATATAGACTGTCATGATTTTTGTCAAAGATGCTGGATACATTTTATCCTCACTTCTTTTCTGCAAAAGTATTTCTCCTGTTTGTACATCCATTAATAACGCATTATGACTTTCTAATTCTTTATTCAAATAAGATAATTTTGAATCATCTACCATAGAACTTTGAATTTCTTGTACCTCATGTAATAAAGAATCTCCGCCATAGAACGTAAAACCTGCTAAACAACATACCCCTAAGAAAAGTGCAGGTATTTTTTTTATCTTTCGTTTTCTTTTCATAATATAAGCTCCCTTCTTATGTAATTAAACCATGTACATAAGAAATGAGTTTGAACATATACTTAGTCTCAACTTAATATTTACTTAATTCTATCCAAACATCTTCATATAGACAAAAACAAGCCCTATAAGACTTGTTCCTGTTTTCTATTCATAGGCAAAATCACTTCAAACACAGTTTCTTCAAAACTACTTTGAGCGCTTATACTTCCACCATGTGCATTCATAATTTCTTTTGCTATCGCAAGACCTAAGCCAGAACCTCCAGCATGTGTGGAACGTGCTGCATCCAATCGATAAAATTTTTCAAATATTGTCTGTAATTTTTGTTGTGGAATCTCATCTCCTTGATTATGGAATGTAATATGTACATTATCTATATCACACACAGCTTTCACAACAATTTTACTATTTTCATAACTATAGGAAATTGCATTTTTGAGTATATTATTAAATGCTCTTGCAAGTTTGTCCGCATCCGCATAAAGGACTAAATTATCCTCCATTTGAATATCAATTTCTTTTCCCTGTTTCATCAGAATTGGATAAAACTGTTCACAAAGTTGCTGAAACATAAAGTTCAATTGAATCTTATTTTGAGAAAGTACAATATCATGTAAATTAAATCTTGTGATATCAAAAAATTCATCGATTAGGAACTCTAAACGGTTTGCTTTATCTAGTGTAATTTCCACATAATGCTCTTTTTGTTCTTGAGGAATATCCTTAACATCATCTAATAAACTAAGATACCCAATGACAGATGCTAACGGTGTCTTCATATCATGTGCCAAATAGGAAATGAGATCATTTTTCTGTCTTGTTTCTAATTCTAACATTCGCATTTGATGAACTTGTTGGTTTTGTATCTCCATCAATGTCTTTTCTATATTTGCATAATCTTTATGAAGTTCTTGCATTGGTCTATGATCACGAAATGCAGCAAGTATTTTTTCGTGTTGTAGAATCATCATTTTCTTATCATATTTTCTATTTCTTTCGATGTATAAGTAGCATACGCTAACACACAGTATAATAATTACTAATACTAGAAGTTTCAGGATATCCAACCTTGGTTGTGTATTAATATAAACAATTCCATTTTCCGCTGTGTATTCATATGTAGTAAACAAGATATTATAAATCATATCCAAAAAACCACTTGTGAATGTGTCTATCAAATATACAGAAACTGTGATGATAACTAGAATAAAAATCAATTTTTTATATTTCATACTCTATTCCCCAACCTTATATCCAACACCCCATACATTACGAATATATTTGGGATGATCAACATTATCTTTCATCTTTTCTCTTGCATGACGAATATGAACCATTAAGGTATTATTACTGGAACTAAGATACTCTTCTTTCCAAATAGATTCATATAACTCCTTTACACTAACTACACGACCCTTATTCATACAAAGGTAAGAAAGAATAGAAAATTCAATTGGAGTCAAATTAATAATTTTCTCATTTACTTTACATATATGACGAATCATATCCAAATAAAGTCCAGCATAGGTAAAGATATGATTTTCTTGCTTTACATTATAGCGTTTGTATCTTCTAAGTTGCGCCTTTACTCTAGCTACAATTTCCAATGGCTGAAAAGGCTTTGTAACATAATCATCGGCACCTATCGATAGACCTGCAATCTTGTCTATCTCTTGCTCTTTTGCAGTTAACATAATAATCGGATATGTATACTTTTCTCGTATTTTACAACAGATTTGAAAACCATCTATATCTGGAAGCATAACATCTAACAATGCCAAATCAAATTCCATTTGTGATATTTGTTCTAAAGCACTTTTCCCATCATAACACACAACAATTTCATACCCTTCATTCGCTAGATATATTTGCATTAGGTTTGCTATTTCTTTTTCATCATCTACAATCAATACACGCATGAACATCCATCCCATCTTTCTTCTTATTATATCAAAGATATACGATTACAATTTCTTAATATTCACTTAATCTTACTTTTTATAGCTACAAAAAAACCAGAACCCTGGTTTTATTTGTTAACATGATAAACATCTAAATAGAGATTTATGATTTTCTGTTTCATTACATCATCTTCCATTTTGTTTGGATAACTCATCAAGTGTAATGGTAATGGTTCACATCCTTCATGAAAGGATGGTTGAAGATAGATAATATTTGGATATAAAACACATCCCATACGTTCATAGAATGCAATTCTTCGCTTCGCAATAGTCGTCCGTGGCAATTCTACTTCGAATATAATATCTTTATGAAAGCTATTAAAAACTTCCAACATAAGTTTTCTACCTACACCACTTCCTCTTGTCGTATGATGTGTCGCCAAATGTTCAAAGAACATAAAGTCTTCCATCTCATAATATGTAATAAATGCTTGTACTCGGCCATCTTTTACAATCCCACATACATGATAATCTTCTCTATTTAACAACTCTTTTTGACCTTCATAGGTTCTTCTTTCTTCGATTGGGAAAGCTTCTTCCATGATTTCGTAAACCTGATCGAAGTAAGCTACACCTAGTTCTAACACAATAAAACCTCCGTTTTCTTATAAATAGTATACCATATACGAGAAAAAAAGACACGAACGTGCCTTTTGACCAAATAGTTTGAGTTCTTTAAATTGCATTTTGTATTTCCTCGAATGTTTCAGCGTTCATTAGTAATTGTGATACTTGTTGTAGTTGTTCCATGGTTAAAGTTGATAGCCATGAAGATGCATCTACATCAAACTTAGCCTGAATGAGTTGATTCAAAAGCTTATTATAACCTTCTACTTTTCCTTCTGCTTTTCCTTCTGCTTTTCCTTTTTCCTCTCCTATTTTTAGTCCTTTTTCTTCGCCTATTTTTATTCCTTCATCATAGTATCCTTGTTGAATAGCTTTTTGTTGTGCTTCTGCCATCTGGATTTGTTCTGCGAGTGTCCATATTTGTTCATTATCGCTCATTCGTTCATGTTTTTCCATAAGCTTTCTCACCACGCTTTCCTTTGTCTTTATTATATCATCGTCTTCATTGTTTTTAAAGAGATAACACATTTGTTCAAAAGCTGTTAATCCTGCTGTCTTTTTTTTCTTTACAATGTCGTTTATCACTGGTAAATGTATGTACGTTCTATGTATTAAGGCATGTGTACTTTCTTCCTTTCCTTCTTCATTTCTCATTTGATACTTCATAATCAGTTTCCCTTTATCTTCTGAATAGTTATCCATAAAGATAATTTGATACACTGGTTTTAAATCTAAATAATCCTCTCCTTCTTTTAGTTGTTTCTCTAAAATCTTTGCGCCATAATACTCAAATCGATTCGTTAGATTTGTGAGTAATCCTTCAACTTGCATACCATAAAAACGTAACCGTCACCCATGGATGTCTTTTACGTGTACATCCAATATGATTTTCTTACCTGCAAGTGCTTTTGGATCCATTTCAGGGTTTACCACAATACTATCTACTGGATCAATCCCTGTAATCTCCTTAATCATAAAGTGACGAATCATTTTGGAGTCTTCATCTTGTGAAGATAGGGCGAATTTGAAGAACACATCATTTTTATAGCTTACTTTTGCTACATCTTTTGTAGCCATATATATCATCTCCTTTTTTGTCCTTACACTTTACATATACGAGATGAATTTTAAAATTCCTAAAAAATCAACAAACTTTATAATAAATATGCAAAAGTAAACAGAAAGGGTAGTAAAGAAAAGACTCTCCACATTATCCTTGAGAGTCTCTATATTATATTCCCATATCTGCAATTGCCATCTCTTCAAGACGTAACCACATCCAAATATCACATGCACCATTCAACAACATATTACAAGATGTAAACATATAGATGGTGTCTTTATCGTGCCAAAAGATCAACAACAAAGAAAATCCAATAGAGATTGTTGTGAAGATTGCGGCAATCCACCATTTATCATAATGTAACAAACGTAAACGATAAGATATTAAAATATCTTCTATACCATGTATAAAGGTAATAAATGCCAAAATCAAATACATCGATTCTACTGCATCTGCAGTACTAGTAAGTGCCCATACCCCAGTAAAACAAGCACAAATACAATGGATTAAACTTAACACTGAGAACTTAAATCGTTCATCTTCTTGAATGAATAGAAACAATTGTCCAACTCCTTGAATCATTAAGAGAAACCCTGCAATGTAGGTGACAGCTAAAGGAGCATGTGGAAATACCACCAACATTGATCCACCTAATATCAACCAAAGCATAGACTGCATTAGTCCGTTCCATTTGATTTTACTTAAATACGCCTTTGTAAATAGCATAGCATGTTCCTCCATCATACAACTTTCATTACATTATAGTAGCATTTCCATTTTAAGAAAGGAAGTCTTTTTTATGATATCTGCTATTTATTGGAAATCTACTCTTTTTACATACACTTTTTACAACATTATCGCAATAAAACTTGTTCAATACCCTTTAAATAAAAATCGATTATGGTATAATAAAAAGGCACTATTCAACCATACCCTCATAGTAAAATGGATATTACGGGTTCCTCCTAAGAATCAATTGCAGGTTCGATTCCTGCTGAGGGTGCCATAAATAAAAATAGAACACACTAACTAGCAAGTGTGTTTTTATTTTGTAGATCACACCAAACAATGCACACAGATTAAGAAGTTTAATCATATAGAATATCATAAGTTTCATTTCATTATATAACTTAGTAATGAGTAGACCATTATGCTTTTAATGCTCTATATTTCATACATATAAAGGGATAAATTGGATATCATAAGCTAGAACACATAGTACAAAAAACTTGATATCATTTGAAACGTTTCGCAAAATTTGATAAAATGCTACAGTTAGAAAAGGAGTGTTGTATCTTGGAATATATAAAATTAATTGGTGTAGTCATCATCGTTTTAGGATTTATGATGAAATTTGATGTACTTGCCACGGTGTTGATTTCTGGTCTAGTGACTGGTCTTGTATCTGGATTAAGCTTTACAGAAATACTAGCTATTATGGGGCAATCTTTTGTTAACAATCGACTTATGTCAGTATGGTTAATTATTTTTCCAGTGATTGCTATTATCGAACGTTATGGTCTAAAAGAAAGAGCATCTCATTTAATTGGTAAAATTAGAAATGCATCTGCTGGTAAAGTTTTATGCTTGTACATGATGATTCGTAGTGCCGCAAGTGGAGCAAATATACGTATTGGTGGACAGGTTGAATTTGTTAGACCTTTGATTCTACCAATGTCGGAAGCTGCTGCTGAAAAAGCGAAGGGTTCACAACTAAGTGAAAAAGAAGAAGATTCCTTAAAGGGATTAGCTGCAGCAACAGATAACTATGGGAACTTTTTTGCTCAAAATGTATTTCCTGTAACAAGTGGAGTATTGTTGATTCAGGGTACATTAGCAGAAGCTGGGTATGGTAGTGCAACTATTTACTCTGTTGCACAAGCAAGTTATCCAATCTGTATCATAGCTATCATTTTAACGTTTGTTCAAGTACTTCGTTATGATAGAAAGATTAAGAAAGCGAGGATGAATACAAATGGAAACGATATTTAATAATGCTTCTGAATTTATATTTATTCTTTGTGGATTTGTTAGTTTCAATGCAGCTTATCAAGCATTAGGGAATGAAAGAGCTCGTATAGGAACTGTTGCATTTTGGACTTTATTAGGAGTCATCTTCATTTTTGGAAAAGTTATTCCTTATGAAGTTACAGGCGGATTGTTGCTAGTTATGGGATGTTTGACCATGTGCAAACAGGTTGAAATTGGAAAATTTAAAGCTCCTGATATAGAAAAAAGAAAAGCATCAAGTGAAGAAATTAAGAACCTTATTTTTCTTCCAGCGATTCTTGTCGCGATGGTTGCGCTTATTTTATCTCGTGTAAAAATTGATGGACTTCCATTGCCTGGTGCAGTGATGGTAGGCGCAGGATGTATTCTTGCCTTGATCTTTGCCATGTTATTATGTAGACCTAAGTTTACAGAAACACGTACAGATACCGCAAGGTTATTGATGCAGGTCGGTAGTGCATCTTTATTACCACAGTTGTTAGGTGCTTTGGGTCAAGTATTTACAAAAGCTGGAGTTGGTGATGTAATATCGGGGATTATCTCAGGACTTCTACCAGAAGGAAATATTTTATTTGGGGTTGTCATTTATTGTCTAGGTATGGTAATCTTTACAATGATTATGGGGAATGCATTTGCTGCATTCTCTGTCATAACGGTTGGTATTGGTATTCCATTTGTGATTGCACAAGGTGGAAATCCTAGCGTTGTTGGAGCGTTGGGAATGACTGCTGGATATTGTGGTACACTTATGACACCAATGGCCGCTAATTTCAATATAGTCCCTACCGCCGTATTGGAAACCAAAGATAAATGGACGGTTGTAAAAGCACAAGCGCCTATGGCATTAACGTTAATCGTTATTCATATCGTATTGATGCTTGTACTTGCATTTTAGAAAGAAGGTTATACATGATGAAAATATTAGTGACAGGATTTGATCCATTTGGTGGCGAATCCATTAATCCTGCGATTGAAAGTGTGAAACGTCTACCAGACACAATTTTAGGCGCTGAAATAATTAAATTAGAAATACCTACTGTTGTACACAAATCTTTGGCAGTTATCAAAGAAGCAATTGATACTTACCAACCTGATATGGTATTGTCCATTGGACAAGCAGGGGGACGTAGTGATATTACTGTAGAGCGAGTTGGTATCAATATAGATGATTGTCGTATCAAGGACAATGAAGGAAATCAGCCAATTGATGAACCAATTTATGCGGATGGACCAGATGCTTATTTCGTTAATTTACCAATTAAGGCAATGGTAGAACATATTCGTAAGAGTGGAGTTCCTGCATCCATTTCAAACTCTGCTGGAACCTTTGTATGTAATCATGTCACTTATGGTGTCCGTTATCTATTAGAGAAACAAGGCAAAGGCGCAAAGAGTGGATTCATACATATTCCCTACTTACCTTCCCAAGTCATTGATAAAGCAAACCAAGCATGTATGTCATTACAAGATATCGTAACTGGATTATGTTCTGCGATGGAAGCTATGGTACAAAATGATCAAGATATTAAGAAAGCAGAAGGAACGATTTGTTAATGCAGAAGATTTTTGTATATGGTTCTTTACGTGAAGGAATGTACAATTATGATAAATACCTGAAAGGGAATAGTATATTTCTAGGGTATGGATATGTAAAAGGAAGCTTATATTCTTTAAAAGGAGTATCCTATCCTGCTATACTTGAAGGAAAGGAAAATATTCTTGGTGAAGTTTATGAGATTGATGATGAACTACTGAAAGAAATTGATGCCTTAGAAGAATATGTACCAGGTGATCCAAATAATGACTATAATCGTATCCTCACTACGATATATATGCAAGATGGAACCACTGTACTATTACCCGTATATTTCTTTAACCTAACAAAGAAGGAAAATATGGAACGATTAGATCAAGTAATCACTAAGAACGATTATGTGGCTTATATGAATCAATAGAAAAAACCTTGTGTAGACTATCCAATTTATGGGAGTTCATCACAAGGTTTTTTTACATATTCCAACAATGGTTTAAAGGTCCACTTCCTTTACCTAAATCTAAACCATCACGTAGTGCACCACCAATAAATCCTTTGGCTAAGGCAACGCTTTTATGTACGTTGTAACCTAATGCTAAATTAGAGGCAATGGCACTAGATAAGGTACAACCAGTTCCATGAGAGTTAGGATTATCAATTCGTTCACTCGGTAACCAGAAAGCATTTCCATTATGATATAAAAGGTCATCTGCGCGATCTTCAAAGTGTCCGCCTTTGATTAAGATATAACCATCAAAGAAGGTCGCAATCACTTTCGCCGCTGAAATCATATCATCTTTTGAGTGAATCGAAAGATCACTGAGTACTTCTGCTTCTGGAATATTAGGAGTAATGATTACTGCTAAGGGAAGAAGTTCTTCCTTTAAAGCCCTCAATGCACGATCAGCTAATAACCTAGATCCACTTGTTGATACCATTACAGGATCAACTACAATGTTTTGTGCGTTGTATTGTTGTAATTTCTCTACAATTTTATGAATAAGTTCTGGTTCTGACACCATTCCAATCTTTATCGCATCTGGTTCGATATCTTCAAATACACAGTCGAATTGTTCTTCTAAAAACTTTGGTGTTACATTCATAATATCACGTACACCTAGTGTATTCTGAGCTACAAGAGCAGTGATAATGCTCATTCCATATACTTTATGTGCCATGAATGTTTTAAGGTCTGCTTGTGCTCCTGCACCTCCTGTTGGGTCTGTTCCAGCTATCGTTAATACTTTTCTCATATCAATCCTTTCCAATCAGTTAATGCAAATACTGCTTGATTACTGATTTCACATATCTGATTCCAATCTTTATCATTCGCTTCATCATATACTGCCACTACTTGATACCCATTTGTTTTCATACATTCAATGGCATATAATGCATCATCAATAAATACACACTCTTCTTTTTTTATGCCTAATTTCTCTATAGTTTTTTGATAAATACGTACATCCGTTTTTGGACAATTGGCTTCTTCGCAAGTCATAATGAATTCGAAATGATGTAAAATACCACATCGGCGAAATGCGCTTTGCGCCATTTCTAAGCTACTTGCAGTTAACACACATAAACGTAAGTTCTCTTTCACGCAGCGTTCTATACATTCCTTTACGCCATTCTTTAAGGGAATATCTTCTTTATAATGTTTCATGACTTGTGCTTCAATTCCCTGTTGTATTTTTTCTATAGTATCTTCTAATTGATAAGTTTTTTTTAGATACATCGCAGATTGAGAAAGTGACATCGGTGTTATAATTTCTTGTAATCCCTCTTCTGCATGTATTTGTAAAGTTGCTAAATAATCTTCTCCTATATGATCCCATACATGCATAGAATCTAATAGTGTCCCATCCATATCAAAAACAACAGCTTTTAACATTTTACTAGTTCCTGCGTTTTCTTTTTTAAAATCTTGCTAGCTTCAAATATATTCTCTTTCGCCATAATAGCGGATACAATAGCTACTCCATCAATGCCACTTCCCTTTAGCTCTAAAAGATTATGTTCATCGATTCCACCAATTGCTATTACTGGAATATGCACTGCCTCTACGATTGCTTTTAAGGTAGCAAAGCTTACATCATCCGCATCTTTCTTTGTCTTTGTAGAAAACATTGCACCTACTCCAAGATAATCTGCACCTTCTTCTTGTGCGCGCAAAGCATCTTCAACACTCTGTGCAGATACACCAACAATTTTGTCTTCTCCTAGAATCTTACGTACTTCTATGGCTGGCATATCACCTTGTCCAACATGTATACCATCTGCATCCACTGCCTTAGCAACTTCAACACTATCGTTTACAACGAAAGGAATTTCATGTCGTTCACATAGTTCCTTTATTTTCTTAGCCTCTTCTATGAATTCTTCTGAAGGTAGTTCTTTTTCTCGTATTTGAACAAAACTGACACCACCCTCAATCGCTTTTTCAATATCACTTTGTAATTCTCTTCCCGCTAACCAAAAACGATCACTTACTAAATAAAGCTCTAAATGTTTCTTAAGTTTCTTTCTATCGAACTTCAATTTTAAGACCTCCATTCAATAGAGAAGGTGTCATATTACTAAGCGCATCGATGATATAGATATGTAAGGAACCACTTCCCTTTTTCTCTTGTAAAACACGCTCTTGAGCAAGCTCTCCACTATATCCCATGTGAGCAACTCCACATGCGCATGCATCTAGTAAGTTTTCAGGATTTGCGCCCGCATAGGCTCCAAGGATTGCGGATAACATACATCCAGTCCCTGTAATGCGTGACATTTCTTTATGTCCATTAAAAATCACATACGCCTTATCTGTATTACAAATGATATCGATAGCCCCAGTAATCGCAATTACTGCACCTGTCTTCTTACTCAACTCTTTTGCGAATGCAATTGTTTCATCCAAATTCTCTTTTGTGACTACATCACTCACATCTGCATCTACACCTTTCGTAGATCCACTTCCGGCATATACTGTTTTGATTTCTGAAATATTTCCTCGTATAATGCTAAATTTTGCTTCTTTTAGTAAATCAAATGTTGTTTGTGTACGTAGGGTACTCGCTCCTGCACCAACTGGATCTAAGACGACTGGATGCCCTACTTCATTAGCTTTCTTACCCGCTTTAATCATAGAAGCAATCGTACGTTTATTTAATGTACCAATGTTTATCACAAGGGCATTACAGATGGATGTAATCTCTTCAACCTCTGCTTCATCATCCGCCATAATCGGACTTCCATGTACCGCCAATACTGCATTTGCACAATCATTCACCGTTACATAATTGGTGATACAGTGTACAAGTGGTGCTTTTGTTACTACATTTTCTATTTCTCTTTCAAACATATACTTACCTATCCTTTCGTTTGATAACTCATATTCCAAAACTTTAGTTCATGTACACTCGCTTCACGAAACAATTCTTGAAGGTGCTCTTTTTCATTCTCTTTTAAATGCTGGCTCGTTTCATTCGCAAAGTTCATCCATGTTTTACACTTTTCCAAATATTCCGTACAACAATACTCCTGTATCCAATCACCATATACACTTTCTTTGATTAAAGCCGCATTCTCTTCTAACAAGCATTTTCCAATGTACGCATATGAAAGCATACAAGGAAGAGTCGCATATAAAATCTCGATGTTGCCTTCATTTTTCGCAACTTCGTGTAAGAAATTTGTATAATTTCTACAAGCTTCTTGTTTTGGTTCTACTTCTAGTTGCTTAACATCATACCCCAATGCTTTTAACATACGAATACGTGTAGCACTTTCATTAGATTCTACAAACTTTAACATCTCATAAAAAAGGCAAATTTCATCCATGGTTTCACTCTTAAATATCCCCATTCCAAAACAACGTGCATACTCTTTCAGATATTTTGTATCTTCAATCAAGTACTGTATAAACATTTCTTGTTTCATGGTATGGTTTCGTATATCTTTTAGGAATGGATGATCCACATATTGACTCCAAATATCCAAACTTTTTTGTATGGTTTCTTCTATAAATGTCATATTTTCTCCTCCCCATAAACAAAGGGATATGCCAACGAGCATATCCCTTATATGTTACGGTTATGTTCCCTACGTTGGCATTATCCAAATCAGGTACGGTCGAAGTTCTCAACTTCCTCTCAGCCTGTTTACAAGCTCCCTTTATGTACTTTAAAATAGTAGCATGATTCTTACACTACGTCAATTTATAAATTGTCATCTAATTCATTAATGTAAAATTTCTTTTTTCTTTTTTTTACTAGTTGTTGCCTTAACGAGATGCTTCACAAAGAAGTCCATGATTGTTTCCATGTTTTCCATTAGTAGACAAATGTTTTGACTTAAAGCAATATAAATCTCTTCTTCACTAAATGGTGCATACATTTGTGCTTCTACACTGGCTTCTAATTGCTCAATATCGATTCCTTTTTTCTTAAATACTTTCTTACAGTTTTTGTTATAGCTTTGAAATTCCTCATAACACTGTATTGCTTCTTCTCTTTTATTCATTTGATAATTCAAGATAATCATTGGGATATACATAAATGCAGAAGGTTCATCCCATTGTTCAAAAAAGTTTTTAGCTTCTTCATATTGTTGAAGACGTGCATAGATTGTTATGAGTGAATAGCGAACTCCTAAATTATCATGTTCACATAGACGCATCATATTTTTTGCCTCTTCTAAGGCAAGCATAAACTTTCCATGTTCCATCAAATATTCAAGATATGCTTTTTTGATACGCATAAAAGGACGAGTTTCAATGATGCCCCAATAATGTCCGATGCTATCTTCATCACAATACCCTTTTTCCTTCATTTTCTTTTCCCCTAGTCTCACTAGGTTCTCATATTGCTCATCTGCATCATCATCCCAAACATTTAAACTTAAAAATAATGCATCAAGATTTTCAGGGTCCAGTTTTAAAATCTTTTCTAGCAGTGCTATATATTCCTTCTCACTTTGACAATCATCCAATTCATATACCAATTCCTGTGCTTGTTCTACTTTGCTAAGGTTTCTTTCTGGTAAGTTGCGACTGTTATAAAGCTCCATAAATTCATGTCCAATTTCTTCTAAATCTCTTTCATCTTCACAATGATCTTGTATATACTTTTCTAATTCTCTCATCATCTTTTCATTGCTTTTCATAGAATCACCTCTTTTATAAGTATAGTATACTTCATAGTTGGTTACATATATAGTCTTTTCAAACATTTGTTATATCTATTTATTCGAATATTTCCTCATGGATGTGATACAATGATAGATAAGGAGTGGTTTCTATGAAAAAAAATCAAACATTATTATTTAAAGAGTACAAAGAAAAGTCAAATGCATATAACCTTGCATTGAACACTTTATACTTTGACATCGCTACAATCGCACCTAAAGATGGTTTATCTTATCGCAATCAAATGCTATCTATTTTATCAGGAGAATCTTTTTCTCATGAAACCTCGCCTGAGCATGTGGCTTTGATTGAAGAGATGGCAAAAAACAAAGATAATACAAAAGAGTTACAAAAAGAATTAGATTTGATATTACGCAATTTATCCGATATTCGAGTACTTCCAAAAGAAGTCTATGTCTCCTTCACTCAACTAAAAGCAGAGAGTCAAAATGCATGGGAGAAGGCGAAAGAAGCTAATGATTATCAAATTTTCAAACCATACTTAATCCAGATTATCGAAAAACAAAAGGAAATACTAACCTTTGTAAATAAAACATATAGTGATTATGATTATCTTTTGGATCGTTATCAAATTGGATTGAATATTGAAACCTATGATATGTTCTTCGATAAGATTAAAGAAGAATTATTACCATTTATGAAACGTATTTTAACAGAAGGAAAACATATTGACCAAGGTAGATTACAACTATCGTACTCAGTTGAAAAACAAAGAACATTTATGGATATCTTAATGACATACCTTCAGACAGATTCTAAGAAATGTTATATTACAACTAGTGAACATCCATTTACACAATTCTTTTCTACTAATGAGACAAGAATTACGACTCATTATCATGAAGACAATATAATGTCCGCAATATTCTCTACCATTCATGAATATGGACATGCAAATTATGGTTTACATGTAAATCAAGAGTATGAAGGTACTACTCTTGAAACTGAGATAGGGTATGCAATGCATGAATCTCAGTCACGCTTCTTAGAGAATCATATAGGTAGAAACCCACACTTTTGGATGCCTTTATATCCAAAATTACAAGCTCATTTCCCAGAACATTTAAACGATGTATCCTTTGATGATTTCATGGAAATGATCAATGTATCTGAACCATCTTTCATTCGCACAGAAGCAGATGAACTGACCTATCCAATTCACATTCTCATTCGCTATGAATTAGAGAAAGCTATCTTTGATGGAGAAGTGGATTATGAACAACTAGATACTATGTGGAATGATAAGTATGAAGAATATCTTGGGATATGTCCAAGCAACGATACTGAAGGTATCTTACAAGATATGCATTGGGGTGCTTCCAATTTTGGTTACTTCCCTACTTATGCATTAGGAAGCGCATATGCTAGCCAGTTCTATCATCAGATGGAAAAAGAATTAGACGTAAATCACATCCTTGAACATGGTGAGTTTGAAAAGATCTATTCATGGCTTGCGAACAATATTCATCAATATGGAGCATCGAAAAGTGCAGAAGAAATTATGATGGATACTACTAAAGAAGCCTTTGATCCGATGTATTACATTGATTATTTAAAAGAAAAATACGCAGCTATTTATGATATATAATAAGAAAAAAGATGGAGATTTTATGGTTTATAGGCCATATCATCATTCCATCTTTTTCTTTTGTCTTACTAAAATATTATTTACGTTTTTATTTCTTTTTTTGTGCGTGCTGACGTTTTCTCAGATAGATAGCACCTACCCCAAGAATCGCAGACATACCTAATAAGATAATATTATTATTCATATTAGTTTTATCACCTGTGACAGTTCCATTTCCGCCTGGTTTAACTGGTTTGATGTTACCACCACCCTGATTTGGTTGATCAGGAGTCACTGGTGTATCAGGTGTGTCTGGTGTGTCTGGTGTGTCTGGTGTGTCTGGTGTGTCTGGTGTGTCTGGAGTATCAGGTTGTATTGGTTTATTCACCAACGCATCCTTAGCTGCTTTTAACTTCGTATGCATATCATCAATTTGTGCTTGCGTTAATTCATCAAGTGCATATAGAGTATTAGCTTCATCATATACTTCCATTAACGCCTTCCATGAATCTGTTGTGTAGAGATTTTCTTGATACTGAGAAACAGTATCTAGCAGTTGACGTAAATTGCCTTTTTCCAATCGTACTAGATTAACTTGTTCTGTTTCAATATTAAGAACTGCTTGATCTACTTCAGCTTGTGATACAGCATCTGTTTCGTATACTGTTTTACTTGCAGCAACTACTACATTGAATGCTGTCCATGTATCAAAATCATATTCTGCTTTATTTAATGCAGTTGCACTATCAAGAATAGCTAATAGATTTGTTTTATCTACAACCACGATGCCTGCTTTAAATTCATCAATCTTAGGATCTAACTCATTAAGAACAGTTAATTTATCAACCAAATTACTTGCGTAATCTGCCTGTGCCTTATTCAAGGCTGCTTGCAATGCATCATAAACTGATTGAGATACATAACCATGCTTATCACCAATGGATGTGTTAGCCAATAAATCTTTTGCAAGTTGTTCTTTTACTGTAAATTTACCTTCAACATCCATGGTTGTATATACTGCATTGATACCAGTTTCTAATTCAGTGTTTAAAGTATTAATCGCAGTTTGTGATGCACTATATGTTTTATAAAGTGTTTCTGCTGCTGCAATCTTTTCTTTTAATGAAGCCACTTCTGTATCTAGAGATCTAGTCCTTTGCTCTGCTTTAGCAACTACTACTTTAGCATAGTTGATATTAGATAAAAGCATAGAACGATCCACATAGATAATACCATTCTTATTAAATTCTTTTACTGCTGCTTTAATTGTTGCAATTTCTGTTTCTACTTCTGTAGAACTCATTCCATTTGCAATTTTTGCTTCAGCTGCAGTTATTGTTGCTTCCACTGCTGCTTTTGCTTCTGGTTTATAGCTTCCGTTGTTGTCTTCATATCTTTTTGAAGCTAATAAATCTCTTACTTCTTTAATATATGCAACCAGAGGTTGTGTTACATCTACTTTGTAAACTTTAAATTCATTTATCGTCAATTGTGAAGCAAGAGCTGTTAAACGAATTTTATTAGTATATACGGATTTATCCAACACAATAATGTATTCACTTTGTGGATCTACATCCCTACCATCATAAATTGTTACCCATTCATTTTTGATCAAGTCATAGGCTTCAACTTTGAAAGTATCCACAGATTTTGATGCTGATCCACTTAAATGAATAATATTTATATCGGTTGCTTTTACAAATTCAAAGTTAAGAACATCAGAATTGCTCATTACATAAGAAGTCGATAAATCTCCATCATTCACATTTCCTGCATCAGATTTGTCAATCGTACTATCTTTTATAACATCTTCTGGAGTCCCCATATAAACAGCTATTTCATGAAGTCTAGGCTCAGCAAGATAAGCAGGACCATCCCCATTATTTCCAAGATGCTTGAAAATAATCTTCTTCGCATTTCTATTAACTTTAACACTTATAGTTCTGTTTCCTAGTGTTCCAGTCGCATTTGATGCATCATTGACAAGTGTTCTTACACCATCTTTATCTTCTGAGTATACTACATAAAGTAAACCTAACTCTGCTTTTTCAAATGATAAATCAACTCTATCGACATAATACTCTGTGCCCAAGTCAAAGACCATCTCTTTATCTTTGATTCCTGAAACATAAGTTTCAAGGTTTCCATCAATTGCATTTTTATTAGCATCATCCGTTTTAATTCCTGTAATTTGACCTTCTCCAAATACAAATTCAGGTGTTTTTGCTTGAATACCGATTGCCTCAAGTTCTACAATATCAAACCAACCTCCGGATCCTTCTTTTTTACCTTTGAAATCAACTCCAACTTTTGTAATTTCTAAGTTTACAGGTACATTGTATTTTACTTCATTCTTTTGCGCGTCATCTACAGATTTTACGATTTTCTTTTGACCGTTTACATCAACAACATAAATATCAAATATATAGAATTTATCATATCCTTCTGCATTGAATTGTAAATTTACTTCGTCAATTTGATATCTTCCTTGTAAATCAATTTCAACATTTGGTGTCTTATCACTTGAATAACCATCAAAGTTCCATGATGTAGTAGTGTTTCCATCATTCAAATGTTTTGCATCTTTACTAGCTTGCGTAGAAGATGCTTTTACTGGCTTATTTAATGCTTGATTACCTTTTGTAACTACTTCTTTTTGTGGAGATAAAGATAATACTTTTAGTTCTGTCATTGCAGGAGAAGCTCCACTCCAGGTTCCTTTGCCTGTAGTACCTTCATAAACCACTTTTACTTTGGCAATTTTTTCATTTACACTTACCTTAAATACTTTTTCAGTTAGTGTTTCTGTGATGCCCGATTTATCTAATACAAGTTTCTCATTTCCATCAGCATCTACTGTATAAATTTTGAATTTGAATGAAAGTCCAATATTTTCTAAGTATAATTCTATGCTAGATACAACATAAATATTTTTCAAGTCTAGTGTAACTGTTGTAGGATACATTTCACTACTACTTCCCCATTTGGTTTTCCAAAGACTATTAACATCATCATCTGTAATATATTCAATCTTTGAGTTTTCTGTTGGTTTTGTACTCTCCGCGATTAACCCCTTAGCCACATTATAATAGGTAGGTACATTCAATGCTTTCCCCATGACTCTAAGTTCTGTAATTAATAGAGGACGTGCAGCAGCATCTCTAGTCTTCATTGTAATTCGTACTTGTGTTGCTTCCTTATTGGCATCCTTACTTAATGTAACGATTGTTTTTCTGGACATTGTTTCTTCTCCAGAATTCGCCTCGATTACTTGCCATTCATTTGTTGCTGCATTTAGTATTTCAACCTTATAGTTATATTCAAAACTTACAGCTAAATTTTGCAAATATATTTCTATAGAGTTTACTTCATATGTTCCTTCTAGGTCTAATGTAAATGCATATTCGTTAGCATCATTAACTTTCCATCCGGCACTTTCATCTTCTCCGTCTGTAAGTTTTTTTCTTAATTCCTCACTTGTGTCAGGATTTGTAGTAAATAGTTTTCCTTCGGAAATGTTTATATCTTCTTCAACAGAGCTTGATCCGAAATCTTTTAAACTAGTTGTTGAGAATTCTTTTAATGCGGTTGTTGCATTCTCCTTTAAATTTGAATAATCTGGAGTTGTTGCTAAAGCGAATCCATCATCAGATTTACGATTTGCCCATTGCCATTCCCATAAGAACCAGTTGCTTTCAGCGTTTGCTGCGACAGGATCTTTTGATGTTTTATCTAACTCAGCTTGGCGATTACTTATCCACATTTCCCATCGTTTTTGATAGAATTCTTCAGTTAAGCCTGCCCACTTACGATTAGAGTAGTCTTTTAACTGTCCACTACGTTGTCCACCCCAAGTTGTGATTAAGGCTCTTGCGTTGAACTCAAATAAATCTTTCGTCCAATCATCTGCCCCATCTAGCATATCTCTTGCATCATTCACCCAAGTTCCAGCCATGAATTCATCTGTTGAACCTAAGATTTTATCACTTAATGAAATCAATTTTATAAAGTGATCTGATACTCGTTTGAATTCTGTACTATCTCCTGCATTATACGCAGCTACCATTAATTTGTGGTATTCTATTGCAGCATTACATAATACTTGTTCAGCGACATCAGCAATATCATAACGATAAGCAGGCGAATTTTTGAATTCATCATAATTATCAATCAATAGCTGTAATGCTTTATCCAATTCTGTTTTTTCATAAGATATTGTAGAATGTCCCCATGTAGAAGCACTTGTAAAATTCATTCCAGGTCTTGCGTTGATGACAGTTTCTGCAGCCCCTTGGAATTTACCATTTTGATTATACGCAGTTTCTCTTAAAATATCCCATGCTTCTTGTAGTTTATCAGTAGTACCACCTGCACGACGTTCGGCATATTTTTCAACCCACTTCGTTAGATTGATAGGATCTCTTTCCCAAGTCATATCAAATAATAATTCATACATAATTGGGCTATTTTCTAGTGCTTCTGGTGTAATACCTATTCCCACCATTTGAGAAGCACTATCACTAACCATGGTTTCGGCAGGATTAGTTGCGATTGTCTCTAAATCTCCATCTAACCCCATTCTTCCACCGAAGTTATGTAGCATGTTCCAAACCCAAGGTACACTATATTTTTCCATGACACCATGTTCTGGATTTTTGTTCGCATGTAAATCTAATGCTAATGCTTGTTCCGGTTTTACTAATCCTTTTAAATTGTTGTCATTTAGATTTCCTTGCCATTGCTGTAACACCCAAATTGCATCTTCGTTGTTATTAATCATTTCTGTTTGTACAGTAGAGAAGATATTAGCAATATCTAATCCTGCTGCGTTTCCACCCTCATGGAATGGATCAGCGGCATAATAATCTGAAACATCACCGAATACATTTTTTTGTGCATCATAGAATACTTTTGCCATATCCTTGAAGTAATCTTTTTTGCCTTGAGCAACTTCTTCATCAGATAAATATGTCTTAATAATCGCAGGTCTTGTATAACTTGGCCATTGATCAATCGGCGTTAACACTGCACCGTCGTTTTTATCATCAAAGCTCAATGGAACTTGTCCAGAGAATCCTTGAATTACTGGATCAATACCAAAGGCTTGCATACGATCATGCATTTTTCTTCCTAATTCAACACGTTGTTCAAACCAGTTATCTGGAAGTGGTCCTCCAAAGCTATAAAGGTTTTGCATATAGAACCATGCAAAATAACCAGGTCCTGCAATATATTCTTTAATTTCATCATCTGTGAAATTATATTGTTTTAATGTTTGACGCAATACTTCTTCTTGACCAACAATATCAAGAACTACATTGACACCATTCATCGCGGCCCAATCTAAAAATTCTTGGTATTCATCCCAACCCCAGAAAGCCATTGTATAAGAATAAGTACAGAAGTTCAAAGCATAACGAACATCATACTCTGTTTCTTTTACAATTTTCTTATCTACTTTTACCAATTTTTTCATGTTAGTATTACTATCAAATAATGGATTGTAGTCAACACTTGCATAGTTCTTCAAATAATAATTGAAACCAGACGCAAGAGAAACTCCATCATTACCACGGATGATAATGACTCCATTTCCATTTTCAATTTCAAATACATCATTTCCATTCATGTCATTTCTAATCTCAAATTGGAATTTAGAAATCCATTCTTGACCAATTACACGGCCTACAAGATTTTTCATCTCTTGAATAGTTTTACTATTTGCATAAGAAGCATCACTCTCAAACTTATCCCATTCTTTTTGATAACTGCTTCCTTCCCAAGATGAAACCTTAATTTCAGCAGGTTTTTTGACATCCTCTGATACCTTCGTACCAAACAGTTCAATCTCTGCAAGATTAGTTTCATAGGAAGCAGAATTATATGCCATATTCAAACGTATATAAGATGCTCTCTTGCTAACAGAAAATGACTTTCCACCTTCGGTTGCAACACTTCCATCGATTTTAGAAACAATCTTATCAAAATTTGTTCCATCTTCAGAAGCATAAATATAATAATTGTTCGCGGAATCTTTGTTGTTGTAAACCGTAATCTTATCAAGATCATATACTCCATCCAACTTGATGTTGATATAGCGATTATGATCGTTCATTCTTGTCTCTAATTTTTGTGCTTCTGTAGCTCCATAACCATTTTGTGGTACAGACTTCCAGTATGTAGTAGTGTCACCATCGATAATGTTTTTAATCGGATACTCTGGATTATTGTAACCGCTAATTTGATCATCTCTTACAATAATCTTTTCACCCTGTGCCATAACAGAGGAAATTGTAAAGAAACTGACCAATAAACATGTGGCTGTTGCTAGTTTTATGACTTTTTTCATATATACACTCCCTTTTTCTTCTTCGATATCATAGCAATAATGAATTTGTAATATTTTGTCTATATTAGAAATTTATTGCTAATTAAAAAAAGGAGCACTTTTTACATGCTCGCTTTCTATGGGAAAAGTTTTCTATATTCTGTTGGTGATAAGCCAACCATTTTCTTAAACATTTTTGTGAAATAACTTTGACTTCCAAAACCTACTTGATATGCAACCTCTTTAAAAGAGAGATCTTTACGAATTAACTTCTTAGCTTTTCTAATGCGTATCTCATTCACAACATCTGTGAAATTATGCCCTAACTCTTTTCCAAATAATTTGCTGATATAGAAGGGTGAGACACCCAATTCATCTGCTAATGTATTTAGACTGATTTGTTTGGCATAATTCTTTTCAATAAAAGCCATTGATTTTTTTATGATAGAACTATTGTTATGATACTTAATGCTTTTTAATGGATTTAAAATTTTATGCAATGTTTGACTAACTATAATCGCAAGATTTTGATGGTTATCATATTTAAGTTCTTCAAAAGGAACATCTGCTTCTTTAATTTCAATTTGGTATTTTTGCTTAATTTCAATCACTAACTCTGAAATAATACATTTCATAACGTAATTTACTTTTTTATAATCATAATATAAGAATTGTTGACAGAGCTCATGTATTAAATTTTGTATGTCATCATGATTCTCTTCCATAAACCGCATTGCCCACTCTTTTGCTAAAATGCCAAATTCATCATTCGTAATTTCTTCGCTCATCTTAGAATCTTGATGTTCATCGTTGTTTAAATTATATTTCGCATCTTCATAAGATTGGTAAAATAATGCTAATTCATTTTGAATGCTGCCAATAGAATAACGATAAACTTGTAGCCATTCCTTCTTTAATATTTCTAAGAATATGGTTTCATCAGTTGTATCCATCTTATGATTTGACATAATAAATAAGATATGTTGTTGATGAATATTTCCTTGTACACACATATATCCCATATCTTCTAACTCACTGCGCAATTGAAATATATGAGAGGATTGATTCTCTACCTCTTCAAACACTATACAAGTACATGAAGTAACAGAATAATTGGCCATTCTGAAAGTTTCCAGTAATCTAAATTCATCTTGCTTCGTTAAAATTGCATAAAAACATTCACTTTCTAAGATAGCTTTCATTTCATTCATCTTTTTCACAAGAGAACTTGTTTGATGAAAAGTATTTTTATCCTTTGTAAGTTTTTCTATTGCTTGCGTTAAACTTTTTCTTAATAATTCTTTATCTGCTGGTTTCAAAACGAAGTCTTCTACATTTAAACGAATCGCTTTTTGTGCATAGGAGAAATAGTCATAAGAAGTTAAGACAATACACATTACACTACTATCTTTCTTTCGAATGGTTTTGATCATATCCAAACCACCCATGACTGGCATATTGATATCTGCTAATATGATATCTGGACGATGTTCATAATAAAGGAGAAGTCCTTCTTCACCATTTTCAGCCGTCAAAACTTCATCAATTGGTAAATCAAAGTTTTTTATAATAGATTGTAATGATTCACGCTCTATTTTTTCATCTTCCACTATTAACAATTTGTACATAATGCCTAACCTCCTTTCTAATGCTTTGGTAGTCTTATATTGATCATGATTTCAAATCCACAATCACAATTGCTATTGATACTAATCGTAACTGCATCTTGGTAGTACATCTGTAATCGTTTCACAACATTGTACAATCCAAGATGATTTTCATCTTCCTTCTGATAATCATTTAATATGAACTGTTCCAATTCATTACTATCCATACCGCTACCATTATCACTCACAACTAAATTAGCTTGTTGTTCATCACCAGAAACAATGACTTCAATGACTCCATCTTTCATACAATCCTTTAATCCGTGTTTGATTGCATTTTCAACCAAAGGTTGTAAAATCATTCCAGGAATAGGTATATTTCCTATCACATCGCCATTTTCAAACTGCAAATCAAATAGAACTCTATTTCCTAAACGAATGGTTTGTATCTCTATATAATTCTTCAGCATCTCTACTTCGCTCTTTATATCACTAAGACGATTTTGTTTATCTAAGCCATACCGTAATAAGTGACTAGTTTTGATTAAGATGTCCGCTGCGTTCTCTGCACCTTCCTGTATTGTCAATTTATATATCATATTTAATGTATTAAATAGAAAATGAGGATTTATTTGATTTTGCAACATCTTAAGTTCACTTTGGACGAGCAATTCTTCTTTTTTCAATGTTTCGTTCTTCCACTCTAACACTAACTTTTCTAACTGTGCTTTTTCTTTTGTAGTTTCTATGTTACGTTGTATAGCATATGCCATTTCCGTTAATGCATCACAAAGTTCTTCCATTTCAAGACTTGTTCCAGATACTTGTGATAAATCATACTCTCCTTCTTTTACTCGCTGTATATTCTTTAGTAAAAGCTCGATTGGACGCGTAAAGGAAGTTGTTATCTGTCTAGAATGATGAAGAAGCCAAAATAACAATAATCCTAAGAGTAAAAAAGATGTAACAATCGATGTTTTCTTGATTAATTTGAGATTATCTAGTTGAGCATTCACTGCTTTCGTTATAAGATTGTAGTAATCTCCAGATGTTTTTTCGATCAAAACTTCAGTTCTTAAGAACTCATTGTATAAATTTGTATAGTTCTCTTTATCCTTACCATAGGATGCAACTAGTTTTTGTTGTATCGCTTGATAATTATCAAGCATATTTTCCAGCATAATAATTCTAAAGTAATCATCTGATAATGCTGCTTTCTTTAATACTTGCATATCTTCTTTTGCCTTTACGATATGTTTTTCATACTTACTTAGTGTATCCTTATTTTCTGTATAAAGAAAATCCTTCACATAGGAGTTTGCTGTATCAACATTCTCATAAAATGAACTTAGGCTTTTTAGTGATACAACCGTTTCATTATACTTATCGACTGATATCGTGTTGATTACATTAAATAACACGATACAGCAAACGATAACCATAATCATGATCGTATTAGATTTATGTATTCTTTCCTTAAAGGTTCTGTTTTTCCTTATCTTGCTATTTATCATAATCATCTATATTATCCTTTGTAACCATTGTTAAAGTTGGTGATAAGGTTTTCTGTGAAGGTTCTGTGCCTTCTCTAAGATATTTCATTAACATTTGAACACTTTGAAATCCATAATCATAAAAGGAAGTGGCAATGGTACCATCTATTTTATTATTGCGTATCATCGCAAGCGTAGACTCCATGTCATCTACTCCGAAAATCATCATTTTCTCTTTACGCCCCTTTGCTTGTGCCATATCCGCACAAGATTCAGCTGATTCAGCAGCAAAGTTAATTGCGACATTAATTTCAGGATTTTTTTGTAGTACCCTTTCCCATTCTGATTTGGCTCTCACTTGATCAGATTTCGATTCACTGATATTGATAATTTCATATCCTCCTGGATGCAAAGCAAATACCTTTTCAACTTCCTCTATTTGCTGTTGTGCTATATTAAAACTCTTTTCTGCTACTTGAATAGCAATCTTCAAAGGCTCATTTTTTGCGAACTTTTTTTCTACTTCGTTTAATAATAATTCTGCTTGTTTATGAAAGTCCTTCCCCATATAAGCAAATCTATTAGCATCTGGAATATCGCTATCTACAAGGAAAACTGGAATATTATTATTATGAGCTTGTTCCATTAATTCGGTAGAGATTACACCTTGTGTAACTATGGCATCAGCTTCTTGTAAAATCCCCGTTCCAATTACATTTTCCATTTCCTGTGTATCAATCACAGATGGACCAATCCAATCACACTTTGCATTATATATTTCACATGCTTCATCAAATCCTTTTTTTGCTTTTAACCAAATGGTATGTTCCTTAAGTGGAGTCGCAAAAAGTATGTATGTGAAATCATTATTTTCTTCTTTTTCCATGCCACATCCACATAGGAATAGCAAACAACAAAGTATCCATATTTTTTTCATACATTACCTCCACTTAACAATCATATTCTTTAAAAAGGAAGAGACACCCTTCCCTTAATTGCCTTAACTTCTAATACCATACTTCTCTAGATTTCCCTTAAAGAAGGAAAACTCTCTTTTTTTCGTTTCAACTAACACATAAACTCCAACATGTTTCGTAGATATGTGAATCTTATTTTGCTTCTTACTATATCTGCACTTAGACAAATTACCTTTACCATCTGCGTAGAATATGGATATGTTTTTATTTTTCATATCTTCTGTAAGCTCATACTCTATAGGTATAGGCTTCTTTGTCTGTGAAAAAACTATTTCTATTGCCTTATACTCTTCGTTTTCAAATTTAGGAAAGTAAAGCTTCGCTACTGACCAGTGTTTTGGCAGCTCTCTTATAATATATTGCATAGTAAACCTCCATTTATACCATGCATTATAAAATTAAACCATTAGCAATATTTTAAACTTTTTTGTATTATTTCATCTTCTATACTCATGTTTTATGTACAAATGTATACGTTTTGATACGTAGACAAAAAACCAGTTTTATACATTTACAAAAGCAAAAAGAAATAAAAAAAGACAAATTGCAAAAAAAACAAAATGTCTAAATAGCTATAATTTTACATACACTTTGATGTTTAGAAAAAGGATTCTTTTTCGCTCGATTGAAATGGATGAAAAAAAGACATATCCCCCAAAATATAATATGTCTAAATCACCATACAATCGTATGGCACAAGTATAGCAGATTTTATTTTGATTAGCAATCAAGTATGCTTGACTTGCATATTTATTTCTAAACCGGAACTTACTTTGTCACTTTACCTTTATTTCTAAACAATGCGTTGATTTTTTCTTGAATAAGATTCGGATCATAGCCTGCATTTTTTAACTTCGCAATACGTTCTTGCCCATTCCCCCAATTTCCAATCCCTCTAAAAATTTCTAACGCAATTTGATCTGTTGATTTTTTTTGTCCTCCAGGAATATGCGGATCACTATCAATCCCAGTATCATTGGTCCAACCAGTTCCATTGTTCAACAAATAAGGATACTTCGCGCCTTCTTCAACTCTTGTAATTCTTCCTTCCCAATCTCCTTTATATACTCTTCCCCCCATACTAGAAGTGGAAAGAGTATTCGTACATACATACGTACCAATCTTGTATTTTGTCTTTGTTGGTTTCGTATATAAGTCTTTATATATGTTTGGTCGGAAAGCGCCTAACATTCCACTATAAGAGAAGGTTGCTTCATTAAATGCTCCCGCAAATCCTCCTTGATTCTGTCCTAAAAAAACTCCTGTACCATCTCCATTATCTGCCATAAATATAGCGATATGACTATAAGGAGTTTTGGGTGCTTCTTTAAACACCACAATATCCCCTTTTTGTAGTGTTGTCACAACATCACAAGATGTTAACATACCGTTGATATTACGATTGTTCCAAATATCTTTTACATACCCAGTGGATGTACAAAAAGAATAGGGATAACCTAACCACTTCATATAATATGCATACCCATCCCAACATTGTGCACCATAAAATCCATCCATATCTTTTCGCACACCTAGCACTTCTTTTTTAAAATCTGTTGGAGTCTTCATCAAATCTTCCTTTCCTAACACGTTCTATCTCTTACATTACAATATGTATAAAACTCATATCCTTGTAGTATAAACACATAGAATGAACATAGGAGTGAGGCGTAATTCATCTTTTTCTAAACTATGGTGATATTTCAATTTAATTGAAGTTAATTAATCATATAAAAAAGCCCCACATCAGGGCTTCTATAATATTCTGGCGCACCCGACAGGAGTTGAACCTGCAACCGTCAGAATCGGAATCTGATACTCTATCCAATTGAGCTACGGGCACATGCACGAACATTATAACATATCCAACATGTGCTCGCTATATGCATTTCATAATTTATCGAACTCAAATTTATTTACAACTTAATCCACTTGTTTTTTATGATACAAGTTTTTAACATGCAACCAATTTATGAGAATGGACATACTTACTCCGAAGGCTGTATCGATGATACGGTTAATCGCATATGAGAAGAACTGATCTTCTGGTGTATTTAACATAACGATAAAAAAGACAACGGAGCCTGCTTGTATTGCATTGGAACATTTCAATAATTGGCTCATATTGATCAAAAATATAATTCCAATGAAAATGAGTATTATATGGGTAATATGATGATACGATAACAGTAAGCTAAGACTATAAAACAACATACCAATAACACCACCAATGACTGTGCCTATTAAACGATTCCCTCCAGTTCTAAGGGAAGATGGGACAGAGTTATCCATTCCAAAGACAGCCCCTATACAAGCGAAGGTAGCGTTACGACCAATACATTCATAAATGATAGCGCATAAGGTTGCGGAAATTGCCGTTTTGATATTTCTCATACCGATACCAAATATTTTCGTAGTTGATATTTGTTCTTTTGAAATCGTTGTTATAGTTTCTTCCATTTGTTTGTTTTCATTTTGAGAATCCATTCTACACCTCTTTCAGTACGTTTTATTATAACAAATTTCTTATAAATTGTAAAAAACTGCCAACTTACTCTTTTGAGTTTGTCGACAGTCTAAAGACATACGATGATGCCTTTTCGATATTCATTATATCTTCATTATTATCTCTAAAATGAAGGCAATTTCATTATCTTGAATAATAATCTCAAACTGTTTCTCAATAATCCTCATTTTTTTGGCAATATCCTTATAAATATCTTGATAACACTTCTGATATGTTGCAGTTTTAAGATTAATTGCAGATGGCTCGCCCTTTAAGAGACGGTTAATCATTGATGCAAAATGCACCATCAAACCGATCTTCGTACTATAATCGATATGATAACTCTTATCAATTTCTTCGAGAATTGTTGGTACTGTATTCCGAATTTTTTTTATCGAAGTTTCAGTTAATTGTGTTTCTAGGAAGTCATAGATATCATTATAATCATCCTCCAAGTTA
This sequence comes from Amedibacillus sp. YH-ame6, assembly GCF_053848845.1. Lineage (NCBI taxonomy): Bacteria > Bacillati > Bacillota > Erysipelotrichia > Erysipelotrichales > Erysipelotrichaceae > Amedibacillus > Amedibacillus sp. YH-ame6. The sequence goes on from NZ_JBSPEZ010000001.1 coordinate 86,475, forward strand.
ACTGCCTTTTTAAAGCGCAACACATCATCAATTCTTTCTTTAGCACAATTCATAATATCTGAAAGAGCAATAAATGGAATACCTAATAACTTCGGATCATAAGTACCCACAAAAGTATAAATGTTCTTATCCAACTCGATATCATTGAGTTCCTGTACTAACTGGCTACGATCACTGATGGCCAATGGAATCGTCTCATAGTGCAACTTACTATATTTATCTATATAATTCTTCAACTGAATGGCACCACCTTCACCAGTGCGGCATAATGTCACTATAACATTCGGCCGATAAGTTTGCTTCATATAGTCTTTGACACTACAAATTAATGAATGATACACTTCTTCGATATCATTAGACATGATACACTTGTGAGCACCATCAATAGCAACCATTGTAAAAGGAAAATTCAACAGACGAATTTGAATATTTGTTTCTCGCTGTAAATGTTCAAACATTGTTCTGAATGAGCCCATATCATATAACACAATAATTCCTTTACCATTATCTATTCGAATAATCAATTCCTTAAGTTCTTGATAAGCTATGGCAATATCTTTATTCAAAGATAAATCGTAACTATATACTTGTTCATTATTACTTAATGCTACAACTACATTTTTAATTGAATCTGCCGAACTATCACCATGCATACAGATTAATAAACGTGGACGACTAAATATAACTCTTTCATCATAATTGATAATAAAAAAGACAAGAATAGCTATTTCATTTTCTGTAATACTAATCTTAAATTTATCCTTGATTTCACCAGCCAATTTCTGAGCTACTAAATGCTCTTGATGATATTGCTTAACTATTGTTTGTAAATCTGCATCATTAACTCTAATATTCGTGTTCTGTCGTAATATCAATGAATGGATATGCAAACACAAACCATAGAACACATTTTTAGAATACTTCTTCTTGAATTTATGCTCACAATCCATAATAAACTGATCAACCAATTCGATAATTTTAGGGTTGATTGTTTTTTCTAAATTAGCTCGTTCAATTTTTATTGGAAGTTGATATTGGTTTTGATAATCACTCAGCAAATCATCAAGCATCTGTTGTATTTCCTTAGATTCAAGTTCTCTGGATTGTAGTGGTTGTTCTTTGGACTGCAAATCAACATAGATACTGTCACTTGATGGGTTCAAACCTACATCATCATGATGATAAATCATTGCTTGTTGCTGATTAACTATATTCTTTAATTCACTTGCATTCTTTTTATAATTTAATAAGCCTTTACGAACATCGTTACCAAAATCCGACATAATAACCTGAGTAATTGTACAGATTTGACTTTTTTCATTCGTTAGATTACGGACATATGATGAGGCACAGGCAGCCGTGATATCGTTATTTAGTTGACGAATATTTAAAGGACAATCATACAACAATAAAGCTGTAATTATCTCCGAATTCACAACTATATCGATTTGTGATTGCTTAGCTTCTATTTGAAAAAAACTATTAATCAAAGCAAATCTTTCATTAAGAGGACGATTATTCAAATTAGGTATTTCCATTTGAATTGGCGTATGCAAATAGAATCGAGCCAATTGTTCTTCATTGCACCCCTTTGTAACACCAAAAACCATCAAAATTCGTGATAAATCCAACAATTCATTATTTTCGATTGACTCTAATAGTAAATCTAAATCGGCTCCAGGTAATAGATTCGCATTATCAATAAACACAACTCCATCATTACTGTTAAGAAAAATGTTCTCTTTTTTGTTCGTGGTAAAAAGTTGGTGATGAACTATTTCGAGATTATCTAAATAATTAGCGATATCGATACGTTGCAATTTGGCTTCTGGTTTAATCATTTGTGATTCCATTGCAAAACGATACATCATTCTAACAAATAAAGTTGTACCGGCACCGATGGGAGCAACAATTAACGTCGGTAACATCTTCGCTGGATATAATATTGCTGCTTTAGCCAACTGAACAATATTTTTTAAACTTCCATCATGGCCAATCATTTCTTGAAAACAAGATTCTTCTTGTTTTTGTTGGTTATTCAATGAATAAATGACTGGTCGAGTTTTAGTTTTTTCTAGCAATCCCTGAACTGTCAATTGGTTAAGTATCGTACTAGCATTACTTCGCTTGATCGCAAATTTTTTTGCTATTTCTTCTGTTTGAAAGCCTTGTTCTAAGCCTAACAAACTGTTCTTTTGAATATACTCATATATTTGCTCTTTGGCTGTTTTCATATCAAACATTCCTTTCCGCAAGACAATTTCAAGCCACATATAGAAATAAAGTGAGTTATCATGTAAAATCATTAACTTCTAGACAAGTAAGTTACCGACATCATTATAAATTCACCTATCTATTTATATTCTAATTTGCAAGTGTACAATTTGATTTAGATGAGTATTTTCAAATTAGTCTTAAGTTAGTATTTTGATGTGGGCAACCATTTTAAACTTCTTTTTTTAAGATTTCGTAACTTATAATCAGTATATATGTTTTAAACACAATATGCAAATACGATAAAACGGAAATAATTACCAATGAAATAATATAGGTTAAAAGTTGTAACCTGTGAGTCATAGCAAGGACTTCATAAACAAGGTCCGCTTTAGTAAAACACCTTCCAATTCAAGTTCTCAAATCGTTTTTACAAAAAATGGTTTGAGAATGATTTTCAGAATATCCAAATTATTATAAGACCAAATACTTGCTAAGCTCTTAACTTTTGTAGGGTCAATATTCCCCTTTTTCTTTGATTTTAAAAAACAAAAGCATTTTCATATATTATCTTCTTGGTAGATGTATTGTAAGAAAAGTAGTAATTTCCCGAAATTTAGATTCCTATAGTATCAATTAGCAAAAAAGGTACTTCCTCCATAAGTGGAAAACAGTACCCGTTTTTATAAAACCACAGTAATTTAGAGTGTCAATTTCTTAAATTGTTTTTCTATTACTTGTCACAATTCTCAGTAACATATATTTGCGATTTAATTTATCAATTTAATTAGTCTACATATTCTCCATTAGTCTCTATTACTTTTTTATACCAATAGAATGAATCTTTTCGATAGCGTTTCCTTGTTCCATTCCCTTTATCATCTAAATCAACATAGATAAATCCGTAACGTTTCTTCATTTCACCAGTAGTATCAGAGAGACAATCAATTCCACCCCAAGTTAAGTAGCCCATGACATCAACTCCATCCTCAATAGCTTCCCCGATTTGCTTAATGTGTTCTCTTAAATAATCAATACGGTATGGATCATGGACAGAACCATCAATTTCTAGAGTATCGTCAGCACCTAAACCATTTTCAACTACCCAAATAGGCTTATGATATTGCGAATACAAGCGATTCAATAAAATTCTAAGACCAATCGCGTCTATCTGCCAATTCCAAGCGCTTGTTTGTAAATAAGGGTTTAGATATCCACCAAAAAAACTTGGTGTACTAATCTTGATGATTTCAGGATCTGTGGTAATACATGAAGACGCGTAATATGGGAAAGCTATAAAATCACATGTACCGTCCTTTAAAACTTCCTTGTCTTCATCAGAGATATTCATCGTTATATTATGTTCTCTCCAATAGCGAGAAGCAAATGCTGGATACTCTCCATTAACCATAACATTTAATGAGTACTCATTATCAATTTGATCAACTTTCATTGCCTCAAGATTGTCTTCTGGATTTGCACTCATAGGATAAGTAATGCTACCACACATACCACCTACTTGTATATCGCCTATCTCATGAGCAATTTTCACTACTCTGGCCGAAGCGACTAACCAATGGTGTAAGACATTGAAGCATATTTCTTTCTTTTTACTACTATCTGCGATTTCTGACATATACATACCAAGTGATAGTTCTGTTGGAAAGTCCATTATGATTGATTCTGTCTCATTGAATGGAAGATAGTATTTGACCAAACCTTTGTATTCCTGCATTACAGTTTTACAATATCTAACATATGCATCAACTACATGTTGATCTAACCATGCTATTGGATATTTCTCTAGCAAAGATACAGGTGTTTCTAAATGATACAATGTAATTAATGGTTCAATACCAGCTTCTTTCAAAGCTGTAAACAATCTTCTATACCACGCTAAACCTTCTTGATTAGGTTCTTCGTCATCCCCGTTAGGATAGATTCTCGTCCAGTCAATCGATGTACGGAAAGATTTCCAACCCATCTCTTTAAACAAAGCAATATCATCAAGATAGTGATGATAAAAATCGATGGATTCACAAGCAGGGTAAAATACTCCTTCTTCAATAGTCTTTGTCATACGACGTGGGGTTGATATTGAACCAGCACTCATCAAATTGCGTGTGGATAACCCTTTACCACCAACATTCCAAGCTCCCTCAATCTGCTGAGCTGAGACTGCACTACCCCATAAAAAATTTTCTTTAAATCTGTTCATTGTTAATACCTCCTTTTTATTTTTTCTAAATTTTTATATTATCCTAAATCATTATCATTGGAAATTATTACTTTTTTATATTGGTAAACTAAAGAATCTATTGCTTCGGCAGTTATCACATCATAGTTTGCTAAACCTCTACCATCCATATCATAAGCTACTTCCTCTGATTAATAACTACAACGCCATCCTATAAAAATCCTTTTAGGAATGTCATAGATTCTTACCTACTTATGACTTATTGATGTTTCATTTAAGGCTTCTTCCCTTACCAATTTTGCTTCATATACCTTATAGAAAGGATACCAAATTAAATAGGCAACTGGGAAAATTAATAGTTCCATAATAACATTACGTTTATCAAAAGAACCAACATAACTAATAAGACCAATTGGCATACAAGTCATAATAAGATTATATGGTATACCAATCAATTCAAATTTATATGCTAACCAATAAAGCAAAGTTATAACGATTGGTGATATAGTAAATGGTATCAGTAACAACGGATTATACATAATTGGGAAACCAAAGGTTACTGGTTCATTAATATTAAATAATCCTGGAATTAACGCAGCTTTAGAAACAGCTTTTAACTGTTTGGATTTACTTTTTAAACTCATAACGATCAATGGCAAGGTATTACCAGTTCCGCCCATGAAAGATGATACTAGCAGTAAGATAACTGGATTGAAAACCATCTGTTGACCGGCGGCATGTAATTCGGCATTTGTAGCATAGGCCCCGATCATAATTGGCAACATTGCAGTCCACACTACCATTGCTCCTTGAATTCCAAAGAACCAACACAATGCCTGAATAACAATTAAGAAACAAATTCCAGGTATTGAAACTAGATACTGTAGTGGAATAGAAAGAAAATAGGTAATAAGCGAAGGCAATGATAAAGCGCCAGCTGTTAGAACGTTCACAGCAGTAGCGATACCATACCAAATTAAAATGCTAATACTTGCTGGAATTAAAATAGCAAATGATTCTGATACTCCAGATGGAACAGCATCTGGTAATTTTATATAAAGATTAAATTTTTTCACAAGTTCTGATATCTTAACAGTGGAAATAGCAATTATTATAGCTACGAACAAGCTTCCTGCTCCCAAATTAGACGCAAGAATTGTCGCCACAGATGAACCATCAGCGGATTGCAATTGAGTAATCGGAGCACATACTAAGAAAAAACAAATCATTGAAACAAATCCAGATTGTATTTGATTCAATTTCTTAGATTTAGAATAATTATAAGCAATAGCAAAATTAGCATACATTCCACAAAAGCCCATAGTTACTGTATAAATCATATAGATTGTTTGATATATTGAACTATCAGTACCGATTTTGAAGACTAAGTCTAAAGCAACACATACTATCTGAGCAAAAGCACCAATCAAAATCAAAGACATAATACAATTCATGCCGGATGTAATCGCTTGGAAAACATGGTTACTGACTAACTTATTAGACAATTTTTGCAAAATGTTTATAAATTTACTTTCAACTATTTTATTGACATCCATGTTTTATTCTCCTTTTTTGTTTAATGCATTATGTACTTGTTGCATAATGCTATCTGCATTGGAAATTGCATAATCCATTGCATTGATAGCTAAAACAGGTTTATCGATGTATTCACACAAACTGTCAATATGATAAGAAGCTTGTGGAGCTACCAAAACACAGTCGAATGGTTCTAGGTAGTTTTCCAAAGCCGTAATACCGACAGCTTTACAGTCGACATCTTCCCCATGTTCTTTTCCCCATTTCACTAATTTGTTCATTACAATACTGGATGAATAACCTCCCGCACATACGACAACTATATTCATATTTTCTCCTTTTCGTTCTTATATAGAACAATGAATTCCTTAATCAATTCATGAGCCAAATCACTACACATCAAATGATCTTGAGCATGCACGACTAGACTACTGTATACCTGTGTTTCTCCGTTTGCTTCCTTAACCAGCAACACTGTATGTTCCTGATGAGCTACCAATAAAACTTTTTTAGCTTGATCCATCAATTTTTCCGTTTCCGTAAAATCACCCTTTTTGACAGCTTCTAAAGCTCGAAATGAAAGAGCTCGGGCTTCACCGGAATTGGAAATGATTTTCATGGATATTGTTTCATTATCATTATTGTCCATTTTTATCACTACCTCCTATTATATGTTCTAGCAAATGACGATCGCAAATCTATTGAACAATTGTATCCTAACAACTAAAAAAAACATTGTCAAACATAATTGAATGCGCTTTCAGTTTAAAATTTATACACAATATCGCTTTAACCCACCATACAAATTCTGCCGAATACTGCTACTAGTGTTTATGAGCTTTGTGTATAACTTTTTATCCAGTAATTTCTATTCTGTATAAATATTTCAATATTTTGTATGATTTGTAACAATATTATTTTTTTTAACGAAAATACTATATCTCATAAAGTCTGCATTAGATTTGCCTAATATTGAACATGATAATATTGCAATTTTTAAATTCTAAACGTGATGTTTTAATCTTGTCCGCATTCATCAATTACTCCTATATTTCTTCCAAATATTTGATCAAAAGATATGTTTTCTCACCACTATGCATATATAAAAAATTATGTTTTTAACCTCCTGGCTTCTCATATAAAAAAGCAGTCCGAATTTCATCAGAACAGTAAAATAGATGTCCTAGAGGACATTTCGAAAGATTAAATTTCATCTGTAGATATAGTATACTATCTATAGGTCATTTTTTTGATTAAAGATTCTTCAGTTTTCGCTAAAAAAGAACTTGCTTCTAAACTGATTCTTATCGTCCTAGTGAGAGTCATATTTCCATTGCTCATATCTTTTTTGAAAACCTACATAAGCTTACTCATTACTTTCATCTTTTCCTTGACTTAATTCGCTCTTCTGTTATGAAGGCTATTAACCCCGTTAACCTTTGTCATCAACACGAGCTCGTTCATCCTCTTTATGATTGTCCCTCTATTATGTAGTTGTGGTTGTGAGCTGAAATTTGTTGATTGTTATTTCTATCCATGAATACAGGAGAAAAATAATGAAAAATGGAAATTCCCAAAAATCGAATACGACTCACTTCAAGTGTACTAAATGTGGATTTGAATATCTGATGCCAGATTGGCTCATGGAAGAAGTCTTATCAGAAAAACGTTTTGTAATGAAGAAAGTTTATGTGAATGCTTGTATTAAATGTGATAGCGAAATGCTTCCTAAAGATTTTCTAGAAAATCAAAAGTAAAAACTTGTCGTGTCCTTTTTCGGCTCTTCTTAGAGCCTTTTCGTTATGCTTTTTTCGCCATCTCCCTTTTACACTTCAATTATGCAAGTTCCTAATAAATAAAAAGGCGATAATTAGAGGGTTTCTCCTTCCATCGCCTATACTTGATACATATCAATTTCGATTTTTTATTGTGTTTTCTTAATTCTTTCTTCTAACTCTAATAAGAAGATTTTCTTATCCAATCCTCCACCATATCCTACCATCTTACCACTTGCGCCAATAACGCGATGACAAGGGACGATAATAGAAATAGGATTACGATTATTTGCCATCCCTACTGCACGACTTGCTTTATCATTTCCGCATAACTTTGCGATATGATGATACGAACAAGTTTCTCCATAAGGAATGCTACATAATGCTTTCCAAACCTTTTCTTGAAAAGGTGTTCCTGTAGGTTGTAAAGGCAAGTCAAAGGTTGTACGTTTACCCTCAAAATACTCATCTAGCTGTTTACAACATTCACGAATACATGCATTAAGATTCTCTTGTTTTTGTTCATCTGAGAAGAGTACATGTGTAATCGCTTTTTCGTTTGCTCTAATTTCCAATATTCCTACTGGAGATTTGTAATATGCACAATACATATCGGCTCCTATTCTACTGATTTCAAAGATTCTACCATTGGAATCTTTTTCAGTTTATTGAACATCGCAAGATTTACAATAATTGCGAATGCTACAGTAATCAAGAAAGAATACATAAATGATGACATATCAATATTCCTTCCAAACATTACATTATCTAATTCTGCTAAATCCATAATGAGTCCATGTAATGCAATACCTAAGAATAATCCAACAAAACCACCAATGATTGTCAAGAATATGTTCTCACGATATACGTATGCACTTACTTCATTGTCATAAAATCCTAATACTTTAATTGTTGCAATTTCTCTTAATCGTTCGGATATATTTACATTTGTTAAATTGTATAACACAACAAATGCCAATAATCCGGCTGATATGATTAATACTACTACAACAAACGATAAGGAATCTACCGTTTTCTCAAAGCTAGAAGCAATGCTGGAATAGAAGGATACGGATTGAATCATATCATCTTGCATATACTTGTTTCCAATTTTACTTTCCTCTTTGAAATATGATTTTTTTATCTTGATAAGTTGTCCACTTGGTTTTGCGCTAACATGATACAATCCCTTATAATACGTATTGCTCATATAAATTGCATGTCCAACATAGTTTTCGCAAATCCCTGTAATCTTCACTTTCTTTTGAACACCATCTCCGTTGTTAATGGCAAGTGTATCTCCAACATCTACACCTTTTCGTTTTGCTAGTTTCTCTGTAATAACAGCCCCATCATCTTGGATAGGAACTTCTTCATGGCCAATGCGTGTTCTCACATCGATAAAATCTTTGAACTTCTCTTTGTCATTTACCACATAAATATCAACGCCTTGATCATCGCCTTTATCTCTAAATGTGCCATGAAGAATAGATACTTCCATATGATCTTTAAATGTAGAATCACTACTTAATTGTTTGTTCAATTCTTCTCTTTGTGTAAGTGTTGAATCCTCTTTGTAAGTTACACTCATATCAAAGGTAAAGATGTCTCCGTATTGTTTCGTAACAATTTCTCCAATAGAATCCTGAACACCAAATCCTGCCACTAATAAAGCAGTACAACCGCTTATACCAATTACTGTCATAAGGAATCTTTTCTTATAACGGAAGATATTTCGTGCAGTTACTTTATGAATGAAATTGAAATGTTTCCAAATGAAGTGAATACGTTCTAATAGAATCGTCTTTCCATTCTTTGGTGCCTTTGGACGCATAAGAAGGGATGGAGTTTCCATCAAATCTTTATAACATGCAAATACAGCCGCCGCAATAGTCACGAAGGACGCAATACCTATAGAGGTGAATGCCATCGCAACTTCAAAATGCAAGGTTACCGAAGGCATAAGATACATAATACCCCAAGCATTATAAATCACGGTTGGGAAAATCACAGTACCTACAATCGCTCCAAATAAACCTCCAAAGATACTCGCGATTCCAGCATATGCAATATACTTCATCGCAATATATGCATTAGAATACCCTAATGCTTTAAGCGTTCCAATCTCTTGACGTTGTTCATCCACCATACGTGTCATCGTTGTCAAACAAACAAGTGCTGCTACAAGATAGAAGAAGACTGGGAACACTTTTGCGATACCATCCATACGATCTGCTGCACTACCAAAATCCATATAGGAATAATGTGAATGTCGATCTAGTATGTACCACTTTGGTTCTTCTATTTCTGCTATATCTTTTTTACCTTTTTCAATTGTTTCATTTGCTTCTTCAAGTTTTGCAATGCCATCTCGTTCCTCATTGACAAGCTTTATTTTTTTGTCGTTAAGTTCTTGCTCATTTTTAGAAATTGTCGCTTGTGCTTTTTCAAATTCTTTTTGTGCACTCAACTTTCCATCCTTGATTTGTTGTTCTCCAGCATCAAGTTGTGTAGTATTTTTGGAAATAGCTTCCTTAAATTGTGTCAATTGTTGTTGTGCATCGTCCAACTGTTGTTGTCCATTATCAAGTTCGATACGTATCTTTAAAATTCCATTTGATAATTCTACTTGTTCTTTTATCAATTCTTCTCTTTGCTTAAGAAGTTCTGCTCTTTCTTCCTCGCTAAGTGCTGGATTTTGTAGGGCATTACTAAGTGCAATCAACTGATCATTGATGCCATCCAATTGTGTTTGTAACGCCGCTTGTTTACTTAACGCACTAGCTTTATCCTTTTCAAATTGCTGTTTATTGGACTCAAGTTGCGTAGATCCAGTTGTATATTGTTGTTGTAGTTCCACAACCTTTGCTCTACCATCTGCAATTTCTTGTTCTTTTTGTTTAAACGTAGTTTCTGTATTTTTTATGTTTGAAGATAAATCTGCTTTTCCTTTGTTTAACTGCTGTTCACCATCTGCTAATTTCACTTTAGCATCAGCTATTTCACGATCAAACTTCGCTTTGTTTTCCTCGTACTCTACAATACCTTCATCTAGTTTATCTTGTGCTGTTTTCTTAACTTCTTGTAGACGAACATCGCCACGTTCCTTAGATATTTCTTTGATAGCTTTTTCGATTGGTTTGATTTTATCGAAGTAATCATCATAATAAGAATTATAAGAAACAGCCCCATCCACTGTTACATAAATTTCACTATATACATCTGAAGTGAAGTTTGTATCTGGTATAGCGATATATCTAGCTACCTTTCCATCTCCAACAGTAGAACTTCCTTTTTCATAGGATAGATAGTAAGGTGTCATAACCTTTCCTACAACTGTATACGTGTCATTCTTTAAGGATTCTCCAAGCTTCTCAGATGTTCCTGAAGTAAGTGTAATTTTATCCCCTAATGCATATCCAGAAGGCGCAATTTTATCAGCTTCCATAATACATTCATTCTCATTTGTGGGCATTCTTCCCTCTACCAACTTGTATTGATTAATATAACTAGAATCCTTACTTTCCTTGTTCATTGAAAAGGACATCACGCGTACAACGTTTTGTTGTGAACCTTGCATCGTTAAAGTATCTAAGGTATGAGATGCATATACACCCTCTACTCCACTTATTTTTTCTATTGCGGTCGCATCATCCTTTGTTAGTCCTAAGGTTGATTGTACTTTAAAATCCATTAACCGATAGTCATCATAATATACATCGGCTGAACTCTTCATAATAGGAACACTCGCTTTGATTCCAGCATAAAAAGCCACTCCGATTCCCACGATTGCAAAGATGGAAATGAAGCGTCCAAAAGATTTTTTAATTTCTCGTGTTGTATCTTTTAGAAGTGCTTTTTTCTTCATAATGGATTCCTTTCGATTTAATATTCAATTTCATCTACAGGCAGTGGATGTTCATTTTGTACAATACTTTCAATACCTCCATTGCGTACTTTGATAACTTTATCTCCCATTGCGGTAAGTGCAAGATTATGCGTAATTACAACCACACTAATACCATGTGATTTACACATATCCTGTAAGAGTTTTAAAATCTGTTTTCCGGTGTTATAGTCTAATGCACCTGTTGGTTCATCACATAGCAACAATTTTGGATTCTTCGCAAGTGCTCGAGCAATCGCAACACGTTGTTGTTCACCACCAGATAATTGGGCTGGAAAATTAGAAGCTCTTTCTTCCAAACCAACCGCCTTAATAGTTTCATCGATATCCAACGGATGTTCACAGATTTGTGTAGCAAGTTCTACATTTTCTTTCACAGTAAGATTTTGTACGAGGTTATAAAACTGGAATACAAATCCAATATCATAACGACGATATGTTGTTAGTTCTTTGCGTTGAAACTTACTCACTTCTCTACCATCGACATAAATATCACCACTGCTACAGCTATCCATACCACCAAGGATATTTAAAATGGTACTCTTTCCAGCACCACTTGCTCCTGCTATTATCACAAACTCACCCTTATCAATTGAAAAATCAACACCTTTAAGTGCTTCAATTTCAACCTCTCCCATTTTATAAATCTTTTTTACATTTTTAAACTCTATATAGGCGCTCATGGACGTTCCCTCCATAATTATCTTATCTATATTATACTCGTTTTTCTTGATTTCGGCATTATAAATGTTACTTTTGTAACACTATCTTATATAAACTCTTGTTGACAACTCAGCTACCTTGCTTTACAATATAGTTGTAAGTAACTTGCATTGCAAGATAGCGAAAGGAGTAGACCTATGATTCCCTCTCAAATGTTAAAAGGTATTCTAGATAGTTGTATTTTACAAGTCATACAGCACAAAGAGACATATGGATATGAGATATCACTTCGATTGAAAGAATTTGGATTCGGAGAGATTTCAGAAGGAACTATTTATCCTTTACTTTTGCGTCTTGAAAAAAATGGACTCATAAAAGCAGTCTATCGTGAGTCTGCATTAGGCCCTAAAAGAAAGTATTTCTCCTTAACACCCTTAGGTGAACAAGAACTATTTAATTTCGTAACACAGTGGAATGAATTAAGGAATGCAGTAGATGCCCTAAATGGAGGATATCATCATGAATAAACTAAGAGCTTTACGAAAAACAAATCGACAATTATCAAAGAAATTAGATTATATCAATAAGCCTATTTACTTAGATATTAGTACGTATTTACTTGGGTCACGTTTGTATATTGAAAAAATTGAAGAAACAAAACAAGATATTTTATATATTATGTTAGAAGCGCAAGATCAAGGGGTAAGTTTCGATACAAAATTAGGTGTCAGTGTAAAAAACTTCTGCGATGAAATCATTCAAAGCTCTGTAAAGAAAACCATATTTGAAAGCATACTTGAATTTATACGAATGATTGCCATCTTTTCGTTCATACTTTTCATGGGTATTTTACTCCCTTTGCCTTCGAATCTTAATAACTATAACATGTTGTTTTCAGGACATTCCGTTATACTACAAATACCTCTCTCCGTTGTCACTTATGCTATTTCATATTCCTTTATCGTTTTCTTCGTAAATGTATATATCATCCGGCTCCTTTTGATCATCCTTCATACGCATCGTCATACTCGAATCCTCACAGGTGTTATTAGTCTATTTATTTATTTTATTTTCACAATAATATCTTTCCTTTTCTTTGATCAAAACATCACGTTCACAATCCAGATGATGCATGCCCTCACTATTTTCATTGTTTCTGTTTTGGCTATGGCAATCACTAGTCTTTGGATTTTCTACTTGCGTAAGCAACATATTGAACTTACTATCATGCAACAATAACAATCAACAATTACCGACAGGAGGTCTATACTACTATGAATAAATTAAAAGAATTACGTCTATCCAACAACAAGCTGGACAATGAACTTACAAGTGAAAACAGTATCATCATGGTCGATATTGTCTGTTATCTGCGATCTAGTGATATCTACGATGAACAAATTGAAGAAATACGCCATGATCTCTTAGCCATGTTCTTGGATGCGCAAAATCAAAACGTCGATATACATGAGCGGATCGGCGATGATTTTAAAGCATTCTGTGATGAGATCATTGCTAGCACACCAAAGAAAACAAAAGCTGTAAAGATCATTGAGCTTATCGAAATCGTATTTTATGAATTCGTGTTATTGAGTACGATTATGTTATTATTCAATATTGATTATACACAGCTATTTGAGAATGGAATTCTTCAAACATATCTTTCCGTTCCTATCCTTTCCCTTATCCTATTTTTTGTGTTGATGACCATACCTCTCGCAATCTATGAATATGTTACAAAAACAGCTTTTAAAAAAGAGAAAAAAAGATCAAAGACGCTTATAACTATACAATGCGTAGTGGCTGGCATTACTGCTGGAATATGCGCAACTATTTATGTCCAAGTAATAGGCTTTTCAAATGAAATTGAGATTCCTTTACTTACGATCATACTCATTATTCTTGCTGCATTTATATGCAAGATACTCTTAACCAAGTTCGTTCAATCCCTTCATAAAAAACATATACAAATGACAAAGACTCTTTCCTGAAGGATCTTTATTTTGAATCAAAGAATCCTAAGTCTTTTTGAAATTATGCTATACTATATGCAGGAGGTGTTACAAAATGGAATATCGTATAGCACATTGCAATATCAATATAACGGATCTACAAAAAAGCATTGCATTTTATAAAGAAGCTCTTGATTTGGATGTCATTCGTACAAAAGAAGCAAGTGATGGAAGCTTTGTATTATGCTACCTTGGAGATGGTATTTCTTCTTTTGAGTTAGAATTAACTTGGTTGAAAGATCATCCACAATCTTACGAATTAGGTGAAAATGAAAGTCATATTGCGTTCTGTGTGAAGGATTTTAATAAAGCCTATCAAAAACATAAAGAGATGGATTGCATCTGCTTTGAAAATACAAGTATGGGTATTTATTTCATCCATGACCCTGATGATTACTGGCTAGAAATCGTGCCTGAAAAAGATATCTAATACTATTTGGATATCTTTTCTTTTTTCAGGCAGAATACTTGTGAATCTTGTTATAGAGGTCTATAATAATTCCATAAGATTGAAGAGGTACTATGAAAAAACTAACATTAGAAAATAAAGATGAATTATCTCCTTATATAAAACAAGCTGATTACAATGAATATAATTCCAATATCATCACAATGTTGATGTGGTCTTCCATGTATGAAGTGTACTTTGAAACCTTCGAACATTATGCAATAGCTTATACTAAAATGCCAAATCATCCGACCATATGGATGATGCCATATTGCACGAAAGAATATCGTAAAAAAGCAATGCAAACCATTCAGGAATACTCTTCTACTTTAGGGATGGAGTTTGAAATTCATTCCATGACCCTTGAATTTAAGAATTGGCTACAAGAAAACTATCCGGATGAATTTTTAGTTTGGGATTGTTATAACGCAAGAGATTATATTTATGAGCGCAAACAACAAGAAACTCTTGTTGGAAAGAAAATGCAAAAAAGAAGAAATCATTATAATGCATTTTTAAAAGAATATGAAGGACGCTTTGTTTATAAAGCATTAGAAGAATGTGATATCCCAAACATTTATGAATTGTTAAAGGCATGGAAAGCAAACAAAGATCATGATGATAGCATCGATGCAGAGGAAGCAGGTATTCGTTTATTGCTAACGAATCTAAATACGTTGGAAATTCAGGGTGGTTGTATTTATATTGATGGGCAACTGCAAGCATTCAACATCACTTCACGTTTATCGAAAGATACTGTACAAATCCATGTAGAAAAAGCCAATCGATCTGTTCGTGGTTTATATATTGCGATTCTAAAATTATTCTTAGAAACACTTGATGAAGAAGTCCTATATTTAAATCGTGAAGATGATATGGGACATCCAGAACTTCGAAAAGCAAAAACAGATATGCAGCCAATTTCAAAAACACAGAAGTTTGGTAGTTGTCATCAAAAGATTGAAATCTCAAAAGCTAACGATACTTTCTTAGAATCTATCAAAGCCTTATGGACTGCACGTTTCGAGGATGAAACAAAGGAAAGTACAGAGTACTTCTTTACTCATATGTATCATGAAGAAGAATGTTATATTCTTTATAGTGAAGAAGAATTGATTGCGATGATGCAAACAAGGAAAATGAAAATCGTATTAGATGGCAAAGAGGAACAAGTCTCCTTTATTGTAGGTGTCGCAACAAACGATGAATATGAAGGCTGTGGGTATATGAAACGTCTTATGAACTATGTTCTAGAAGACTTGAAGAAAAGTGAGCGTTTCACTCTTTTACAGGCTTATGATTGGGATGTATATAAAGCATTTGGGTTTGAAGAAGTATATGCACTTTCTAAAATAAAATTGGACAAAGCAAGTTTTACAGACAAAACAGGAACACTATCTCCTTGTACTTCTCCTAATTTGTTACTAGAAAACTACCAGATATTCACGAAAGATAAAAATGGATATCGTGTTCGTGATACTGTATACTATGAACAAAAGATTGCCTATAGTGCCTTGTGGAAGTATAACATTTTGCTCCATGAAGTAAATGGAGTTATGGATGGATATAGTATTCTTGAAGAACTAGAAGATGCTCTTTATATTCATGAATGTATTTATCAAAGTGAAACAGCGCGAAATCAGATGTTATCCTTACTTTGTGAACATGATAAAAAAGTCTTTGTCATGTTGGAAGAAAATGAGGAACTTCCAGGAAGAAAGAAAGTTACAACACACATGATGGTGAAAGAATTAGGTAGTGATACATTCCCTAAGAAACCTTTATTTATCAATGAAGAATTATAAAAGCGAGCAAGTTTCTGCTCGCTTTTTTATGATTTCTTATGGAACGCATCCAACCATTCTATAATCATTTGTTTACTTTCTTCTACATCATCTCTTGAAATACTCAATCCATCTTGCACTACATGAGCATTAGGTTCTGCTTTTATAATGTTTTCTATTGTACCTGCAAACCCACTTCCACCGTGCGTATTAAAAGGAATTATGGTTTTATCAGATAAATCGTACATATCTAAAAAGGAATATACGATCATTGGTAAATCACTCCACCAAGTAGGATAACCAATATAAATCGTATCGTACTGTTCAATATTTTCTACTCCTTCTTTTAGTTGTGGACGTGCATGTTCTTCAAGTTCTTTATCCGCTAGTTCAATAAGAGCTTCATGATCTGTCGTATATGGAGTTTTAGGTTCTATGCGAAATATGTCTGCGCTAATATGTTCCTGAATCACTTTCGCAACATATTCTGTATTACCTAAAACTTCTCCATCCATAACTACTGTACTATTTTCTTGTTCTTTACTCATGTTTTCAGGAGAAGTAGTTTCTGGAACCGAGAAATATACGACCAGTGTTTTTCCTAAATCTTGTGTTTCCCCTGTGGTGCTTGTATCTTTTGGTTGACTTACTTGTGTTTCTTTTTCCTTTGAACACGCAGTTGCGTTAAACAATAGAACAAGTGCCATCATCGGTATCAATATTTTTTTCATGCTATACCTTGTCTTTCCGTTGTTTCACCATTTCTACAAAAAAATCTACTGTTTCAGGTGTTTGGTGTGAAAAGAACAAACTTTCTTTTTTATCTAGTTCTGATATCGTTTGCATATCTTTATCAGAAAGTTCAAAATTAAATATATCGATATTTTCTTTCATTCTATTCATATGAGTAGATTTTGCAAGTGCAACGATATCTCGTTGCATCAACCAACGTAGAATTACTTGAGCGACACTTTTTTGATATTTGTTGGCGATATTTTGAAGAACTTCATTTTCAAACATATTTTGTTTGCCTTCTCCAAAAGGTGCCCAAGCTTCCATTTGTACTTCTCTTTTTTTCATATTGTCTTGAGCCAGTATTTGTTGATGAAATGGATTCACTTCTACTTGATTTACATGTGGTGCAATCTTTTGAAAAGCAACCATATCTGCCAAACGATCTGGAGAAAAGTTGCTAACTCCAATTGCTTTGATTTTTCCTTCTTCATAGAAATCACAAAGGGCACGATATGCTCCATAATAATCGGAAAATGGTTGGTGTAACAACACCAAATCGATATAAGAAACCTTTAACTTCTCCATAGACTTAAGTAATGATTCTTTACAAGATTCATAACCATAATGATCAATCCACACTTTTGTAGTAATAAATAATTCTTCTCTAGGTATTCCACATTTTACAATAGCTTGTCCCACTTCTTCTTCATTAAAATAAGACTGTGCTGTATCAATATGACGATACCCTGCATCGATTGCTTCTAACACGCAACGTTTACAATCCTCTTTTGCTATTTGGAAAACTCCAAAGCCTAATTTTGGCATTTTCACACCATTTCGCAAAGTAACATATTCCATAAAGTATACCTCCTTGACTTATCGTCTCTTTTTGGATACAATCAAATCATACAAGACGGTAGTTACAACCGGTCAATGCTTTTTTTAAAATAAATGGAGGAAATTTTATGTATTCAATGAAAGAGGTTTGTCTCGAAACGCAGATGACATATGAAACGCTGAAATATTATTGTAATGAAGGTCTTATTCCTAATGTTAAAAGAGATTCACATAACTACCGTGTCTTTGATGATAAGGATGTTGCGTGGATTAAAAATTTATCATGTTTAAAGGATTGTGGTATGAGTATTGTAGAGATGAAAGAATATATAGAACTTTGTTTAGATGGTGAATCTTCAATTCCTGAAAGGAAACTTATTTTGGATTACAAAAAAGAACTTCTATTAGAAAAATTACAAGAAGTCCAAAATTGTATAGATTATATTGATACAAAACAACAATTTTACGATGATGTTTTAGCAAAAAAAATCCCATATATTAGTAATCTCATTAAGGATGAAAAAGACTCCTAAAGCTTCATCATAGATTGAATTAAGATATTACTTCTTTTAATTTTGCCATGGCTTCTTCAAAACTACGTACAAAGTATCCATGTTTTAATACTGCGCCTAAAACATAATGATTCATCCCATACGTTGGTACATCATAACGATTTGCACTTATCAAACGTATATCACTGTTAATACCGATGATAATTTTCGTATTACTTTTAATCGCAATCCCTAGCTCTACCATAACGCCAGCATCCTCATTCGTTACATCCGCAATAAAGACATCACACTCTTCTACTGCCTTCGTATCCGCATCATATATATCAATAGGTGTAGGAAGACTTTGTTTATTTTCATTAAATGGTTGGTCAATAGGATTAAATATATCAAGTTCAGGGAACATTTCTCGCATGATGTTTCCTTCTTTTTTACGTTGTGCTACTTCTGCTTCATTGAATAAAGAACCTGCTAAATAAACTTTCATAACTTACCTCTCTCTTTTTTAAAATTATACTATACCCATAAAAGAAAAACCAGTGATGAACCTACGCTATCTACGCTCATATATTAAATCCGTAATGCCATTATAGGATTGTGTCTTTACCAATTGTAACTTCATGCTTTGCTTTTGCTTTGAAAAGAGTCTTATGCCATCCCCTAGTAAAATAGGTAATACAGAGACATGAAAACGGTCGATCAAGTCTGCTTCTATAAGCTGTGAAACAATCGTTGCTCCTCCGCAAATCCAAATGGCTTTGCCATCCTGCTGTTTCAATTTGTGAAGAATTTCTTCTGGTGATTGCTTTGTAAATTCAATATTTTTCTTCGATGGTAAATCACGATGGGTTACAACATAGCTATAAAACTCTTCATAAAGCCATTGCTTAGGAGATAATTCATTTGCTATCTGGTTGTAGGTATTCCACCCCATTATCACAGTATCAACTTCTTTTATAAACTCTTCATAGCTTTGCATATCGTCATCACTTTGTGTTTGTCCACCCATCCATTCAACACCACCTTGTACATCCGCTATATAACCATCCAAACTCATACCAATAAATAGCACTGATTTTCTCATAGATTCTTATCTCCTTTTCAAAGTTCTTCAAAATCCTTAGATAAGTGTAACATATACTTGAAGAAAGATTCTATAAGAAACATAATTTACCAATCTCTTTGGGGATATGTCGAATCCTTCAATCATATAGAACTACTCCATCGCTTTTAAGGCAGATACCATATCGATCTTTCTTGTCTTTAGCGATACAATTTTAACCACCAAATAAGAAACAATCAAGGTTGCTAGACTACAACCTAAAATTGTAGAAGGCGCAATCATGATTTGCATATCCATTGAACTTCCCACCGTGGATAGAACGCTATAGATAAGTGTATATCCAAAAGGTAATCCCAACAAGATACCAACAATTGTTAACCATAGATTTTGTTGAGAAAGGAGTTTCTTTACTTTTTGATTACGGAATCCTAAAACTTTTAAGGTTGCCATTTCCCTAATTTTTTCGTAATAGGAAAATGTTCCGATATTATAAAGAACAACCAATCCAAGCACCACTGCCCCAAAGATTAAAATACCAATCAAAAGATTCATACCTTGCATCATCGTTTCCATACTATTTTCAATATCCCCCTTAAGGTATTGTATATTCAAAACTCCTTTGATTGATTTCACATTCGCACTTTTCCCAACAACTGCTGAGGGGATAAACTTCATACCAGCTTCATTGAATACTTCTTTTGACATCGTAATTCCCTGTGTTGAAGGTGTATGAATAATTTCTTTCACTTTGCTTTTTACCCATGTTTTATTCCCCATGATACGCCAAGAAATAAAATCCCCTCTTTTTATACCGTATTCTTTTGCGATATTATAAGACAATGCAATTCCATCTTTTGGTAACTCTACCTCTTTTAAATCCTCATCTTGCATTTTCATATATCGTGTATCTTCTTGAATCAATAGATTTCCTGTTTTCTTTTCATTCTTATACTTATATTCCATTGCCCCTTCTTGAATAAAAGACCCATTCATACGTTCTTTTACTTTCTCATGATCACCATCTTCTCCTAGTTGTACACGCATTTCATAGGTAGAAAGTTCATGAAACATCATATTCATCATATGATCCATACTATTTTGCATACCGAATGCACAAATCATTAACCCCATACAACCAGCCACACCAATGATAGCTATCAATGAACGAATCTTATTTCGAAAAATATCTCGTACGTTCCATTGTGCATAGAAATTCAACTTGTTCCATATACTTGAACTATGTTCTCTTTTCTTTTGATAGATGACAACTTTAAGACGTAATGCAGACGCAGGTTTTTCCTTTAGTAGTTTACGCGTAATGATAAAGGATACACTAAAGCATACAATGATACTAGCAAATACCATATATACACTACTATCTACTGGGTAGGGCTTTAATTCTGGAAGTACATAAACGCTACGCATCATCGGAAAAATCAATTCTGGAATAATAAGTGGTCCAATAACAAATCCTAGAATTGCCCCTACACTGGCGATTACCACTACGTGTGATAAATAATGAAAAGTTACCTTACGATTTTTAAAACCCAATGCCTTTAATATCCCAATTTGTAAACGCTGATTCATAATCATTTTACTTAACGTAGTCATGGTTGTTAGAACTGCGATTAATAAGAATACGGCTGGAAATACTTTAGAGAATGCTTGATGTTGTTCAATCTCTGCTTGTAGAGTCGCATAGCTCAACATATCTTCTCTTTCAATAAAGGTAAGATTACTTTTTTCTAAAGCATCACGAACGATCGAATACATGGTTGTAGGATTTTTTGTTTTTATAAGCAATTGGGTATAAGGAATATGATCATTAAAAGGAAGGTTATTTGATGAAACTAGCGCATATCCTTGATGTTTATGATCTGGAAGTATCGTGTCGTTTCCTTTTTGATATACCATTTCTGGATGGTATACAAATCCCTTAATTTCTTTTTCGATAGAAATTCCATTCATCTCTACTGCATATTTTTGTCCTATTTTCAGATTGTTTTCGCTCGCATAAGATTGATCAATCCAAATTCCATCCACGTCCTTTTGATAAGCTTCCCCCTTCATAACTTTCATTTGTGAAAGTTTATAATCTTCTACGATAAATAATGTAATCTTTTTCTTCTTGTTATCTTTTACATAGGTATCAAAAGAAGCTCTACGTTCTACTTCATCGATTCCCTTTTCCTTCTTCAATACTTCTACATCATCTTTCGAAAAGCCATTACCATATACCCATACATCCGCTAGTTTGCTTTCATCATAAAATGTTTCTGAGCTTACCTTCATTCCATTCCAATCACTATTCACACCCGCAAAAATGAAAACACCTAGAAAGATCATTAAGAAGATAGCGATGAACTGCGCTTTGTTCGCACATATATCGCGATACATTTTACGAAATAACATTACCAGTTCACCTCATTTATTTCACAAGGATGTTCGTGTGTCACAATGTTTTCCACTTCCCCATTCTTTACATAGATAACTTTATCCGCAGCCTTTTCTAACGCTGCATTGTGTGTGACAAGAATCGTCGTATGTCCATATTTCTTACACATATCTTTTAGTTGCGTTAAAACCGTGAGTCCTGTTGTAGAATCTAATGCGCCTGTAGGTTCATCACAAAGCAATAGAGCAGGATATTTACTAATAGCACGTGCAATAGATACACGCTGTTGTTCACCACCGGATAACTGTGAAGGAAACTTATGCAGATGCGCTTGCAATCCAACACGTGTAAGTGCATCTTTAGGATCCATGATATCCTTCTTCAACTCTTTCATAAGTGCTACATTTTCATATACCGTTAACGTTGGTATTAAATTATAAAATTGAAAAACAAAGCCAACTTTCTCTGCTCGATAATCTGCCAATTCTTTCTCTTTCATATTCTCAATCGCCATTTCTTCTATTTGAATATTCCCAGAGGTCGCCTCATCCATACCACCCAACAAATTCAAAATTGTACTCTTACCTGCACCACTTGGTCCAAGTATGACAACAAATTCGCCTTCATCAATAGAAAAGTTTACATTTCTTAAAGCATATACCATACTTTCCTTTTCCCCATATGTTTTACATACGTTTTTAAACTCAACAATTTTTTTCATAATACTCTTCCTCTCTTATTTGGGTATAAGAAAAACATGTAGCCTCTACATTTTTTTCTTTATACATTTTGATCATGATTACTACTATATTTCTATTCTGGAGATTCTTTGTTTTCTTCTGGTAAAGTTACACTACCTTGTACGGCGACACTTCTACATAAAATTTTGAACATATCGATAATATCTTCTTTTTTATCATGTACACATTCATTACAACGAACCATGTGTATAATACAATCTACCAACATCTTCGTAACGATAATCACAAAGTGATTACTTCCATCTTTAAAGTGCATATGTTTTGCGATGTGATGGCGAAATACTTGTAGTGTTTCTTCACGTATCGCTACATACTCAGGATCTTTTGTCTCCATAAAAATAACAAATTCCTTTGATAACAAAGCCTTCATTTCAGGTTCGTTAAAATCCACTTGTTCTAAGATAGCGTTGATTTGATCCATATCAAGTCTTGTATCTTCGATCTTAGAATGTTCTCTTACAAAGTTGCATACCTCTTGAACAACTGGCTTTATCAAGCTATCTAGAATTGCCTTTTTATTGGGAAAATAATGATAAATATTCCCTAGAGAAGTGTTCGCCTTCTTGGCAATCGTACGCATAGAAGCATCTTCATATCCATGATTCATAAACTCATCTCTAGCACATTCTAGAATCGTCATGCGAATATCTTCTTTTTTTGTTTGCATATCATCATCTCCCTTCTCCTATATGGTATATATTTTAAGCTTTTATGGCAAGTCTTTGTACAATTAAAAAATCATTAATTATCATGTGTTCATTATTATAAAGAAAAAAAGCATGATGGAGCCATGCTTTATCCGTTTGTATGTAAGGAACGACGATAACGTTTTGTTCTTTTCGTCGCAATCCTTATCGCAACAATCAACAACAATAACCAAATACCAAGTCCAATGATAATGACGAAAGGAGAAGTAGTTTCATTCTCATATGCTTGATCATATGCTTCCTTTGCCTCATCATAGAACTTTGTATTCTCATAAGACACTAAGAAATCGTAGTTTTTATCATTCGTTTCTTGTTTGTCTTCTATTCCTTTTTTCTTAGCCTCTTCTAATACTTCTTGTTTTTCTGTCTTATAATCTTCTTCGTACTTCTCAAAGGATTTCTTATAATGTTCTTTATATTTTTCTAACTCATAGCCCTGCATTGTCTCATTCTTTTGAATACCAAACACAGAGGCATAGGCATATTCTTTTGCAGTTGCGTCTAATTCACGTTTAATCCGTCCTACTTCTGTGTCGAATGCTGTTTTATAATTTGTTTCATATACGCTTTTCATATATTCATTCGAAACAGAATCGAGTTGATATGTATCATAGGAAGTCGCATCCTTAGTCCCTGCACTTATTGCGGCAGTTTTACTTGTTTGTTCAAGTTCTGCTTCTGCACTATGAAATGCTTCTTCAAAAGATGATTTGTAGCTCGCATCTTGATAGGTATAAGTTGCTTCTTCTAAAGTCGCATTGGGATGATCTTTCTTAAAAGCATATCCATCATTTTTACCAATGGCTTCATAATCTACACTCGGTTGTTCAACTTGTGGTTGTGGCGCAACATATGTATTATTATTTCCACTGCTTTGTGGTGTATCATTTGTAGAACCTCCATTGTGACAATGATATTCTCCATATTGTAATCCCCATTTTTCACAATTTGTTCGGCATGTATGACAGCCATTTCCGTCCGTTCTTCCTGGATGTGCTTCCATATTGCTTTGTGGAATATTCGCCAATAAAAACAATAAAACAAAACCTACTACTACTTTTAATTTACGCATAAAACCCTCCTGAAATTTAATTCATTTGTTTTCCCCATTTTACGCTTATAAATTATGAATCTTTTAACCTTTTAACCCATTGGATTGTCGTTCCATATCTTCAATCACGATATCATATATTTCTCCAATGGTAGAACAATACTTTAATACATCCCATGGTTCATTGGTATGAAAGTGAATCTTAATAAGTTCTTCATCTCCTACCGCTAACAAACAATCCCCTTTAAAATTCTCTGTAAAATATGCATTGATACTGTCTTCATTAAGATTCTTACCTTCGATTAATAATTGTGTATCATAACGAAACTCTAACATAAAAACTCCTCCTATTTCGTATAATTTAATCTATTTTTCAATGTATTGAATCGCAATACAATCCAATCCTGTATGGGCTGCGATAACCGCACAGATCGTATGAATATGAATTTCAAGTTGTGGATTTCTATCCTTGAGTTCTTTGCGAATTTCTTGCGCTTTCGCAAGATTATCCGAATGAATTACATACACGCATCCTTCTGACTCTTTCATCTGTTCACTTATATACTCTATTGCGACTAGTTGTGCCTTTTTTTCTGTACGTACTTTTGAAAAGACATCGATTTTCCCATTTGTAGATGGATCAATTTTTAGAATTGGTTTGATTTTTAAAAGACTTGCTGCAGCTGCAGCTAACGGTGTTAAACGACCACCTCGTTTTAAATGTTGAATATCATTTGGTAAAATCAAAGTACCACTACGTTGTATTTTATGTTCTAGTTTTTCTTTGATTTCTTTTGCATTTAATCCCTCATCTACATATTGCTTCGCCAACTGCACGGAATGATATTGCAAATCACACGTTGTATAATTTTCAATATGCGTGATTGTAATATTCGCATCTTGGGCTACCACACGGATAGAGTTAAACGTACTAGATAAACCTGAAGATAAAGGCAATGCGATAATCTCATCAAACCCCGCCTCTTTTATGTTATCAATTGTTTCTTTAATATCGCTTAGGATTGGTAAACTTGTCTTGGGCGTATGATTTTTACGTAATCGCTCGTACAAATCTTCCGTCGTAATTTCTACACTATCTCGAAATGTCTGATCCCCATCCACCACCTGCAAAGGTAGAATGTAAATTCCTTTTTCTAGTCCTTCTTTTGGTGATAAAGCACAACCACTATCTGTTAAAATAGCAATTTTCATATATATGCACCTCTTCCTTATTATCATATCGACAATTCTGATATCTAATTATCATAATTATATCATACATAATTGATATAAAGTAAGATAACGCTATAGATAAGTAAAACGATCGATGGATGACTCCTTCTTTTCTCCTTCTTCGAAAACATCCAGATAAGCTTCATATACTTGTTCACTGCTTGTGTAAATACCACTTTTCTTGAAGATATTACTAGGCATATCGCCTTCTAACACAAAGTATTCTTCCCCTGTATCACATTCTACCAACCAAACATTTGTAGTTCCATGTTCATCTGTAATGCTATCTTGCATGTTCGCATCTTCCACAAGACTTGGTTGTAACATATTCTCTGCATATTCTATGATTTTGTTTTTTATAATTGCTTCATTCATATTCATCATCCTTCTTTCCTATTTATGATAACACCAACCTTTATAAAAGAAAAGTGTTGTAATATGACATGTACTTGTCATATTAACTTTGATACAATAAAGACAACAGGAGGAATTCTTATGCAAATACAACGATTGTTTGAAATTACATACATCCTATTACAAAAGAAACGCGTTACTGCCAAAGAATTGGCAGAGCACTTTGAAGTAAGTACGCGTACCATCTATCGAGATCTTGATGCCTTATCCATGGCAGGAATCCCGTTATATACAAACAAAGGAAACAATGGCGGTATCTTTCTAATGGAAGATTATACCTTGTCCAAATCGTTATTAAACGATGAAGAACAGCAGCACCTTTTATCGGCTTTACAAAGCTATCATATGGCAGATCAAAGCGATGTATCTTCCCTTCTTACCAAACTATCTGCTCAATTTCAAAAAGAACAAGTCAGTTGGATTGATGTAGATTTTAGTGATTGGGGAGGCCTAACAAATAATAGTTCCTACTTTAAAATTTTAAAGGATGCAATCTTACAACGAAAAGTTGTGACATTCACCTACTATAATTCCTATGGAACATGCAAAGTGCGTGAAGTTGAACCCTTACGTTTAATGTTCAAAGGACAAAGTTGGTATCTTATTGCCTATTGTTTAGATAGCAATGATCAACGGATGTTTAAATTATTACGAATGGAAAACATAGAGAAATCTATGAAAGATTCTACCCATGAAATTATTGAAGAAGATGTTGAGGCGATGTATCATTATGATAAAAAAGACTATATCCACATTGTCGCAAAAGTAGATGCTTCTCTTTCCTATCGCATTTATGATGAATATACCCCTGAGCACTATACAAAACAAGAAGATGGTTCCTTACTCCTTAAAATTGCTTTTCCACCAGGTGAATGGGTGTATAGCTATTTTATGGGCTATGGATCAGGTATACAAATCATGGAACCCGCTTTCCTGAAAGAAGAATTGATACATCGTTATCGACAAGCCTTGGCGAATTACGAGGACTAGTTTATGGAAAATAGCTATGAAGTATGTTTTATCGATGATATTTTTGTTTTGACAAAAAGCGAAAAACTAACAACCTCTCTTGTGGAAAATGAAAAGATTGCGACTTCCTTTTGGCGTTCTTTCCAACAAGATATCAAAACTTATCACTTAACACAAGGGATGGAATTTGTGAAATATGGCATTACCCATCGAGAAGATGAACATCTACATTATGTATGTGGTATTCCATCAAAAGAAAACTATCCTATTACCTTTCGTTTATATCATATTCCAAGAGGACATTATTTAAAATATATTCATCGTGGGGATATGAAACATTTAAGTGAAAGTATTCGCATATTATTCGAAGATATTTTACCTAGTTCAAAACTAACACGAAAAATAGGTACTATTCAATACTATGAAAAGTATACAAGTGATTTTCACTTCAATCGAGAAGACTCTATTATCGAATTATATGTACCAATCCTAATTAAAGAGAAACCAGAGTTCCAATATATCAAATCCAAAAGTCTTCTACAAGGTGGGACCTCTATTCAAAATGGTTATCAAAAGTTCTCTTGGTTTGGAATGGATTTCAATATGAATTTATATAAAGGCTGTAACCATGGGTGTATCTACTGCGATTCTAGAAGTGCATGTTATCAAGTGGAAAACTTTGATATCGTACGAGGAAAAGAGAATGAACTAGAACTATTAGAAAAAGAACTTTCTCGAAAGCGCAGAAAAGGAACTATAGGTATTGGCGCAATGTCAGACACCTACAACTCTTTTGAAAAAGAGAAAGAGATCACACGAGGTGCTTTACAGCTGATTGATAAATATGGATTTGGTATTGGTATTGATACCAAGAGTACTTTAATATTACGCGATATTGATTTGATTGCCCATATTGCTAGACAATATCCTAGCATCATTAAAGTTACGATTACGTGTGCAGATGATGAGCTTGGTAAGATCATTGAACCCAATGCACCATTAAGTTCTGAGCGCTTTAAAATATTCGATGCGATGCATGAGCATGGAATATATGCAGGAATCCTATTTATGCCGCTTTTACCATTTATCAATGATACAGAAGAAAACATTCGTCAAATCGTATACCTAGCACACATTCATCATGCAAAGTTTATTTATCCTGGATTGGGTGTTACTTTACGTGCTTATCAACGCGATTATTTTTACCATCAGCTGAATCATTATTTCCCAGGGAAAATGGAATTGTACGAACAGCGATATCATAAAACTTACTCTTGTGATGTACCAGACGCAAGACGTCTATGGAACATCTTTAAAAAGGAATGTGAGAAGTATGGGATCGTATATAAGATGAAAGATATTATCAACGGATATAAATCTGTTGTTCCTAATGAACAAATGCAACTGCCACTTTTATAAAGAACACCCCATCCTGCAAACGCAAAATGGGGTGTTTTATATTATTTTGTTGTTTTCTTATTGATATCATTGATGCGGATTACTCTTGTACCTACTGTTTTCGCAAATCCTTCATCATGTGTGATGATTAAAATTGCCATATCTTTACTTAAATCTTTGATAATGGATGTAACTGAGGCAATGGATTCTACATCTAATGCACTCGTAGGTTCATCAAAGCATAAGACGGAAGGCTGTAACATACAAGCTCTAGCGATAGCTACACGTTGTTTTTGTCCACCACTTAAGGTATTAGGATAGGCTCCCTCTTTATCTTGTATTTGTAAGCGAAATAACAATTCCAATGCTTTTGTTTTTGCTTCTTCTTTGCTCATCAACTTATGATACAATGGCGCATCCATCAAATTCTGTAATACGGTACGATGTGGAAACAATTGATAGTTTTGAAAGACAAGACCGATATCCCTACATATTGTTTGTTTTTCTTTCTTATCCGCAATGACTCCATCTTTCAAAAGATAATTGCCATTGATACAAATACTACCACTATCTGCTTGTTCCAAGTCGCAAAGGCAACGTAATAAGGTTGTTTTACCACTGCCACTTAAACCCATCAAAACAACGATTTCTTTGTCGTCCACATTCAAATTCAAATCCGTAAGTACCTGATTTTCTTTGAAGGATTTACATAAATTTTCTATTTGTATTTTCATCATGTTTCCTCCTAGTAGTAATTCAAGCGTTTTTCAATTACATTCAGTCCTCTTGCGATTGGAATGTTCAATAGTAAATAAATAATACCTACATATACAAATGGCATAACAGTGGCATAAGTACCTGCAGCTATTTTTGCATAACGTAACAATTCATCGATTCCAAGAATTGAAACAAGGCAAGTATCCTTTAATAAAGTCAAACTTTCATTAATGAAAGAAGGAATACAATTCTTTAATGCTTGTGGCATTAAAATGTGTAAGAAGGTATAACGAGAAGAAAAACCAAGGGTTTTGGCAGCTTCCACTTGTCCACCATCAATGGACTGTATTCCTCCACGCAATATCTCTGTAAAATATGCGGTATAGTTGAATAGGAATGCCACAAGTGCAGCCTCCATACGATCCATTTTAATCCCAAGAAATGGCAATCCAAAATAGACAAACATCAACTGTAATAAGAGTGGTGTTCCTCTCATAATATAAATATAAAAACGAACGATTGAAGAAAGTAAGCGATTTTTAGATAAACGAATATAAACCATAGGTAGTGCAAATAGGAAAGACCCTACTAATGTCACTACCCAGAAAAACAATGTAATCTTTAAACCCTCCATAAAGGAGGGTAATAAATCCATAAACATGCTCATGTATATTATTTAAACCATTCTGCTTTTACTTTATCGTATGTTCCATCGTCTTTCAATTCTTTCATCGCTTTGTTAATTGCCTCGCATAAATCCTTATCTGCTTTACGCATACCTACAGCATATTCTTCTGTACCAAAGTTTTCATCAAGGTATACATAGTTAATTCCGTTATCTTGTTGTTTTACATAATAACGTGCTAATGTTTCATCCACAACAATTGCGTCACTTCTTCCAGATTCTAAATCCATGAAACAATCGTTATTGGTATCAAACTGTACAAGTTTTCCATCTTTTAATTCTTTTACGAAAGCTTCTTCTTTCATAACTGCATCATATGCACTTGAATTCTTTTGTACGGAAACTGTTTTTCCTTTTAAATCTGCCTTTGATTTAATTCCTGTTTTATCTGTAGTGATGATCATCTGGCGATTTTCCATATATGCATCTGAGAATAATACCTGTTCTTTACGAGCTTCCGTTACGGAATATCCATTCCAAATCAAATCGATATTACCAGCATCTAATTCTGTTTCTTTTAGATCCCAGTCAATGTTTTGGAATTCCACTTTCTTATCCAATTTTTTTGCGACTGCTTGTGCCATTTCTACATCGAAACCAACAAGTTTTCCATCTTTTTTAAAACCCATTGGCGCAAAAGTATCATCAATTCCCACAATCAACGTATCTTTGCTCATAGTTTCTACACTATCTGAACTTCCACATGCACTCATTCCTATTGCCATCAACAATGCCAATCCTGTAACAACTAATTTCTTCATATCAATTCCTCCTCTTTTTGCTTTCCTTCATGAAAAGAAAAGACTTTCCTCCTACTAGCATTCACTAGAGGACGAAAGTCTTATGACTTGCGTGGTTCCACCTCAATTTATCAATACCTCACGATATTGACCTCATCAAGTACCATGTACTTGTTCATCGTATAACGGCTGTACCGGCAGACACTACTCTTTGTTCGCATCTGCAGCTCCAAGACGTGTTCCACAATATCCCATGTTCTTTTACACCAACCAAGAACTCTCTATGATGGTACAACTGTGTACTATTTCTTTTCATTGCTGTTGAATAGATTCAGTATAATAGATTGTATGAAAATTGTCAACATTTTTATGTAAATAAATGAAAAGAGATGTAAGTTAATTGAAATAATTTTCGTTTTCTTGTTGACATTAGGTTTCTTCCGTTTTATAATCAAGACAACAAATTCGTTTGATTCAGGAAGAGTAATATGTGTATGAACGAGATAGAGAGTTGATGAAGGTGGAAATTCAACACGAACGTCATATGTGAATGGGCCTGATAGAAGCATAGGTGAACAATACGTTTAGTAGCTTATGACGCTATTCCCGCGTTATCGAAGGAAACAGACATGATGGTGTTTGTATAAGAGTGACTTTCACACAATAGGTGGCATAACGAAGACATCCTTCGTCCTATGAAAATAGCGACGAGGGATTTTTTTATACTCACTCTTATGCATCCTGAAAAGAGAGGATGGTGCGTTATGATAATACACGCAAAACGATGGCAGAGTTCTTATATTTACAACGTATAAATACTGCCAAGTGGCAAGAAAAGGAAGATAAATATATGAATAAAGGTATGTTTGGAGAATTTGGAGGACAATACGCTCCAGAGAAATTGATAAAGGTATTAAATGAATTAGAAGAGGCTTATGATCGATTAAAAGATGATCCAAAATTTCAAGAGGACTTATCTTACTATTATCGTGAATATGCAAATCGTCCTTCTTTACTATATTACGCAGAGAAAATGACAAAGGATCTTGGTGGCGCTAAAATCTATATGAAGCGTGAAGATTTAAATCATACAGGTGCACATAAAATCAACAATGTACTAGGGCAAGCTTTGCTCGCAAAATATATGGGGAAAAAGAAGTTAATCGCAGAAACAGGAGCGGGTCAACATGGTGTCGCAACCGCTACTGCCGCAGCCCTATTTGATATGGAATGTGATATTTATATGGGAGAAGAAGATACACGCCGTCAATCCTTGAATGTATTTAAGATGGAATTACTAGGTGCTAAGGTGCATGCGGTTACCACAGGTACAAGAACTTTGAAAGATGCGGTCGATGAAGCGTTAAACGCATGGGTAGAAAACTGTGAGGATACGTTCTATTTATTAGGTTCTGCTGTTGGTCCTCACCCATATCCAACAATTGTACGTGATTTTCAAAAAATCATTTCAGAAGAAATGAAGGCACAGTGTTTAGAAAAAGAAGGAAGATTACCCGATGTAGTTGTCGCATGTATCGGTGGAGGAAGTAATGCCATTGGTTCATTCTATGATTTCATTGATGATAAAGACGTAAAACTGATAGGCTGTGAAGCTGCTGGTAAAGGACTTGATACTACAGATCATGCCGCAACACTCGCAAAAGGAAAAACAGGTGTCTTACATGGAATGAAAACCATTTTCTTACAAGATGAAAAAGGTGAAGTACTTCCTGTATATTCCATTTCAGCTGGATTAGATTATCCAGGTGTAGGTCCTGAACATGCTTATCTTGATGAAATAAAGAGAGCCGAGTATGTTTCGATTACAGATAAAGAAGCTGTTGATGCTTTCTTATATCTAACAAAAACAGAGGGTATTATTCCAGCGATTGAAAGTTCACACGCTTTAGCCTATGTTATGAAATTAGCTCCAACAATGCCAAAAGACAGTATTCTTTGTGTCACTGTTTCAGGTCGTGGAGATAAAGACGTAAAGAGTATTGCGGAATTCTTAGATATCGAAATTGATGAATAAATAATGAAAGCATATGGCAAAACCCATATGCTTTTCTTATGCGATTTTCTATAATCAATCCTTTCCATAAAGGAAATTCGCTGTGGCTCCCCCATCCATTAAAATATCACTACCTGTAATAAAACTTCCATGAACTCCCATCAAAAGATCCGCTACACCCGCTACTTCATCTGGTGTTCCAGCTCTTTTCGCAGGACATGCGTTTAACATGTTCCTATAGAATTCTCCTCTTACTCCGTGAAGTTCATCATTCGCAAGCGGAGTTATGATAATACCTGGACTAATAGAATTGATTCTAGCTCCTTTTTCACCCCATAGCAACGCCTCTTTTTGTACACGTAATACATTTGCTCGTTTCGCAAGTTGATACGCATGTAATGTATCTCTTATCTTATCCTTTTGTAACATATCTAAACTCATCAATTCCTCACTTGGAGTAAGCGCTAATAAAGCATTCTCACGTTCTTGAAGCGCGGGTAAACGATGTCCCGACTGTGAAGAAATAATAAGTCCTGCTCCACCATAGCTTATAACCTTACCAAACTCTTCTGACAATATTGCTGTTCCATATAAGTCTACTTTCAAAATTGTTTCTATCGATGCTTGTGATGGAGATACCCCTGCACCATTTACAAAATACTTGATATGTCCTAATGTTTTCGCATAAGCTATGAGTTTTTGTATTGATATTCTTGATGAAATATCGACTTGATGCGCATATGCTTCATATCCTGCATTGGATAAGTTTTGTACAACCTCCTGTGCTTGGCGCAAAGATACATCCGCAATCACAATTGATTTAGCAACTCCAATCCTTCGTATAATTGCGACTCCAATAGAACCCGCCCCTGTTAAGACTACAACTTCTTTGTTCATATGTATTTACCATCCTTCAACTATATTCTTACTATAATCCTTGGAGTTCACTCTAAGTCAAGAAAAAAAACTGCAAATTCTGCAGTTTCTTAATCTTCTAACACTTGTACACAAATACCAATTGTTCCAGGTCCGGTGTGAACACCCAAAGCTGGAGAACATTGCTTTTCTACATAAACATCAAGATTTGGTAATTTTGGTAAGATACTTGCCTTTATTTCATCAGAGATATCTTGCGCATCTCCATTTACAATGGAAACATTATATTTCTTATGATTTCCAGCAAACTCTAACGCCAAGTCTTTTGTCTTTGAAATTGATTGTTTACGACCACGTACTTTTGATACCGTATAATAAATACCATCTTCATTACAAGAGATAATCGGTTTTAAATTCAATGCATTTCCAAATAGAGAGGCAACTAAACCAATACGACCACCCTTTTGTAAGTATTCTAGTGTTTCCACAACGAAGAACACTTTACATTTTTTAATACCCGCTTCTAATTTCACTTGGATATCTTCAAAAGATAATCCTTCTTCTATATAACGTGCCGCTTGAATTGCATGAAACCCTGCGCCGATGGAGATATTCTTAGTATCTAAAATAAAAGTATCTAAATCCGTATTATCATCCGCAATTAAGTGCACCATATTATTAGTTCCACTCAATCCACTAGAAATGGTTACTGCAATTATTTTCTCATATCCATCTGCCTTGATTTGATCAAAGATTTCTTGAATATCTTGTCCTGAAGGAAGGGATGTCTTAGGTACTTCTTTTGATAAACCACGATATACTTCTTCAGCAGTGATATCTACTCCATCTAAATATTCAGCGTTTTGATAGATAACTTTTAAAGGGATCACGTACATTCCATATTGTTGCGCATAATCTTTTGGTACATCACAACAGGAATCTACAAGGATAGCGATTTTTTGTGTATTCATAATAAACCTCCAACTATATTTTCAAATGAAATATTATGATTATGCTTACAGTATATTATAATTCGCATAATTAGTCAATCTAGTTTTTAATACCAAATATATCCATATACGAAAAAGACCATATAAAATGGTCTACGGTACATGATGAGTCTTGTTGTACTCTTGGAGTCGCTCGTTCATTTTCATTGTTTCTCTTTTGGATTGTTCATACACAATGTACATAATTGTTACAAATACAATCGTGATGGATACCAACATCGCAAATACCATATGAAGTTGTGTCCACTGAAACCAATCAAAATATAATCCAGAACCGATCACTACACACACCACATACAAATAATGAACTACATGGGAGAAATAGAGTTGTTTTTTTGTTAATTTTCTTTGTGGATATAAGAAATTCCCTAAACAACAAACTGCACTTGTGAATAGTATCTGCCATAAAATACTTGCATTTACATCATTTTCCTCATAAAAAATGGAGATGAAAATGGCTGCCATAATCAGAGAACCTGTCGTCACACAGGAAAATGTAAACAGTAAGTCTTTTAATTTTCTCATTTTCATATTCCTCCCTTCACAACCCTAACAACGCTTTTAGTTGCGCAACATATTGTCGAGATATAATAATTTTTTCATTGTTCATAAGCACTGCCTCTAAACGACTTCCAATGACTGGGGATAAATGATGAATCTTTGTAAGATTGATAATAATCGATTTGGAGGCACGCAAGTAATCTCCTCCTTTATAATTCTCTTCTATCTCATAAAGGCGCTGTTTTATTTCATATACTTGCGTTTGTGTATAAAGGAATGTTTTGTTATCTACAGATTCAAAATAGAAAACATCCTTTGGATCAATTCGTTGAATAGACGTCCCTTGCATAGCAGTGAATTTCTCTTCTTGTACTTTGAGACGTTGAATCAAACTTAGTATCGATTCATCCATTGTATCACAACGAATGATAATACAATCTTCATCTTTTGGATCTTTTTTATCTTCAATGATAATTTTCACAGCGACCTCCTTTCTATCGATCGAACGATGCTCTTTTCTTTAATACATAAACTGCGATGCTTAATGCTATTATACCACAACCAACAAGCAATAGAGCCTGCATCGATGGCGATATTGTTTGATCGAATACTTGCACACTGATTCCCATGTTTTCTTTATATACACTCATCACATCACTAGGTAAACCTTTAAATATTCTTTCAACACTTTGTTGTGTAAACACACTTCGTAACATACTTGCTTGGTGTAGAAACGGCAAACTACGCAAAATGTTTTGTACAACGTTCGGTAACATTGTCATCGGTAAATAAATACCACCTAGAAAACCAATCAAAGTACCTGCAATGGTCCCAAAAGAACCCCAAGCATTACTCGTAATTACAAATTGGGATACGATTAACACCAATGCACTGGATACACTCACACTAACCAACAACATTCCATATACTTGTACCCAACCCAGCGCATCCAAGAAAGGATGCCCTTGCATAGATACATACAGAAAAGATAATAAACAAGTAATTGTACACATAATCATACCATTGATGATTGCCGCAATTAAATATCCACATAATAGTTTCATTCTAGAAATAGGCGCACAATAAAAGCTTTCTAGCTTATGATATTGTCTATCTTGTACATATATTCCTATGATCGATAATGGAACAGTAAAACTATTCACCGCTAACATACCAGCGATTGTCCACATCAACACAACATACTCCGCATTTTGTTCATCTGCTGTTGTAGTTGCGACACCCTTTATCTTCTCTAACGCTTCTAATAAGGAATCCTTATTCATATCTCCTAAAAATACAACCATCAACAAAAGCACCATTAACACAGATAATAAAGAAAAGAATAAAGAGGCTTTATCTTTAAAGTACAACAACATATTTCGTTTTACTAAATACAATAATGACATATCTACACCCCCTTCTCCAGTGCTCTTCCAGTAATGTTTAAGAACACATCATCCATGTTTCCTTGTATCATTTCAAATCCTTCCAAAAATGATTCTATATCTTTCAATAAAGGAATCGCACTTTTTGTATCTTTCATTGGAATTGTGAATACATGATCATATCTTGCATAACTATATTTGTGCTCATTTAAGTATTCTTGTAATTTCTCTTCTTCTAGCGGGTATGCGATCAATTGATCTTTTGCGTACTTGTTCTTTAATTCAAAGGGTGTTCCAAATTCTTTTAATACACCTTGATCAATCACCGCAATATGATTTGCTTTGGCGGCCTCTTCCATATAATGTGTTGTCAGGAAAACGCTCATATCACTTTCTCTTCTTAACGTATCGATACAATCCCATACAACTTTCCTAGTTGCAGGATCTAATCCCGTTGTTGGTTCATCTAAAAACAAAATTTTAGGTGCATGCATGAGTGCTCTCGCTATTTCACAACGTCGTTTTTGTCCACCAGATAACTTCCCAAATGGACGATTTAAAAGATCTTTTAAATCTAATATCTTAGTGACGTGTAGTAATTGTTCTTGTAGTTTTTTCTTATTGTTGATATACATAGAACCTCGAATTAACAGGTTATCTTTTACACTCAACAATTCATCTAAACAATCTCGTTGATATACAATGCCTATTTGTTTTCGAATGGCATCATCCTCTTTTCCTAATTCATAGCCACAAACCCTTGCACTTCCACTGGTTGGAGGAAATAATGTACATAACATATTAATGGTGGTAGATTTCCCTGCCCCATTGATTCCTAAAAATCCAAAGAGTTCTCCTTGTTCTACATGAAAACTAATTCCATTTACCGCATGTACATCCTGATAACTTTTCTTCATATCGTTTACTTCAATTGCATACATAATATAAACCTCCCTTTCACACCTTGATTATAGAAAAGATGAAAATCCCTTACAATAGGCCTTATGCTAAGTTGCATTTCAACTCAATTAACTAGCATAATATAGCAATTAAGATACATGTACAAAATATGCACATTAAAAAAGCTTGAATTTTCATCCAAGCTTTTTCTTCGTTTATAGGTTTGATTTTTTATGATAATTCAAACTGTCCAGTATATAACTTATAGTACGTACCCTTTTGTTCTAGCAATTCATCATGACTTCCTCTCTCTATGATTTCGCCATGATCCAATACCATAATCGCATCAGAATTTCGTACCGTTGATAAACGATGCGCAATTACAAACACTGTACGATGTTCCATCAATCGATCCATTCCTTTTTCAATTAACTTCTCTGTACGTGTATCGATGGAACTGGTTGCTTCATCCAAAATAAGAACCGGAGGATTTGCTATCGCAGCTCGTGCTATGGCTAGTAATTGGCGTTGGCCTTGACTAAGGTTTGCACCATCGCCAGACAACATCGTATCATACCCTTTTGGTAAACGTTTGATAAAGGAATGTGCATTCGCAAGTTTGGCGGCTTCTATTACATCATCCATACTCGCATGCAAATTCCCATAACGAATATTGTCCGCAATCGTTCCAGTAAACAAATGGGTATCTTGTAAAACAATGGAAATAGAACGTCTTAAATCCTCTTTACGTATGAGTTTTACATCGATTCCATCGTATGTGATACTACCACTTTCAATGTCATAGAAACGATTGATGAGGTTGGTAATGGTTGTTTTCCCAGCACCTGTACTTCCTACAAATGCTATTTTTTGTCCAGGTTTCGCATATAATTGAATTCCTTTTAGAATGGTAACACCTGGTTCATATCCAAAAACTACATCATGAAAGCGAACATCTCCTTGTAAAGGTACAAGTTCTATTTTTCCATTACTTCTAGGATGTCTCCATGCCCAATGTCCTGTATATTCTTCACACTCATGACAACTTCCATCCTCTAACATACGCACACGCGTTAGTGTAACTTTTCCATCATCCACTTCTTCTTGTTCATCCATCATCGCAAAGATACGCTCTGCCCCAGCCATAGCGGCTAGAATAAAGTTCAATTGTTGAGTGAATTGATTGATTGGTAAAGCTGTTTGTCGTACATAAATCAAATAGGAAGCTAAGGCACCAAGTTCAATTTGTCCATGGATTGCGAAGAAGCCTCCAACACAGGCAACAATCGCATAATTGAAATAGGATAAAGAAACTACCGTGGGAATCGTTCTTCCAGAATAGGTCAAGGCTTGTGTAGAAGCTATACGTAAAGCTTCATTTCTTGTCTCAAACTCTTTAAAATTAGCCTGTTCATGATTGAAGACTTTTACCACCTTTACTCCATCTACCATTTCTTCAATAAACCCATTAAGCACACCCATAGCACGTTGTTGATGTGTAAAATAATATTTACTCTTCTTACTAAAATATTGAATTAGATAATACATCACAATCATAAAGAACACAACCAAAAGAGATAAACGCCAATTTAAGATAAAGATTGCGATCAAGGTTCCCACAATCATAGTGAAGCTTTGAATCAAATTATCGAAACAATTGTTCATCGCATCTTGAATGGTATCTAAATCATTTGTAAAACGACTCATGATATCTCCATGTGCATTGGTATCAAAGAATTTCAAAGGAAGTTTTTGCATCTTAGAAAATAAATCTGCACGTATTTCCTTTACAATTTTTGAAGAGGTATGTGTCATCATCTGTTTATAGAAAGCTGTACACAATGCCCCACTGGCATACATCCCTGCCATAAACAAAATGGCTTTCGTAAATCCTTGATAATTCTTAGGCAGGATATATTGATCGATAATAGGACTTACCAAATAGGTTCCATACAAATTCGCTGCGGCACTAATCACCACAAGAATTGCGACCAATAACAAGGAGAACTTATGTCTTCCCATATAATGCAGGAAGTTAAACATTGTTTTTTTCATATGTTTAGGCTTTTTATTCGAAATCTGTTTTGCCATTATAAACCAACCCCTTCCTGTTGAGATGTGTAGATATCCTGATAAATAGGATCTGTTTCAAGGAGTTGTTCATGTGTTCCAATCGCATGGATTTTCCCATCTTCTAATATAACGATTTGATCAGCGTGCATAACACTACTTACACGTTGGGCAATGATCAGTTTGGTTGTATCTTTTAAGGATGCCAAGCCTTCTTTGATTTGTGCTTCTGTAGCACTATCAACTGCACTTGTAGAATCATCTAATATGAATACTTTTGGATGTTTTAATAATGCTCTCGCAATACATAAGCGCTGTTTTTGTCCGCCTGATACATTTACTCCCCCTTGTCCTAAATCCGTATCATATCCTTCAGGAAAATCCTTCACAAATTCATCTACACACGCAACACGACATGCCCAAGCAATATCTTCTTCACTTGCATGTTCATTGCCCCATAATAGATTTTCCATAATCGTACCAGAAAACAATGTGTTTTTTTGTAAAACCATACCCACTGCGTCTCGTAGATGTGAGATTGAAAACTCTTTAACATCGATACCATCGATGCACACACGACCATCAAACACATCATACAAACGTGGAATTAATTGCACAAGCGTTGTTTTCGCAGATCCTGTTCCTCCTAATATCCCTGTTGTAGAGCCTTTTGGCATACGTAAAGAGATATCACTTAACACATACTCTTGCGCATCTTCTTTGTATTTAAAGTATACATGCTCAAAAGAAATAGATCCCTGTGTGATTACTTTGTTGGATTCTTTGGTATCAATAATATCAAGTGGTTCATCTAGTACTTCCACGATTCTTTCACAACTCGCAAGTGATCTTGTTAACATTAAGAACACACCCGATAACATCATTAAAGAATTTAAGATTTGTAAAACATAACTTAAAAATCCTGTTAATTCTCCAACTTGCATGGTACCCGCAAAGATCATATTCCCACCAAAGTAAAGAATACATATGATGGTTCCATACATTACGATTTGAAACAAAGGCATATTCCAAACGGAAGTACGAAATGCTTTTTCACTTGAAAAACGTAGATCGTCATTTACGTTCTCAAACTTTTCTTTTTCATAGGTCCCTTTGACATAGGACTTCACCACACGTATCGCATTCAAATTCTCTTGTACAATGGTATTTACTTTATCTATCGAACCTTGCATCATACGATACAATGGACCTACTTTATGAACAATGATAAATAGTCCTACGGTTAAAATGGGAATCGCAACCACAAAGATAATTGCGAGTTTCGCATTGATGGAAAAGGTTAATACCAATGCAGTCAACAACATAACAGGACTTCGTACAAAGGGACGAATACCATTACTAATGGCAGTTTGTAAGATGGTTACATCACTCGTTAATCGTGTAATCAAAGACGAAGTAGAAAAGTGATCCGTATTTGAAAAGGAAAAACTTTGTACTTTTTCAAATTCTGCCTTTCTAAGCTCTGCGCCAAATCCTTGTCCTGCAGTTGCGGCATAACGAGCATATAGGATTCCTAATACAAGCGCAATCAATGAACAAATTATCATCTGCGCCCCCTTTACTAGAATGTACTCCTTATCCCCATTGGCTACACCAACATCAATAATATCTGCCATAATCAAAGGAATGATCAATTCAAAAATCGTTTCCGTAATTACACAAATGCAACTGATAATTAAATAGCGATTATACTTTTTCATAAAAGGAAACATTCTCTTTAACATACTTACACCTCCCTATTCAAATGTTCGATCTGTTAAATTTTGATACATCCTAGAAAGAAACAGCTTAAACTGTTCTTTTTCTTCTGTGCTAAATCCCTCTAATGATTTTTCTTCTACCTCATCACAGTGCTTACTCCATAAATCTAGAGCTTTTTCACCCTTCTTCGTGATTCTTAAAGATAGAGCTCTTTTATTATCTTTCACAATCTCCCTTGTAAGCATTCCGTTTTCTTCTAAATTGTTCAATATTTTTGAAACAGTTGCTGGTTCTACATCGCAATTATAAGCAATGTCTTTTAACATACAATCCTCATGAGAATGTAAATAACGTAACACTTTAGGCTGTCCTGGAGATAATCCATAGGCACTCATATTTTGTCTTATTTTATTTCGTTGAGCATGATATGTTTTAAACATCATCATGTGAAATGGCAATTCCATAAGTCTCCTCCTCAATAATTAGCTAACTAACTGTTAGTATTCTAACTATATGATAAACTCCTTTTTTTGTCAATGATATAGGCACAACTCTAAAGAAAAAAAGCACCCATTTTGGATGCTTATGCAATGGATTGAATCAATGCTGGAAGTTCTTTTAAATTATAAAGGATAAAATCTGCTCCTGCTTCTCGATATTCTCTTGTTAGTTTCTTAATCAACGCTTCTTGTTCTTCAACGTTCAAGTTTTTATATTCTTCTTCACTCAATCCCATCAATGAGCTACCTTCTAGAATACCTACAGCTAATACACCAGCAGCTTTTGCTTCTTCAATATCTGAAATTGTATCTCCAACCTTTAAAACACTGCGTACATCTTTTATTTGCATTGCTTCTAGGTTACGGAAAATCATATATGGATATGGACGACCGCAATTATTTACACTGTTTGGAGTAATCCAATAATCTGGTGAATAACCATTATCTTTTGCTTTCGGAAGTACAATATTCATCATCTCGTCTGTATATCCTGTAGTAGAACCAATGCGAATACCAGTTGCACGTAAAGCTTCTACTGCTTCCCTTGCATATGGTTTTAACTCACAATATTGGTCTAATATTTTCAATAAATTGGAAGTGAATTTATTATGCATTTCATCAATATCAGAATCCTGACTTGCTCTTCCATATTTCTTTTCCCATTGTGCTTTTATATTAGGCATCGCCAACATTGTCTTAATATGATCCCACTTTAACATCCCCATAGGTTGTCGTGTTTCATCCATTGTTACATCAATTCCATATTCCTTAAACACTTCTATAAATGTTCTTACTGGCGCAAAACAACCATAATCTACTGTAGTCCCTGCCCAATCAAATATAACCGCCTTAATTTTCATTACTTGTTATCTCCCTTCATATAGTCTTTCATAATACTTGTTAATGTGTGAATATCTTCTTCATAGATTTCACCAATAGTTCCAATTCGAAAGGTATCCGCATCCGTCAACTTCCCTGGATAAATGGCATACCCTCTCTCTTTGATATAATCGTACATAGATTGAAAATTAAAGTTTTGTCCTTTTGGATATAAGAATGTGGTGATAATTGGTCCTTGATAAGCTTTTTCTACATAGGGTTTAAATCCCAGCTTTTCAAATTCGTCAATCAAGGTTTTCATGTTGTTGTAATAGCGCTTGCTTCTTGCGGCTACTCCACCCTCTTCTTCTAATTCTTCCATGGCTTTCGCAAAGGCTAAAACAACATGTGTTGGAGATGTATAACGCCATTTTCCATCTTTCTCCATACCAACCCACTGATCATATAAATCCAGAGATAAAGAACGAG
Source organism: Amedibacillus sp. YH-ame6 (assembly GCF_053848845.1). NCBI lineage: Bacteria > Bacillati > Bacillota > Erysipelotrichia > Erysipelotrichales > Erysipelotrichaceae > Amedibacillus > Amedibacillus sp. YH-ame6. The sequence goes on from NZ_JBSPEZ010000001.1 coordinate 129,511, forward strand.
CATTTCCCTTTGATGCGATTAGTTTTTCACGATTTGCGATAATGAAGGAGAAGCCTGGTACTCCTTGAATACATTTATTTGCAGAACTTACTAAGAAATCAATATGATCCTCACATAAGTCAATATCCACACCACCAAAGCTTGACATTGCATCTACAATGAATGTTTTTTGATACTTCGCACATAGTTCTCCAATCGTGTGAATATCATTTAAAATGCCACTCGTAGTCTCGGAGTGAATCATAGCTACATGTGTAATTTCACTATGTTCTTTTAATGCTTCTTCTGCTTTTTGTGCATCTGGAATCAGATTGTATGCTTGTTCAATATGAATGCATTTGATGTTATGATAAGTACACATTTTTGCAATACGTTCTCCATAGGCACCATTGCTTAACAACAATAAAGCACCATCTTTGGGTAGGATGCTAGAGATAGCACTCTCTACTCCAAAAGTTCCTGAGCCTTGCATCAAAACACTTGTATATGTACGTTCATCCACATGTGCAATCGTTAATAAATCTTTACGAATTCTTTGTGTTATTTGTTTGTAATCATCATCCCATGTACAATGATCAAATAACATTTCTTGTTTTACGGTATCGCTTGTCGTAAGTGGTCCTGGTGTTAATAATTTGTATGTATTCATTTTCTTCTCCTATTTCTGGCATTCCTCAAAGAATGTCTGGTGTTCTTTTAGTAAGTCTACTGTTAAAGGGTATTTATAAATTCTTGGTTTTGTAGAAGCTACATCACGATCGACTTCTTCTCCTTCATAGAGGGTCGTCGGATAAGTTTCTAACAATTCAGATCGTGCATTTTCCATGATGCATCTTGCGATTGCCATTGCTGTTGCGCTATTTTCTTTCTTAACAACGGCTAGAGATTCCGTTAAGGTATAATTTCCTTCAGTTGGATCTACAACTTGAATTGGTAATCCTTTTTTACTATCTGCGATTGCTTGATGTCTTAATCCAAATGCAATCCCAACTTCTCCTGATCGAACTTTCTTGATTGGACCGGAACCACTGGATTCTAAATGAGGTCCAACATTATCTAACAGTTTCGTTAAAATGATGTTTCCTTCATCTTCTCCATATGTATTTAGGATTGCTTGTACCAATAACCATCCCGTTGAACTTGCCTTAATATCTGGGATGGATATATAGCCTTTATATTTATCATCGGTTAATTCTTTTATAGAGGTTGGTATACTTAAACCCTTCTCCTCAAGGAATTGTGTATTTACAATGAGAGCTCCTTCCAAGGCAGTAAGTGGTGTATCATAATCGGAATAGGTACGTATGGTATCTGTACGGAAGGTAAGCTTTTCAAACATGTTTTGTTTCTCTTGTGCACTATCTACATAATAGGTACTCATAGAGATTAAGTCTGCTTCTATATTAGAACCTTCAGCCATCAGCTTTCCACCCAGTTCACTTGTCCCAAAGGACTGCAAGATGTATTGATCAGCGAACCCATTCTCATCTAATGCATGACGTATCGCAACTAATGCTTCTTCATCCGCATTGGAATAAATTACAACTTTCTCTTGGGATGTCCCAAAGATAAAGGTAAATGCTAATAAAACTACAGCTCCTAGCGCAAGTACAATCTTCTTAATACTGAAGGATTTCTTTTCCACTTGTTTTCCTTCTTTTTTATGTGCATACAATTGTACAAGTCCTTTTACAATTAGGTTCGTAATAAGGATCAATAAAGATAATACAAAGATTTCATCGAATTTGGCGAAGTGCTGTAATTCTTTAATCTTCGTTGTAAGAACTGCTGTTTTCGCCCCTACGATAAAGATAAGTGCACTAATCGTAACCATAGAGTTTGTAAAATAATAGGCAAACATTTCTAAAATAGTGCTCTTTGAATTTGGGATAACCACTCTTCGTATGGTCTTCCACCAACTATCTCCCATCAACATTGCAGTTGTTTCAAATGATGCATTCATTTTTCCCAACGTATTTTTTGCCATTACATATGGCGTACAGAAGAAATGAATCACATTACAAATGATAATAATATAGAAGGTGTTTTGAAGTGACGTTCCACTAAAGATAAATAGGAAGGCAATACCAATCACCATACCTGGAATGGAATTTGAGATACTACTCATAATATCGATGGATGTTTTCGCAAACTTCGATAATTTACTACGCATTGTAATCAATGCACTACAATAAGCAACAACAGTACCAAAGAGTGCGCTTCCTAATGCAACAAGTAGTGAATTTTTGTATACTCCTAGCAAATTACTTGACGTTAACGTATCCACGAAATGATCAAGTGTAAAGCTTGCGTCATATGGCCATTCACTTATAAATGGAAGTATGATAATCACCGCAAAGATTGAAACAATGAATCCAAGAACGAATAAAGATGAAATGGAGCATATTCTATCTCTAATTTTATGTTTTGGTAAATCAATATCAGTAACTTTATGATAACGTACATTGAAGCGTTCTAAATAATGAAGTATGGCAATACTTGCGATACTTGGCAATAACATCATCATCGCAACTACGGCACCATTAGCAAAGTTTGGAATCGCGCCTAACATTTCATTATATAAGGTTGTCGCAACAACATTGAATTCTCCTCCAACAGCTGCAGGAATTCCAAAGTCAGTGAAACATAGGAAGAAAGATTGAATGAAGGCAGCTGCTAGTGTAGGAATTAAAGGAATGATGGTAGTCATCATAAAACGTTTCCAAGTATTGTCTTGCATAATCTTCGAAACAATTATAAATTTCTTATCAATATAACGCATCGCATTATTCAACAACAAGAAAGCGATTGGAAGAGTATAAATTACATATGCAATTAATAACCCCCAAAACCCATAGATATCAAAGAATTGTATATGAATCAATTTCGTAAATAATCCTTGTTTCCCAAACGTATATATAATCGCAAATCCATATGTTATAGTAGGCAACAACATAGGCATGGTTGCGATAACTTTAATGCTTTTTTTGAGCTTAGGGAATGCATTTGTAAAATTGATTGTATATGCTAATAAGAATGCAAGTAACAACGTAACGAATGCTGCTACTCCTGAAACAAGAAAGCTATTTTTAAAGGCGATCATAAACTTTCCTGATTGAAACATGCCCGTATAATTCGCAAGTGAAATTTCATTTCCACTTACAAATGATTTGTATAATAATGTAGCTACAGGCATCAATAGAAAGATACAGAATAACAATGCCAATAATGCATATATAATTTTTAATTCTCTAGACTTCTTAAGCATATTGCTCTCCGAATAATTGATAGATATTATGACGTTTAATTTCTAATTGTTGAAGAATAAATTCTCTTACAAAATCGCTGGATGGTTGATTGATAATATCCTGAGGTTTTGCATATTGAGAAATACTTCCCTCTTTCATAATCAACACGCGATCAGATAACGTAAGCGCTTCTTCAGGATCATGCGTTACAATAATAGTTGTCAATTGATATTCTTTCGCAATGGTTTTGATCTTTTCTTTGATGCTTTCCTTAATCACTCCATCTAGTGCAGATAAGGGTTCATCTAATAATAGTATTTTGGGTTTCATTACCATTGTTCGAGCAAGTGCAACACGCTGTTTTTGACCTCCAGATAATTGATCAATACGTTTATCAAGGTGTGCAGATAATCCAAGTAAATCGATCAAATCATTCACTTCTTGGCGTGTGGATATAGTAGGTTTGTTTTTCAATCCATACATAATGTTGTCATAAGCATTTAAGTTTGGAAATAAAGCATAATCTTGGAAAACAATATTGAACCCTCTCTCTTTCATAGAGACATGAGTTAAATCTTCTCCTTCAAAAATAACTGATCCTTTATCAATATCTGTAATGCCTAAGATGCAATTTAATAGGGTTGTTTTCCCTGAACCACTTGGTCCTAGAATGGAAACAATTTCTCCTTTATTTATTTCCAAGGAAATATCGTTTAATATTTTTACATCATCATATGATTTGCATAAGTGCTCTAACTTTAACATGCAGATCCTCCTTCAGGTAATTACCTTTCGAGCATCATTATATCGGTTATTTCCTTGAAAACAAGGCAAGTAAAAGCTTCTTAACGATGCGTTAACAAACTGTTTACAGAAACCGGTTACACACACATTTCTGTTAATTCTGTGTAAAATTGTGTCGTTTTATATAAGAATCTGAAACAAAATATTCACAATGAACACTCTTCTTAAATTTACTGTTATTTTTTTCTAATGATGTATGAATTTTTGAACAAAAACAAAAAAAGACAAGTTTTCATCTTGTCCTTATCATTCATAATCTTTAAATTGAATTTCTTATTTCTTCGAACGTTTGAGCATCCATTAGCAAGTGTGATACTTGTTGTAGTTGTGCCATGGTTAAAGTTGATAGCCAAGAAGATGCTCTACATTAAACTTAGGTTGAATGAGTTGATTCAAAAGCTTACTGTATCCTTCTGCTTTTCCTTTCTCCTCTCCTTCTTTAAGTTGTTTCTCTAAATCTTTGCGCCATAATACTCAAATCGATTCGTTAGATTTGTGAGTAATCCTTCAACTTGCATATCATAAAAACGTAACCGTCACCCATCTTTCGCGTGCATATCCAATATGATTTTCTTACCTGCAAGTGCTTCTGGATTCATTTCAGGATTTACCACAATATTATCTACTGGATCAATTCTTGTAATCTCCTTAATCATAAAGTGGCGAATCATTTTGGAATCTTTATCTTGTGAAGATAGGGCGAATTTGAAGAGCACATCATTTTTATAGCTTACTTTTGTTACATCTTTTGTAGCCATATATATCATTTCCTTTTTTGTTCTTACACTTTACATATATGAGATGAATTTTAAAATCCCTTAAAAACCAACAAACTTTATAGTAAATATGTAAAAGTAAACATAAAGGATAGTAAAGAAAAGAGATCACTTCACTGTGATCCCTTTTCGCATATTATTCTTCTTTTATGGTGAATCTACCATCATTTGATGGACTAATCGTTTTCTTTTCTTGAATTTCTTGTATTAGCAAATCTTTTATTAGGACTCCTGTCTTCTCACAAGATATAATATATTCATTTGGTACACTTTCTTCCATAACTGCAATACTATATTCCTTATCCTTTATGATTTTCTCACCATCACTAGTTTTGATGCTTTTGATTCTGGAACCAGGATCCGCCGTAGGATCAAACGTTACCTTTAGTCCAGAGAAATAGTAGAACCAACCAGTTATATTGTTAATTGACATAGAATATTCCAATGTCTTCATTAAATTTTCACCAGTCATTGTGATCTTCCAAAGTTCTCCCTTTTCACCAAACTTATAGTCAGGCATAACTCTTTGCATATCCACTTCCGTTATACTACCTTTATAGAACTTACCGGATACACCCTTTCCACTATATAAGCCATCTTTTCCATTGTCCATAAACAATGCAAAATCACTCTTACTGGTTGTTCGAATTACATCACTTATAAAATTTCCTGTGTCCATCAAACTGAAATCTTCGCTTGCTTTTCCATAAGTTTCTAGTTTTTCTTCTCGCGTTGGTATTTGATTCTCCTTATCCACCATTTCTCCTAATTGTTCTTTTGTGGTTGTACCTTTTAACATACCTTGTAAACCTCGACGTAAGGCGGATTCACTTCTCTCCAAGGTAGGGAAAATTCCATATCGTCCTTGTGCAAGTGTTGTACGCATATCTTCGATTTCCTTGTCTTCAGAAATTTTCGCATCTTTCAAGCTAGAATACATTGTACCATTTCCACTAGCCAATGCTGCCTGTCCATCTGGAGTACTGATGTAATTCATAACCTTCATTACTTTATCATACTGTTCTTCATTGCCTTTATCTTGTAGATGCTTGCTCATACCAATATAACAAACCATATACAGTCTTGCCCATGTGCTTTCTGGATCTCGATTAAAGAATGGCATGATAGCATACTCATCCTTGCTTCCACCTTGTGTCTTGGCAATTTTGATTAGTTGCACTGAATCCTCTGTCATTACAGTCCCACGTGTATATAGATTGCCTTGAGTATCGTTATAGTGCAATTCAAGATCACTTTCTTTGATAATCCCATCATTAATCAAAGCTTGAAAAGTATCCACAGCTTCACCAAAATGATCAAGAAACTTTCCATTTCCTTCATTATACGTCGCAAGCCAAGAGGCATCTTCTGGTTTACTATAGCTTGTACCAAAATTAAATCCAGTAAAAGCTGTATCCAGCACTTCATCATTTCCTAGAGGTATTTGAAATGCGCGATTTCCAGTAGCCTCAATTTGTTTACACAGGGCCACAAATTCTGTATAGTTATTGGGTACTTCCCAACCGTTTTCTTCAAACATTGTCTTATTATATACAATGCCTCGAATAGATGCTGGACCTGGTAAGTAGTATAAATTGTCATTTTCATCTGCAATGCTATCAAGCATAGAAACGTTATATTTATTCGTAAACGGCATTCCCGACATATCGATCAATCGATCTTTCCAATATTGACTTCCTACATCATAAGGCCAAGTCATGACGATATCTGTCAAATCATCATGTTCTAATCGTGCTTCATACTCTTTTCCTAAAGCTGTATTTGCTGTGTAATCGCCTACTAGTACAATATCAATATCAGGAAACTCCTTCTCTACCGCTTTTTCGAAATCATAGGTAGTAAATGCATATTTGGTAAGCACTGTAATTCGCGTTCTTCCATCTTCACTCTTCTTTTGAGTAAGCACATCATTTGTAGTATCTTCTTGATTATCAGTAGTACAACTGCTGATAAAAAGACAAGTCGAAATCATAAACATTATCAATATGCGTTTTCTCTTGTCTTTTTTTATCATTTACTTATCCTCCGTTTTATCTTCTTTTGAAAATAGAATTTCCTCAAAATCACGAATTGGCATTGGTTTTGCATATACAAATCCCTGTACATAATCACAACCCATAGCACGTAATGAATCTACTTGATCCCATTCCTCAATACCCTCAGCCACCGTTGTCATCTTCAATGATTGTGCCATATCCAATACACAACTAATAATTGCTTTGGTACGTGGGTCATTTTTAAAATCGTTCTTAAAGAATACGCGATCTAATTTTAAGGTATCCACATGAATATCTTGGAGTAAATTTAAGGATGAATATCCACTACCAAAGTCATCCATACTACATCCAAACCCCATAGTATGTATATCATCAATGACTTTGGCTAAGAACAATGTATCTTCGAAAACCATATTCTCTGTAAATTCTAATTCTAAATATTCACTTGGAAATGTGTATTTTTCAAATATTTCTCCATAAGCTCTCAAGAAATTTGGATCCTTTAAATGTGCACGAGAGCAGTTTACTGATACTTTTACTAATTTTTTTTCAGAATCTTGCCACTTCTGTAGCAACATACAAACTTGTTCAAACATCCACAAATCTAAACGAATAATAAAACCATTTTTTTCAAATAGGGGAATAAATGCATTTGGATATATCATTCCATCTTCTTTACTCTGCCAACGAACAAGTGCTTCAGCACCACCGATTTCATCATTGCTAATCATATATTTAGGTTGTAGGTACACTTTGAATTCATTTTCTTTTAATGCGACATCCATCATATCTTCTAAATGCTTCTCTAATAACATTTGGGCTCTCGTAGCATCATCATAATAAGCAAAATGAATATAATCGTTTTGTCCATGCACGATTGTTGCATCACGTAATGATAATTTTGTTCGATCCATCATATCTTCTAAAGCTACATTCTTATCTTCAATTACATAAATTCCATATTCCATAACAAAGAGTGGAAATGCGTTCAATGTCTCTAATGCTGCATTCCCCATATCTATACGCCAATCATATAGACGCTTTTCTAGTTCTTCCTTCTCTGTAAATTTCACTAAGATATGGAAGTTATCAGCGGCTTGATGTCCAATATATTCTCCTTCTGTAAGAGATTGAAAAATACCATTATGAATGCTTACAATAATTTGATCACAAGTTGCACGTCCAAATTGATCATTCAATACTTTGAACCTCTGTATATTAGTAAATATAAGAGCGTAATGACCTGTACCTTCTTTTAATTCAACCTTTACTAAATCATGGAATCGCTGAATCGTATTTCCTTTGGTTAAGGTATCCACGTATGCTATCTGTTCCAATTTTTTCTTATGGCGTGAGAAACTAAATATAATTATCATTAAAAACATAAAAAATACTAAGAAAATCAATCCTGTTATCAACAGTGTATTTCTAAGAAGTAAATTTGATTTTGTGTTTACAACAGAAACTGGTACAAACGTGAATAATTCCCAACCATCTAACTCTATTGGAGTATACACCAAATACTCATTTGAATCGGCAATCTCAAACTCAAATTGCGCTGCTTTTTCTTTCTTCATTGCCTTTTTTAACTCTTCGATTTCATCTTTCTCATTTGATTCATTATTTGCCAATGTATGAATGATATTATATCCAAACTTACCTGCAATTGCAGAGGAAGATCGCGTGATTGCTTTCCCCTTCTTATCTACAATATAGGAATATGCTTGCTCATCGAAAGATGCCATGGATAAAAGCTGATCAAAACTCTCTGGTTTATAACAAGTAGCAAGTGCCTTCATTTTCTTACCATTAATAGTCGCATTCAATGGAGTCGCAAAAATCAAAGTCTCCTCATTGTTGATAATTTGTGTTGGCGCAATCATCGCTTTGTTTGGAGTTAACTTACGAAGAAAAGAATCTCCAGTAATGGAAACTTCTTTCCCCTCAAAATCGTATGCTGTGCCACCCTCATCAATCATCATAGCCTTATAAAAGTCCCAATGATCCTCTTGCTGTTTCATGAAAGAGCTAACCTGTTCAAACGTATAGCCTTGATTATCTTCAAGTACTTTACGCATCGTTTCTAAAATCGCAAAATTATCCGCGATGGTGCGTTCAATATTACTACTGATACGATTTGAGATCTCTCTTAAGTAATGTTCACTCTCATCTTGTACCGTTTGACGCACTTGATTATAAAAGTTTATACAGGCAATTCCCACGATTGTGCAGATCACAATTAAGACTATGACGACTTTTTGAAACGTCCGTTTATCATCGTACGCTTTCTTTAGAAATGTCATAATGACCTCCGAGTAACTTTTTCTACAACAATATCATACCATATTATTCGGCAATTTCTACTTTTTTTACAAAACTAACAACCAATTTCAATGAAAATTGTCTCAAATTCGTTTCATTTAACAAAGAAAGAAAAAAGAGGCTGTAACGAATAAGAAACAGCCATAACATAAAAAATACGTCAAACTCATAAGAGCACGACGTATTTTTTTGGTATAATTTAACTATGGAAAACAACAATGTGTTAGAGTTAAATTATCCATACCTAAGCAATATGGATTATACTACACAACAGATGATTTTACCACTAGATTTAGGAAAAAAGTTAAATTCTTCAGATCCAGTGTTCAGTTTTCTTAAAGTGATGGAAGGAGTCAATTGGAATAAATACCTGTCACACCCGATACGAAAAGGTCGTGAAGAATACAATCCCTTTAAGATGATTAAAATCGTTCTGTTTGCGTTTATGAATAAAATTTATAGTTTAAGAAAGATTGAGCATGCATGTAAAACAGATATTCGCTTCATGTATCTCATGAATGAAGAACAACCTTCTCATATGGCCATTCAACGTTTCATTAATCACTATATGAAAGATTCAGTTGAAAACATATTTAAAGATATTTTTACTTCCATCTGTTCACTGGATATAGTAGACACTGAAGTCATGTATATCGATGGAACAAAAATAGAAGCAAACGCAAATAAGTTTACATTCATATGGAAGAAGACCGCAATAAAGACTAGAGACAAAACGTTTATGAGATTAAATTTTATGATGTCAAAGCTTTCTGATATATTGAATGTGCTAGCATGTGTGAATGGACACCAGAAGAAATACAGTCTTTGATTGACAAGCTCACAAAGGTAATTGACAAACAAGGAATACAATTTGTTTATGGAAAAGGTAAGCATAAAACACCATTACAAAGGCTTTATGATGATTTGATTAAATATAAAGGTATTCTTGAAAACTGTATGGAACGAATCAATCTATGTGGACCTGATAGAAATAGCTGTTCAAAAACAGACCATGATGCGACGATGATGCATATGAAAGAAGATTATTACATGAAAACAGGAATCTTTAAAGCAGGATACAATGCACAGATTTCTGTAAGTGATGAATACATAAGTTATGCATGTGTGTTTCAGGATCGAGCAGACCAGAAAACGCTCATGAAGTTTTTAGAACGATATCGAGCATTGTATGCATCATATCCAAAAACGGTTGTGGCAGATGCAGGATATGGAAGTTATGATAATTATTTTTATTGTCTAGAACATAATATAGAAGCGTATATCAAATATACAATGTACAGTAAAGAAAAAGAAACAAAGTATCAAAAGAGAAAATACCTCAAAGCAAATTGGGAACAAAACGAATATGGTCAAAGAATATGTCCAGCAGGTCATGTATTCACATACGAAGGAGAACATGAGGATAAACGCTCTAAGTATCCGCGAATTAACCAAAAACATAGTTGTAGGAAATGTAGTGAATGCGAACGAAAGAATGAATGTACAAAGTCAAAAGGAGATCGAAGTATCACGGTTAATCCAATCCTAGAAGAATTTGAAAAGACAGCAAAAGAAAACCTTGATAGTGAACAAGGAATACAATATCGAGTACAGAGATCGATTCAAACAGAAGGAGCATTTGGAGTCATAAAAGAGAATAATCAATATGACCGATTTCATAGAAGAAACATCAAAAATGTAGAAATGGAGTTTCAATTGGTGTGTATAGGGTTCAATCTTATGAAATATCACAATAAAAAGAATCGTCAAAAACTACAGTCTTAAAGTTTTCCACAATAGAAGTATTTTTCTTATACCCTTTTTTAAGCTCAATGAGCTGATTTTAACCCATATGATTCATATACATGAAAAAAAGAGGTCGTAACCTCCTAGACATCATCTGAATTTCCAAATGTGTCTATTTCGTTACAGCCTCCTTTAGGTAAAATATACGAATTCTTCTTTTAGAGCTTCTACAACTTCCATTGCCTTTACATATAGAATCGGAACTTCTCCATGATAGCTTTCATCGTATTCCACTTCTATTTGTGCTTCTACTTCAACCCACTGATCCTTTTTCATCTTGTTTGCATTTTTGTAATGGCACAGCAAGCCAATAAGTGAGGTATCATCTGCACAACAAACCATCGCATAACGTCCAAACACAAATACATTACGCATGCCTTCCACTTTCGTAGAAATAACTTTGGCTTTTACTCGAACACTCTTCCCCTCATATTTACGAGGATGTTCTAAAGCGTCCATATACCATAAACCATAGTCATCATCCGCAATTTCAATGACATCCTTGTGTAGATCAAACGGCATATCTTCTTCGCCAAGTTCTACAATGTTTCCTTCTTTCGTTTCATAAATCAACTGCGCCCCTTTATTGATCGCTTTGATATTATTGCGAAGATACAATTTCTTTGTATCCTCATCACATCGATTAAAAATGATAGTCTCAGAATGAAGGAGTTGATCATAAATCATAGATCGCATATTGTTAATATACATTTCAAAGGAAGACGCATCCACAGTGGATACAATCTGCACTAAGAGCCAATCAAATGGATACTCCACTTGCATAAACGTAGATAAATTCCATGTTCCGTTAAACTCTATCAGTACTCGATCTGGTTCTATAACTGCATCGAGATTCTTTAAAAATTCATAAGTTAAGTCTTCTTCTTGACTCACATAAATCAAGGTTGTATTCGTTACCTTAAGAAATGCATCGTCGTATTCAACTTCGCCTTCTTCACAAACCAATAACAAAGTTTTTTCATCCATTCCAAATCCAGGGTCTTGTAATGTGTCTTTAATAAGTGTGGATTTCCCACTTTCTAAAAATCCAGTAAATAAATAAACAGGGATTGTCATATTACGCCACCTTAAACAATGCCTTTAATGCATCGATATCTAATTGTGCACCAATGACACAAAACCTTCCAGTATACGTCGGATTTCCACTGCGTATTTCATATTCTTCTGGTACTAAATCAAAATACATCCATTCTTGAGTATCACTTTCTAGCATTCCTTTTGTACGTAAAATTGTTCCATAAGTAGTTCCATGAGACAACTCTTTTAAAATATGTTCCAATTCTTCTCTTGTATATTTTCTTGGAGTCTCACTACCCCAGCTTGTGAACACATCCTCTGCGTGATGATGTTCATGGTGCTCATGATGATCATGTCCACAACAACATTCCTCACCGTGTTCATGATGATGCTCATGATGGTGTTCGTTATGATGATGTCCACACTCTGGGCATACTTCCTCTTCTAACAATGTTTTTTCCAATGCATGTGCATGTTCCATAGCTTCTAAAATATCATTCCCATGTAACTTATCCCAAGGTGTAGTAATGATGCTTGCATCTTCATTATGATGTTTTATTTCATGTACAACTGCTTCAAGTTTTTCTTCTTTTAAATTCTGTGTACGGCTTAATATAATCGTCGTCGCAAATTCAATTTGATTGTTAAAGAATTCCTTAAAATTCTTCATATACATATGGCATTTTTGTGCATCTACAACGGTTGTATAACTATTTAATGTAATATCCACTTCTTCTTGAACATCCTGAACTGCACGAATCACATCGGATAGTTTACCAACACCAGATGGTTCGATGATAATACGCTCAGGTTGATACTCTTCTAGCACTTTCTTAAGTGCCTGTGAAAAATCCCCTACGAGCGAACAACATATGCACCCTGAGTTCATTTCACGCACTTCGATTCCCGCATCTTCTAAAAATCCACCATCAATTCCGATTTCTCCGAACTCATTTTCAATAAGAACGATTTTTTCTTTATGTAATACATCTCCTATAAGCTTCTTAATTAGCGTTGTTTTACCAGCGCCTAAAAATCCTGAAATAATATCAATCTTTGTCATTTTTATTAGCCTTCTTTCACAATTTACTATCTATATAATTCCCAACATTTCATAGTATAACACTAAACCTAGTCTTCTTTCAAATCAAACGAAATTTTGAAATTGAGTCGCAAATCATTTTCAGAAACAAAGGAACATGCTATACTTATTTACGTAATCTTACGATAGAAAAGGTGATGAATATGAAACATTCTATACTTCGTGTAAACAGTCTTCCTAATTTATATAAACATTGTTCGAAAATACAATTATTACATATTGAACTACAAAACTACGGTGTTGATGATGACCCCGCTTTTGTACAAGCTTACCTTGATTATGTGCGTGAACAAATGTATTCTTCTATTGAAACGAACAATGTAACTGCGCAAGCAACAAAAGTGATTTCAAGGATCGAAAGCTTTGTAATTTTCAAATCAAACGTAAACACCCGTATGATGTTAGATACACTTCATGCTTTATTTGCGGAGTTATCTGAATATTGTGATAATAAGGTGGAAATCTCTTATCAATTTACGGGCGCAATCATTTATTTGGATGGAAAAGCAGCAAGCTTGTTCCACAAAGTTGATGGAAAAGATGAGATACAAGACGATGAAAGTTATTTAACAAATAAAATAGGATATGATGGAAAAGCGAAACCTCGTGGGAAATACTTATTATCAATGAGTCAATATCATGATATTTATGATCGTATGCCGAAAAGAACAAGTCCATCTACCGTTGTCACAAAAGAAAAAGAATCTATAGTTTCAAACGATGTTGATGTTGAATATTGTATCTAAAGTGCGTTTGCACTTTTTTATTTTTCTATGAACATGCTATAATAGTCCCACAAAAGGAAGTGATGTTATGTCTACATATCTTATACCAATAGAAACCGCAATACTTACATTCCCAATAATAGCCGCTATAATGACGATTCCCTACATCCTTGTACAGTATCGCAAATATGGTTCTATTTTGCCTTTGCGAGTAGCGATTGTATACTCTTTTGTCTTTTATTTGTTGGTTGCTTATTTCTTAGTTATATTACCACTTCCACCGATTGAAGAAGTTGCACAATACACATCGCCTACTACCCAACTCATTCCTTTCGAATGCATACGTGAATTTAGTATGTCTTCCTCTTTGGTATTACAAGATTCTTCTACCTATCTAAAAGCACTCAATGAACCAAGTTTGTTCCTTATCTTATTCAATATTTTATTAACTGTGCCTTTCGGTATGTATTTACGATATTACTTTGCTTGTACTTGGAAAAAAACTCTATTGTTTTCTTTCCTTTTATCATTATCCTTTGAATGTATACAACTAAGTGCTTTGTTTGGTATTTATCCTAGACCATATCGTCTCTTCGATGTAGATGACCTTATTAATAATACGTTAGGTGGTGGTTTGGGCTATATGTTAACACCACTTATCTCTTGGTTTTTACCAAGTCGTTCCACATTAGATGAAACAAGCATGTTAAAGGGAAGACAGGTATCCTCCTTAAGAAGAATATGTGCATTCTTTATTGATTTCATAATTGTGGCTCTAGCAAGCGCAATTACATTATTCATAGGATATATTATGAACTTCATAGATGCCTCTTCTATAAGTACAAACATCTTATACATATACGCAACGTTCACAGTCTTATTTATCATCATATTCTCTATCATTTTTAAGGGAAAGACACTTGGAAAAGCACTTGTAAAGATACGTTTGGTGAGTGGAGAATCTACACTACTAAAATGGTATCAACATATCATACATTATGTAGTTTTGTATTTATGCATCCTACCAATGCCTTATATAATTTTCTTAAATCTCCTTGATTATTTTGATATAACAACATCTAGTTTCTCTATTTCTATACTTCTTATCGCACTTATGATTGTATTCTATATTGTTTCTCTAGTTCAATGTGTTCGATCGTTATTTGTGAAAGAACATTATGCATGGTATGACAAGCATTGGAAACTTCATAATATTTCTACAATTCCTTATGAGGAAACAGACGATAACGTTGAAATAGAAGATGTGCATAATGATTGTATAGAAAAAACAAACTCAAATACTTGAGTTTGTTTTTTTTATGAAATTTTTAGAACACACTTATTCTTTCCATCCCTTACATACATCCACCCAAACGGCACCTTCTATAAGGGTTTCTAAATCCTCCATTGTACAGCGTATGGCAGAATTACTACTTCCACATGCAGGATAAATATAATCAAAACGTTTCATAGACACATCCAAATACACCTTTGTTTCTTTTGGTATCGCAAAGGGACATACACCACCAATGGTATGATTGGTATATCGTTCAACTTCTTCTGGTTTCAACATTTTTGCCTTTACTTTGAAATACTCTTTAAAAGCATGATTATCAATTTTACAATCTCCTGCACACACGATAATAACTGCATGATCTTCCACAAGGAAGGAGAGTGATTTTGCGATACGCTCTGGTTGTGTAGATAATGCCTGTGCTGCCAATTCTACCGTTGCACTAGAAGTATCCAATTCTATAATATCCTTGTCTCGTCCATAAGCTTTTAAATATTCTCTTACAATTTCAATCGCCATTACGATACCTCCAAACTTTGTAATTCATTGTACAATTTTACTACCTTGTTTGTAAAGCTCGAGATACAAAGGCACCAACCTATTTTCTTAGGTTAATGCCTTTGTGCCAATAGTTGTCTTTTTCGATTAAACGTTGCTAATCATTCATGTTAACATTAGATATTAAATACTTTGCTTTATCGTAGTCTGTTTTTTTAACTTTGAATTTGTATATAGTGGATGATTTATAGCCTTCTCTAACCGGCCCATTTCCTCCACCTAAAGGAGCACGATCAATGGTGGTTACATCATATGCAATACCATTTCCACTAAGTATATCTCTTATTTCTGACTGAGCTCTTAAGGACATTGTTAAACAAAGCTCTTTTTTATTGAATATTATCATATACTATATCAATACTACAAAATCTCCAGACCAAATTGAAGATCCTCTCTTAAGAATATAAAATTGGGTTTGCCCAACCGTCATATTAAAATCTCCCCATGAATACACGTATGCCCATCCGTGATTTGGAGTAATTTCTTTGCCTTTAGCTGATATTACAGTTGTCATAGAATCCAACAAAACAACACTCATCATATAAGAAATTAATTTTTTCATCAATTCATCCTCCTGTTCTTATCAATATGAATTATATAAACAAAAAGGGGGGGTATCTAATTTGATTATATCAAATAAGGTTGCTTCATAATGTCTTTTCACCCTTAACACCTCTTCCCTTCGTGCTGTATCTAATGTAATCATAGCACGATATTTTGTCTTTACAATCTAATCTTTTCTAGAGAGCTTATAAAACGAAGATTGATTATCTCCAATTACAACCCAATCCTTCATATAGTCTTCTGAGGATATCTTTATAACTTTATTTACTTAGCACTACTTATGTTTCTTCGATAATCTTTCTCATACAATTTATTCCTAACTTTTTTTATAAAAAGCGTTTAAAAAAGAACAACGTCAGTACGGTTTACTATAGAGCACTCTTGTAATACCTACATAAAAAATATAATTTCTTACTTATCAAGTTTGGAAAAAGGTCAAGGATCATAAGCTTCTATTGTACTTACAATTCCTATTACAAATTTTATTTTATTTATTTCAGATAAGGGTATAAGAAAAGACTGTCAATGTAATATCAACAGTCCAAATTCAACTTAGATGAGTTGTCCTTATCCAAATGCGTGTGTATAAGTAAAGACGAATTTATCTCCATCCTTAATATCTAAATCATCTGCAGCATTACAACTTCCATTTGCTACGCAAGCTTCGTTATTGCTAGATTCATATAACCACCATGGGCCTTTATCAAAATCATCTGTTCTAACACCTTTTACCCCAAGGATGACTTTTCCAAATTGACCGTCTTCCATCTCTACTTCTAAATCTTTTGCTTTTTCAAGGAAGTCCGCAAGAGTCTTCACTTTCCCATTTACTGTAACATCACCTTTAAATAGCTCTTTGTTATTTACAGCATCTTTCACTGTAATATTTAATGTAATTTCTTGGCTCTTTGTTTCTTCTTTTTTGTCGCCTGCTGAGCAACCTCCTAAAACCAATACAGATACTAATAATAGTGCACTAATAATTTTTTTCATAATGTAATCTCCCTTCGATTTTTTTCAATACTACATAGATAGGCTTATAACATATAAAACAGGTAATGCCGGATACAATCCCTTGAATAAGAGAAGTCTTTAATCCGGCTAGGATATATAGCATTGTAATTTTATCAGACACTAGCATAAATGGCAACTGCACAAGTTGACCTGTTAGAAATGATAAAAAGGCACATACTACTACAATGACTATAAAATGAGTTCGCAGATAAGGTTTCAAACATCCAATAAGTAAACTATAAGTAGGATATATCAACACATACATGATAGACCAAGGTGTGACACCTTGCATACTAAAATTGATAATTCCAAAGACAATTGCGCCTAGAACAGCAACTCTTGTCTGAAATACCATAGAGAATAAAAGAACGGTCAATGTAATACATTCTAGATATAATACAAACGAAAAAGATGTGAACATAACGAATTCCAATGCGCCAATAACTGCGATGAAACATAGCTCTCTAACTTTCATAACTGCGGCTGACAAATTCTCTTTCCATATGTAGTTCATACTTATTCTCATATAAACACATCATAAAACATGTATTTGATAATAAGTTCATAAAATCAAACAACGTTGATTCAATCGAAAAACCCTCACGTTCAATCTGATGCATGATACGAATCACAGCTTTTACATCAGCTCTAATTTTATGTAAATAACTAGCGCCTATACAGCCATCAGGTAAAACGAAATGTTTCATTTCTACATAATAACGTTCATATATTTCTTTTAGTTGTTGTACTTCCAATTGCTGGATTACACATTTGCCACGAATTGATCCATTGGCATGATATACAAGCTCAATCAATTGAACCATATCGCTTTGCGTAATATGTTTTACATAATGACGCGCAATTGATAAGGAACTAGCAAGCTGATCACTCGCAATTTCATAATCGCAACGATGATCTTCTTCTTTCAAAAAACTATATGCACAAAATTCCATTGACATCCTTTTCACCACCTTTCTTAATACTCAACACCCTTACGCGCTTGCAAGCCTTTTTCATAGGGGTGTTGTTTCATAACAACCTCGGTTTCATAATCTGCACATTCTTTTAATTTCGCAGAAGGATTTCTTCCCGTTAGAACGATCTCACATTGTCGTTTCGCTCTAGAAACATATTTCAAAAAATTTTCCTCATCGATGATCTGTAAATTCAACACATCCAAAATTTCATCAAGGATTACACAATCGTATTGTGAACTTTGACTTTCTGCAATTTGAAATAGTAACCACTGTGCTCTTTCACATGCAGATTTCTCTTCCTGGTCCATTTGAAAATAAAACTTTTGAGGTAATTTAACAGCATGTGTCGTCACATTTACAAAGCTATCCATTGCCTTCATTTCCCCGCTATCTCCATTTTTAAGGAATTGTAAAATCAATACTTTCTTGTCATGTCCTGCCATTCGTAGTGCCATACCAAAAGCAGATGTTGTCTTTCCTTTTCCATTACCATGAATGATATGTAGCATAAGACCCTCCTTGTATAAAAAAAGTCCTTTTCCAATACAGCATAAAAAGGACTGATAGCTCAGTTATCACATCTTTATACTCCGTAAAGTGCTTGTTATGTAATCATAGCTGTATTCCGGCTCAACTTCATTGTAACTGCAACCTTCCCAGGATTTACCCAGTGGTTTTATCTGCAGAACTCCATTTTACGGCGGCGGGACCGCTCAGGTTTTTCACCTGATTCCAATATCTACCATTACGATTCTTTTTTTATACGTTGACATTATAGCATAACTTCTTTTGTCTGTCTGTGGAATAAGAAATTTTAACTATCAAAAGAGTGGATTTTCCTTTGAAAATCAATAAAATTCTTACATTTTGATGAAAATTGTAAAAAACACTTATCTATTTCAAAAACTTTCATGAAAACATTGATTTTATTATCAAAAAACGGTATCATCTTAACATAGATAATTATATAGAAAAGAGGGAAATTATGAAAAAAGTATTAGGAGGATTGGTCTTTTGTCTTGCATTAGCGGGATGTGGATCTGATAAAAGTAGCGAACCAGTAGATAAAGATAAAACTTTTACGATTGGTATCGTTCAACACAACACACACCCTGCACTTGATGATGCAGTGAAAGGGTTCAAAGAAGCTTTAGAGAAAAAGGATATTAAAGTGAAGTTTGTAGAAAAGAATGCACAGGGTGATAAGGGTACCAATGATTTAATTGCGAAGCAGTTTGTATCTGATGGGGTGGATTTGATTTATGCGGTTGCTACACCAAGTGCTACGGCTGCATTGAATGCTACAAATGGAAAAGATACACCGATTATCTTCAACGCTGTAACAGATGCAGAAGACGCAAAATTGGTTAAGAGCAACGATAAACCTGGTGGAAATATTACTGGTGTATCAGATGCAGCTCCACTTGAACAACAGTTGAAATTGATTCGTGAAGTTTTACCAAATGCGAAAACTATCGGTATGATGTACAACATCGGAGAACCAAACGGGAAATTGCAAGTTGAACAAGTTGAAAAGCTTGCTTCTAAATATAACTTTACAATTCAAGTAAAAGGTATCTCACAAGGTTCTGAAATAGCAAGTGCTGCACAACAACTAGCTGAATCAAGTGATTGTATCTATAACATTACAGATAACATGATTGCTTCTAACTCTGCTGCGATTGCGGATAAAGCAACTGCTCAGAAGATTCCTGTATTTGCTGCAGAAGAAGGGCAAATGGTAGGAAGTGGTATCATGGCAAGTGATTCTATCTCTTATAAGAAATTAGGAGAACAAGCTGCAGAAATGACATACAACATTCTTGTCAAAGGGGAAAAGACAGAATCAATGGCTGTACAAACTGCACAAAGTACAAGTTTGATAATCAACAAAAAAGTTATGGAATCTTTAGGGATTACAATTCCTGAAGATTTAGCAAAACGCGCAACCTATATGGAAGAGTAAAGAAGGAGGGATACTATGTATAAAAAGTTAATTTCTACAATTGCAGTATGTCTGCTTTTGACTGGATGTGGTAGTTCTACGGATAAAGAAACAAATAGTGATTCAAAAGATAAAACCTACACAATCGGTATTGTCCAACATATGACACATGGTTCTTTGGATGCGGCTGTTAAAGGCTTCAAAGATTACTTGAATGAAAAAGGAATCGAAGTAAAATTTATCGAAAAGAATGCACAAGGAGATAAAGGTACCAACGATTTGATTACGCAACAGTTTGTATCAGATAAAGTAGATTTAATTTATGCAGTTGCGACACCTAGTGCTACAGCAGCCGTAAACTCTACTATGGGAAAAGATACTCCTGTATTATTCAACGCAGTGACTGATCCTGTAGATGCACAATTAGTAAAAAGCATGGAAAAACCAGGAGCAAATATCACTGGAGTTTCTGATGCAGCACCTCTTGAAAAACAGATCCAATTGATTCGGGATTTTTTACCAGATGCAAAAACAATCGGTATGATTTATAATATCGGTGAGCCAAATGGTAAAATTCAAGTAGAACAAGTAAAAGAACTTGCTCCTAAGTATGGATTTACAGTAGAAGAAAAAGGAATCTCACAAACATCTGAAATCGCAACTGCTGCACAACAGTTAGCAGATAGCGTAGATTGTATCTACAATATCACAGATAATTCAGTTGTTGCCGCAACGCCATCCATCACGGATAAAGCAAACGCTAAAAACAAACCAGTATTTGCTGCAGAAGATGGACAAATGGAATCAGGATTGCTTGCAAGTGACTCTATTAGCTACACAAAACTTGGTGAACAAGCAGGGGCAATGGCATATGATATTTTAGTAAATGGTAAAAAGCCAAAAGATATGCCAGTACAAACTGCAAAAGATACAGCGCTTTATATCAACAAAGAAGTCGCAAAGAAATTAGGTATAACAATACCAGAGGAACTTGCGAAACGTGCAACGTATACAGACAAATAAGTAGGTGAAGAAATGGATTTTATGTTAGATGTACTCGTACAAGGACTTGCGTATGGTATCTTAGCCATCGGAGTTCTATTGACGTATCAAGTCTTAGATTATGCAGACTTGACCGTTGAGGGAAGCTTCCCTCTTGGTGCCGCAGCTGGTGCCATTTGTATTACCAATGGGTGGAACCCATTTGTTTCTTTAATTATTGCGTTTATTGCGGGTATCATCGCCGGATATGCAACAGGATTCTTACATGTGAAGTTTAAAATATCTTCCCTATTGAGTGGAATTCTAGTTATGACTGCTTTATATTCTATCAACTTAATTGTTGCTGGAAATGTATCTCAGATTAATTTATTTACTTATGATACGATGTTTACTTATGGAGATGGAATTGCATCTACCCTTGGACTAAGTGAAGGTGCTGCAGAAACCTTTATTCGCTTTTGGCCAGTACTCATCTTATCAGTATTAGCATTAGCAATGAAATTTATGTTAGACTGGTTTTTATCCACAAAATATGGTTTCTTAATGCGTATTACTGGAGACAACCCACAACTTATCGCAACTCTTGGAAAAGATATTGGTTGGATCAAAATGAATGGTTTAGCTATTTCTAATGGATACGCAGCGCTATCTGGTGCTGTAGTTGCCCAGTTGCTTCGTTCATTTGATGCTCAAATGGGTGCAGGTATGATTGTTCTTGGTCTTGCTTCTGTAATTATGGGTGTTACTTTATTCAAACGTTTCAAATTTGTTTCCTTTACATTCAGTGTTATTCTAGGTGCTATCACCTATCGTTTAGCAATCGCAGTATCTTTGAAATTTGGCCTTCCCCCAACGTATTTACGTCTAATGATGGCTCTTATCTTCATTGCTGTATTGATTTTGGGAAATGGCGTAATGGGAAAATTCTTCCATCGCGACGCAAGGAATTGAGGTGGATGCAATGTTAAAAATTCAACACGTCAGAAAGACTTTTAATAAAAATAGTGCGAATGAAGTTGTATTATTTACTGATTTGAATGTGGAAATCAACGAAGGTGAATTTGTTACCATCATTGGTTCAAATGGTTCTGGTAAATCAACATTCTTTAATATCATTAGTGGAAATATCCAACAAGATACAGGTACACTAACATTTAAAGGTAATGATATTTCAAGAATTCCTGAACATAAACGTTCACATTTTATTGGACGCGTATTTCAAGATCCACAAAAAGGTACAGCCCCTTCCCTAACCATCCTTGAAAATATGGCAATGGCCTACAACAAAGGAAAATCATATGGTTTAACAAAGGGTGTAGATAAGTCACTAATTCCTTTATTTAAGGAAGAGTTAGAAAAAATGCAATTGGGTTTAGAAGATAAAATGATGGTGAAAGTTGGAGCCTTATCTGGTGGACAACGACAAGCATTATCGCTTCTTATGGCAACTTTGATTCGTCCAGATATTTTATTACTAGATGAACATACTGCCGCACTAGATCCTAAGACGAGTGATTTGATCATTCAACTAACAGATAAATTAGTAAGTGAGAAAAAGATGACAAGTATTATGATTACGCATAACTTGAAACATGCTATCACTTATGGTGATCGTCTCTTAATGTTCCATAAAGGACAAGTAATTATGGACATTAAAAAAGAAGAAAAGAAAACACTTACTGTAGAAAAGCTAATTGAAAAGTTCAACTCTTTAAATATGCTAGATGCTTTAGATGATGAACTTGCATTTAGTGCAAACTAAAAAACAATAATCGAATCGCACATACGTTGCGATTCTTTTTTATACCCATAATTACTTTATCTCTATAGTATACTCTAATGAAAACGGCTAAGAAATGTAAGCGTTTAAATTCACATCTTATTTCTATTGGTTTCTCATTTGATTCGCGTTATACTTTAAGTAACAAGCAACCGCTATGGAGGTAGAACATGAGCAGATTAACGATTATGACAACGACGCAAGCGCAACGTGTCATAGAAGATTTGTATAAAGACCTTGAAAGAAGAATTGTAGCCAGTCCTCCTGGTTTATGTCCAGTAGATATGGCAAGTGCTTTCTTAAAATTGTGTCACGCACAAACATGTGGAAAGTGTGTTCCTTGTCGCGTAGGATTGGCACAATTACAAAGTTTGATTGATGATGTATTGGATGGAAATGCGACATTAAATACAATCGATTTGATTGAAAAAACAGCGCAAATCATTTGTGATAGTGCAGATTGTGCCATAGGATATGAAGCAGCTAATATGGTGTTGCATGGTATTAAAGGATTTCGTTATGACTATGAAGAACATATTTTACATGGTCGCTGTACATGTAGTTTAAATCAACCTGTGCCTTGTGTTTCGATGTGTCCTGCAGGAGTTGATATCCCTGGATACATTGCCTTAATTGGAGAAGAAAATCATAAAGATGCTGTGCGCTTAATTCGAAAGGACAATCCTTTCCCTTCCGTATGTGCATTTATATGTGAGCATCCTTGTGAAGCAAGATGTCGAAGAAACATGTTAGATGACTCCATTAACATTAGAGGATTAAAACGTTTCGCAGTGGATGAAGCAGGAAAGGTTCCTGCTGAGACATGTGCACCAAAGACAGGTAAGAAAGTTGCTATTGTAGGGGGCGGTCCTGGAGGATTAAGTGCCGCTTACTATTTACAAGAAATGGGACATCAATGCACAATCTTTGAAAAACGTAAGAAATTAGGAGGAATGCTACGTTATGGTATACCTAACTATCGACTTCCTAGAACGCGATTAGATGATGAAATTGATACTATCTTATCCACTGGTGTAAACGTTCATACAGAAGTAGACATTGGAAAAGAAATAACTTTGCTGGACCTTACGAACCAATACGATGCTGTGTATTTGGCAATTGGTGCACAAACAGATAAAAAAGTAGGAATCCCTGGAGAAGAAGGAGAAAATGTCATTTCTGCAGTATCTATGCTACGTGATATTGGAGATGATATCATGCCTAATTTCACTGGACAACGTGTTTTGGTTATTGGTGGTGGAAACGTTGCGATGGATGTTGCGAGAAGTAGCAAACGTGCCGGAGCTTCTATGGTTGGCATTGCATATCGAAGAAGGAAAGAAGACATGACTGCCCTTCCTGATGAAGTGGATGGAGCCATAGCAGAAGGATGCGAATTATTGCAGTTAGAAGCACCTGTTCGTATTGAACTTGATGAACATAACAAGGTAGTTGCCTTATGGACACAACCTCAAATTATTGGTATGCATAAAAATGGACGTCCTGCCCCAATGAACGCAAATTTACCAGAAAGACGTATTCCATGTGATATTGTTGTTGTGGCTATCGGACAAGGAATTGAAAGTCAAAAATTTGCAGAAGAAGGTGTTCCTGTAAAACATGGTGCAATTGATGCCTTAGATCATAGTGGTATCAATTCCATGGAAGGAATCTTTGCGGGAGGAGACTGTGTAACGGGTCCTGCTACCGTCATACGTGCAATTGCTGCAGGAAAAGTAGCTGCAGCTAACATCGATGAGTATCTTGGATATAACCATATCATCTCATGTGATGTAGAAATACCTGAAGCAAACTTTGCGGATCGTCCAAATTGTGGACGTGTACAATTAAAAGAAAGAGATATGAATCGTAGTGCTGATTTTGAGCCTATCGAATTCAATATGACACGAGAAGAAGCTATGCAAGAATGTGGTAGATGCCTACGCTGTGATCATTTTGGATTTGGCGTATTTAAAGGAGGTCGAGCAACAAAATGGTAACCATAACAATTGATAAACAAACCATTTCATGTGATGAGCATTTGACCATCATGGAAGCTAGCAAATTAGCACATATTGATATCCCTCATTTATGTTATTTGAAAGGTATCAATGATATTGGTGCATGTAGAGTATGCGTTGTAGAATTAGAAGGTAAAAACAAATTAATAACAGCATGCAATACCGTTGTTCGAGATGGCATGGTGTTATTCACCAACTCACCTAAAGTAAGAGATACACGAAGAACCAATATACAGTTAATACTTTCTCAACATGATTGTGAATGTGCCTACTGTTCAAGAAGTGGAAACTGTTCCTTACAAACCATAAGCAATGATCTTGGAATCACCAAACTACCTTATGAAAAACATGTAAGTTATCTCCCTTGGAATCCGAATTTCCCATTGATTCGTGAAGCAAACAAATGCATTAAATGCATGCGCTGTATACAAATTTGCGATAAGATACAAAATCTACAAGTGTGGGATGTGTCTGGAACTGGTTCACGTACAACTGTTAACGTATCTAATAATCGCAAAATAGAAGATGCAGATTGTTCTTTATGTGGACAATGCATAACACATTGCCCTGTAAACGCCCTTCATGTGCGTGAAGATACAGAAACAGTCTTTGATGCATTCAATGATCCTAATAAGATTACAGTAGTACAAATTGCTCCTGCTGTTCGTGTTGCTTGGGGAGAACAATTAGGATTAAGCAGAGAAGAAGCAACCATAGAACGCTTAGCTTGTGCCTTCAAGAAAATGGGTGCGGACTATGTATTTGATACAGATTTTGCGGCAGACTTGACCATTATGGAAGAAGCCAATGAATTTTTAGAACGCTTTACCCACGGCGAATTAAAAGAAATGCCGATGTTTACTTCTTGTTGTCCTGGATGGGTTCGCTTTTTGAAATCACAGTTTCCTGAATATGTACCTTATCTATCTACTTCAAAATCACCACATCAAATGTTTGGTGCAATTACAAAAACATACCTAGCACAAAAGCTAAATATTGACCCTAAACAACTCTACGTCATTTCGATTATGCCTTGTGTTGCAAAGAAGCATGAAATAGAACTACCAAACATGAATGATTCTGGATACAAAGATGTAGACGTTGTATTAACTACTCGTGAAATTGTACGCATGATTCGTGCAGAACACATTGATGTGGCTTCCTTACAAGAGACTACATTAGATGATCCACTAGGTACTGCAAGTGGTGCTGGAGTTATCTTTGGCGCAACTGGTGGTGTAATGGAGGCCGCATTACGCAGTGCATATTATTTCCTTACCAAAGAAAATGCACCCATTGAGGCATTTAAAGAGGTTCGTGGTATGGAAGCATGGAAAGAAGCAAACTTTGAAATACAAGGAACTACTGTTCGTACTGCTGTCGTAAGTGGATTAGGAAACACTCGTAAGCTCATGGAAGCTATGCGCCGCAAAGAAGTATCCTACGACTTTGTAGAAGTAATGGCATGTCCTGGAGGATGTAGTGGAGGCGGGGGTCAACCAATTTGGGATGGGCAAGAAATGGCCGCAATACGCTCTCAATCCCTTTACCAATTAGATGATCATGCGACTCTAAGATTTTCTCATGAAAATCCTAAAGTACAAGCATTATATGACGAATTTCTAGAAAAGCCTTTATCTCCTTTAGCAGAGAGATTACTTCATACAGATCATACGGCATGGAATATGCCTAGTGATAAATAAAAGGATTCAAATTTTCTATAAACGAATACGAATTGTCCCTTGACATGCAAAAAGACAAAACCACATGGCTTTGTCTTTCTTTTTTATTCTGTTCTAAGAGCTGTAACTGGATCTTTTTTCGATGCGATTTTAGAAGGTATAAATCCTCCAATCAAAGTCAATGTCATACTGATTAAAATCAAGACAACTCCATGCATTGGATTTAATTGTGCAACATTTGCTAGCCCTGACATTTCTTCAATCACAATATTTGCAGGAATCGTTAACAATTGTGCAATCAAGATTCCTAATAGACCACTACACAATCCTACAATTAATGTTTCCGCATTAAACACTCGAGATATATCACGTTTTCTAGCACCCAAAGCACGTAAAACACCAATTTCTTTTGTACGTTCTAATACAGATATATACGTAATAATACCAATCATAATACTAGATACAATCAAGGAAATTGCAGAGAATGCTACAAGAACAATCGTAATTGCGTTCATGATGTCCCCAGATAAAGAAGAAATCATTTCTGCCATATCGGTATACAATACAGATTCATCTTTTGTTTTCCCTTCATTATAATCATCTAAATAAGCTAAGATTTCATCTTTTGATGCAAAATCTTTAGGATAGATATACACAGCTGCTGGTACAGAATCTGCTCCTAAATAAGCCAATGTATTTTCTTTCGTATTGGTAGCCCCTTCTCCTGTTTCAAAAGGCTGACCCGTTAACACATTATAATCTTTTTCTTCTTGCATTTTTACAATCTTAGAATCTTTATTCTTTTCAATTACCAGATTTGTTAATGCACTTGTATAACCGACACCACTTCCAGAAGTGATTAGTTCTTTATCTTCTTTTCCACGTAGGATTGCACTCACTTTTACAGTGATAGCATTCTCTTTCTTATACAACGATTCATAATCTTGATCAATGGTAAAGAATTGTCCTTTATCCACATAATAGTCATCATTGGAAACAATCTTTAATTCTTTATTTAAGATATCTTCAAAACTAATGTTATCATCCACTTTAAAACCTAAAGAAGTTAATGTTTCTTCACTGATACGATTTTGAGAATCTACCATTAACACTAGACCTGGTTTTGTAGTATCTACTTTTCCTGCAAGTACATCATAATTTGCTAGGATGGTATTGTTATCTTCATTTCCATCTGGTAAAGACTGCCAAGCATGCATTCTATCTCTAGTATTTACAGTAGCATACGTTCCATCACTCTTCTGTGCCACGACATTAAAGCCTGTTGATTTCATATAAGAAATACCACCAACTAGTGTTTTATCAATCTTTTCCACATACTCAATATAATCTTTTGTAATATCGTTGGTATGTAACATCGCTGTTGACATATCTTCCATAGGAGTCACTACTTTTTTATCGGTATATTTAGGTAGATACTTTTCATTGTCTCCCATATGATATTGCATCATTGTTTCAGGGTCCATTTCCATAGATTGCTCAGAAACACTGATTGGCATTTGTGAGAGTGAATCTCGTTCAAATGTATCAATTTGCATTTGAAATCCATTTGATAATGACATGATCAACGCAATCCCAATAATCCCTATACTAGAGGCAAAAGCAGTTAATAAGGTTCTTCCCTTTTTTGTCTTAATATTATTAAAAGATAAACTTAAAGCAGTTATATAATTCATTGCTGTTTTCTTAATATGGATTTCATTCTCGACTTGTTTATCTTCAGTTAAGGGATTTGAATCGCTCATGATTTCCCCATCTTTAATCTCTACGATACGATTTGCATATTCTTTTGCCAAATCAGGATTATGCGTAACCATAATTACTAATTTTTCTGAAGCAATTTCTTTGATCAATTCCATAATAGAAACACTTGTTACAGAGTCCAATGCTCCTGTTGGTTCGTCCGCAAGAATGATTTCAGGATCATTTACTAATGCACGTGCTATTGCCACACGTTGCATTTGCCCTCCAGATAACTGGTTCGGTTTCTTATATGCTTGATCCTTTAGACCTACTCGATCCAAAGCTTCTAACGCTTTCTTTTTACGTTCTCCATGAGAATACCCACTTAACGTCATACTCATCTCTACGTTTGTTAAAACATTGATGTGTCCAATCAAATTATAGGATTGAAAAATAAACCCAACGCAATTGTTACGATAGGCATCCCAATCTTTATCCTTGTAATCCTTTGTTGATACATTATCGATAATTAGATTCCCACTTGTATAATGATCCAATCCACCAATAAGATTCAATAATGTAGTTTTTCCACATCCACTAGCACCAAGAATTGCGACAAATTCCTTCTTACGAAATTGAAGATTGATTCCTTTTAAGGCATCTACTTTTGTATTTCCTGCTATATATGTCTTCTTAATATCTACTAACTTCAACATGTTCTATTACCTCCATTGCTTTTTCAAACTATGCAAAAAAGTTATGCTCATCATACACCCGACCATAGGAAAAGTCTACCATTTATACTAGAGATAACACGATTTAACATAATGTTAATATTTCCACATAGATTCTTATCATCCTATTTTAGTATAATAAAGATATAAGGATGGTACATATATGATAGGTATATATTTTAGTGGAACGGGTAATTCAAAATATTGTTTAGATAATTTTCTAAAAGTTTGTAATCCACAGTCCAATGCATACGCGATAGAAGAACCACAGTGTATAAACGAAATACAAAAGCATGAGGAAATAGTGTTTGCTTATCCTGTGCAATATAGTAATATACCAAAGATTGTAAAAGACTTCATTGTTGCACATAAAGAACTTTGGAGTGGTAAAACAGTTTTTGTTATTGCGACTATGGGATTGTTCAGTGGAGATGGTGCAGGTATTTTAGCACGGCTTTTAAAATCCTATGGCGCGAATATTTCAGGGGGACTACATGTGTTGATGCCAGACAGCATCAGTGATGAAAAGGTATTAAAGCATTCCTATGCGAAAAACAAAGAACGTATTGCACAAGCACTTGTAAAGGTCGAAAAGGCTGCGCTACTATATAAAGAAGGAACCCCTACAAGAGAAGGATTACATATAGGTTCACATATAGTAGGACTATTTGGTCAACGTTTATACTTCTATCATAAAACAAAACATTATCGTTCAAATTTGAAAATAGATGTAGAGTACTGTACAGGTTGTGGTACTTGCGTAAAGCTATGTCCAATGAAGAATCTCTCCCTATCACAGCATAAAGCACATGCTAGTTCTTCATGTACCATGTGTTATCGTTGCATTAGTCAATGTCCCAATAAGGCAATCACATTACTAGGAAAGCGTGTAATAGAACAGTATCATATAAAGCATTACGTTGAATAAAAGTGTTGACAATTTCCAAATATTTCTATATCATATAATCAATACAAAAATACTAGGAAAAGAAGAGTAAAAGAAAGAACGCTTTACGAGAGAGTCCATGTTGGTGAAATTGGATAAAGTTAGTACCTCTTTGAACATGATCTTGGAGTAGCTTATGTGAGCCATTGGTTAGCATATGTCGTGATCGCACGTTACAGCGATAGAGTATGATTGTACTCGAAGAGGTTTATATCGTAAGATATAGATGAACCAAGGTGGTAACACGTAAGCTCAAGCTTTCGTCCTTATGGATGGAAGCTTTTTTTGTTAGAAAGTAGGATTCGTATATGGGATATCATATTCGCAGTTTGTTAGATTATAGTATCGCACGGTGTATTGATCGAATGTGTATGTACCATAACGTAACATACAAACAAGATTTTATGGAAAAAGAAAGATGAGGAAAATCCAATGACAAAAGCAAATAAAAACTACAAATTTGAAACACTACAACTACATGTGGGACAAGAACAACCAGATCCAGCTACAGGAGCACGTGCTGTCCCTATTTATCAAACTGCTTCTTATGTATTTGACAATTGTGAACAAGCTGCACAACGCTTTGCGTTAAATGATGCGGGAAATATTTACGGACGTTTAACAAATTCAACACAGGATGTATTTGAAAAGCGTATTGCGGCTTTAGAAGGTGGTGCAGCTGCATTAGGAGTCGCTTCTGGTGCTGCGGCTATTACGTATACGTTTATGACGTTAGCACATCAGGGGGATCATATCGTTTCTGCGAAAACAATTTATGGTGGTACGTATAATTTATTAGCTCATACCTTAAAAGATTTTGGTATTGAAACTACCTTTGTAGATCCAGATGTAGAAGGTTCCTTCGCACAAGCTATACAAGAAAATACCAAAGCAATCTTTCTTGAAACAATAGGAAATCCAAATGCAACCCTTATCGATATTGATGAAGTTGCTCGTATTGCACATAAAAACAACATTCCATTAATTGTCGATAACACATTTGCGACACCTTATCTATATCGTCCTATTGAACATGGTGCAGACATTGTCGTTCATTCTGCCACAAAATTTATTGGAGGTCATGGAACTGCATTAGGTGGCGTTATCATTGATAGTGGTAAATTCGATTGGAATGCGAGTGGTAAATTTGAAAAGCTTACGAAAGCAGACCCTAGCTATCATGGCGTACGTTTTGCTAGTGATTGTGCACCTCTCGGTTTTATATTGAAAGCACGCGCTATCTTATTACGCGATACTGGAGCTTCCATAGCTCCTCTCCATGCATTTTTATTCCTTCAAGGATTAGAAACATTATCTTTACGAGTAGAGCGTCATGTGGAAAATGCATTAAAGGTAATTGCATTCTTAGAGGCACATCCTCGTGTGGAAAGTGTCAACCATCCATCTCTAAAACAACACCCACATCATGCTTTATATGAAACTCACTTCCCAAATGGTGGAGCTTCTATCTTTACCTTCAATATTAAAGGTGGTGCGAAAGAAGCTCAAGCTTTCATTGATAAATTAGAAGTGTTCTCACTACTTGCGAATGTTGCGGATGTAAAATCCCTTGTGATTCATCCAGCAAGCACTACCCATGCACAATTAAACGAAGTGGAGCTACAAGAACAAAACATCCAACCAAATACTATCCGTTTATCTATCGGTACAGAGCATATCGATGATATTCTAGAAGATTTAGCACAAGCATTAGCATAGAAATAAAGTCTCATTTCACCATTTAGAAATGAGACTTTTCTTATGCCATAATCTTTCTTTTAAACAAGCGAATGGATAGTATATAAAAGAGTATACCCAATGCAATACACCAAACAATCGCCACTATAACCGTTTGTACATCCAATGCAGTCCCTAAGGATAAAGAACGTATGGTATCGATAATAGGAGTCATTGGTTGATGTTCAGCAAATATACGTAATAGTTTAGGCATTGTATCCACTGGTACAAATCCTGAACTTATATACGGCAATACAATTGCAAATACAGCAAAGGCTCCTGCCCCTTCTGCATTTTTCGCTAAGATACCAAAATAGATCGATAACCAAGAAATCATCACGATATACAATAATAGAACTACGAAGATTAATGCCCATCCCATAATATCTGCACTTGGACGAAATCCAACAACGAATGCGACAATGATAACCAATATTGTACTCATTGTACTTCGTAAGATTGATTCTATTGCATGTCCCATTAATATGGAGGATTTACAAATAGGCATCGTACAGAAGCGATCCACGATTCCTTTATGCACATCATTGCTTACACTAATAGAAGTATTGGATACACCTTGTCCAATACACTGTATCAAGATACCTGGTACAATGTAGTTCACATAAGATCCATTCCCTACATCCATTGCACCTCCAAATACATAAGAAAACAACAACATCATCAAAACTGGAATTAATACACTTGTTACGATAGTATCTGTGTTGCGAAATGAAATTCGTAAACATCGTATTGTCATTGTCTTTGTATCTTTATATAACTTTATCGCATTCTCCATATTAAGAAGCCTCTCTTTCATTAATGAGTGTTAAAAACACATCTTCCAAGGATGGTTTTTTCTGAATGAACTCTTGTATCACGATTCTATTTGCATCCATGATATTTAAAATCTTAGATAAATGTGAAATGGAGCCATCGCTAATAATCGTCATAGAAAGTTCATCATGATTACATGTACATGGGAAGTCCTCTAGTAAAGACATACTTAGATCTAAATCTTGTACACTATGAAATCTAAATTCTATAACGCCCTGTGGAAGTAATTGTTTTAATTCATCTGGTGTTCCCTGTACCATAATACGGCCATCATGTAAAATCGCAATTCGATCTGCTAATAGTTCTGCTTCTTCTAAATATTGGGTGGTAAGGAAAATGGTTACTCCATTCGCATTTAACTCTCGAATGATTTCCCACATCGCATGGCGACTTTGTGGGTCAAGACCTGTTGTTGGTTCATCTAAGAAAATAATAGAGGGCTCGTTAATTAAACTCATTGCGATATCTAGTTTTCTTCTCATACCTCCAGAGTAAGTAGCTACTAGACGATCTTTTGCTTTCACTAAATCAAAATACCTCAGTAGTTCATTTGCCCTATCTTTAGGGTCTTTTATATGGTGTAATCGACCCATGATTGTTAGATTCTCCATGCCCGTTAGAGATTCATCTACTGCCGCATACTGCCCTGTTAGACTAATCATGGAATGAATTTTATTGGGATGATGAAGAACATCTATTCCTTGCATGAATACACTCCCTGCATCTGCCTTTAAAAGTGTTGTTAATATCTTAATCGTCGTTGTCTTTCCTGCGCCATTAGAACCTAACAAGGAGTAAATCATTCCTTTTTCAACTTCTATATTTACATCTTTGAGTACTTTAATATCTTTAAATGTTTTCTTTAAACCCTTTACAACAATTGCTTTGTTATTCATATGTTCTCCTTTCATACATTCAGTATGTATGTATATTTCTAAAAAATAAAATTGCATCGCAATCTTATTCTTTATATATCTGCTCAACCATGCCTTTCATACGCGATAAAAGCTCATCGTCAAAAACAGGCGCTCCTAAGTGTTCCATTAGTTCTTTCACAAAATAGAATTTATTGAGAAACTCTTCTTGTGTACATGGATAAAGGAATGGCACAAACCACATGTTTGTAATAAACGTAAATAACTCTGAGAGCTGCTTTACATATGGACTCTTTTGAATAGAACCATCTTCCATACCTTCCCTAAAAAGTTCTTCAAACCATGGGGTAATCATCGTTTGATTTGTTTCTATAAAATTCGCTAGTATTTTAGGATTCTTTGCTATCGATTCCCCCATTAGGTTCACCTTCGTAAGATCTGAATTACTATCTTGTAAACTCATTATTTTCTTAATCTTCTCAAGTCCGTTTAAATTCTTTTCTTTCTTCACAAGTTCAAATGGATTGTTTTCAAAAAACAGCTTATCACTAAGTGCATCCCAGACTTCTTCCTTGGATTTAAAATGATGATAAAAGGCTCCACGTGTTAACCCACCAAGTTGATCCACGATATCTAAAATAGATGTCTGTTCGTATCCTTTTTCCAAAAACAGTTTTAAAGAAGCATCTAGAATTCTTTGTACGGTTTCTTCCGGATATTTATTACGTGGCATACAACGCCTCCCATTACATACACTGTGTATGTAAATATAATATAACATGTGAATATAGTGTTGTCAATATAGAAAACCTGCATCAGACGACGCAGGTAGTATTATTTTTTATAGAATACGATGGATTCATAAGGGTTTAATATCATCATACTTTGATATTCACGTTTTGGATAGTTGCTTAATAGACACGTATAGTTTCCTTCCGTTAGTTCTATCGTCGTATTTGTTCCATAGAAATTATTCACAACGATAAGTTCTTCATCTTTCCATATACGTTTATAAGCAAATACTTGCTCATGTTCTTCTAATAGTGGTTCAAAACTTCCTTGTGAAATAATATCGTATTGTTTCCGTAATTGAATAAGCTTACGATAATGTTGTAGCACAGAATCCTCATCATTCTTGCTATTTTCCACATTGATGTCTTGATAATTATGAATAATTGAAATCCATGGTTCTTGTTGACTGAAGCCAGCATTCCTACTCGCATTCCACTGCATAGGGGTACGGCTATTATCACGAGAACGCTCTTGAAGAATACGGTATATATCGTCTTCTTTCATACCTTCTTGTTTCAAAATACCGTAATAGTTAATAGATTCCACATCTTTATACTGTTTGATATCAGTAAAATATGCATTGCTCATTCCAATTTCTTCTCCTTGATAAATATAAGGAGTTCCTCTTAAACAATGAATGGCAGTCGCCAACATCTTAGCGGATTCTTTTGGATAGTTCTTATCATCTCCAAAACGAGACAGTGCTCTAGGTTGATCATGATTGCACCAGAATAATGCATTCCATGCTTGTTCCTTTTGCATTTCTAATTGCCATGTTTGGAACAAATCTTTTAATTCCATAAAATCAAAGGGTTTCAAAGCCCATTTTTGTTTATCTTTGTAATCCACTTTTAGATGATGAAAGTTAAACACCATGGAAAGTTCATGCGCTTTTTTTCCTGCGTATTTCACACAGTTTTCTAATGAAGTAGAAGACATTTCTCCTACCGTTATAATACGTTCATCTTTTCCAAAAGTTCGCTCATTGATTTCTTTTAAATATTCATGAACATGTGTTCCATCAGTATAAAAACGTCTTCCATCACCTTCATAATCATCTTGTAATACATCTGGTTTACTTATTAAATTAATAACATCAAAACGAAATCCATAGACCCCTTTTTCTGTCCAAAACTTTAAAATCTCACAAAGTTCATTACGTACTTCTGGATTATCCCAGTTTAAATCTGCTTGTGTTTTATCAAATAAATGAAGATAGTATTCATCGAAATCTTTCACATATTCCCAAGCATTTCCACCAAACTTACTTACCCAATTGGTTGGCGCATCTCCATTTTCTTTCCCTTTTCGAAAGATATAGTAATCTTTATATTTTTTTTCACCACGCATCGCTTTTTGAAACCAAACATGCTTTGTAGAAGTATGATTGAATACCATATCTAACATAATATCGATATGATGCTTCTTAGCTTCTTTGATTAGATTTTCAAATATTTCCATTGTCCCAAAGCGAGGATCAATGGAACGATAATCTGCCACATCGTATCCATTGTCGTTCTGTGGAGATACAAAGAAGGGAGTCATCCATATATAATCAACACCAAGATATTCCAAGTAATCTAATTTTTCTATGATGCCTTGTAAATCTCCTAACCCATCTCCATCACTATCATAAAAAGACTTGGGATATATTTGATATACTACTTTATTTTCAAAGTTCATAATTACTCTCCTACTCTTGTATATTAAGGATTCCAGTTTCCTTTGTGTGTACCTTTTGATTTACTTTTTGCACTTCTACTTTTTCCCCACTTGTAAATATCACAGGTGAAACAAGGGATTTTCCTTTTTCTTTGATTTCTGATATATCTACCTTTGCGATGCATTCACCCTGTCGTACAGTATCACCTACTTGTACACAAGATTCAAAACCTTTACCTTCTAATTCCACGGTATCCATTCCAATATGAAGTAAGATTTCTTTCCCATCATTTGTGCGCAATCCATATGCATGCTTACTAGGGAAACAAAGAATGATTTCACCACTCATTGGTGCGACTATGTCTCCTTCTTCTAATTCTATCGCAAACCCATCTCCCATTGCCCGTGAAGAAAATGCTTTATCTTCAACTTGATCTAATGTTAACAGTGTTCCACTCATTGGAGATATTAGTTCTTCATGTATTGCGTTTATTTCGTCTGCATCTACAAGTTCAATTCCTGTAAGTTCTTCTTGTGATAATTTTTTCTTTCCAATCACATACGTAATAAGGAAAGGAATTACAATTGCTATACACATTGCCATTGCAAACATAAGCATATATTGTGTCTTAATAGAAAGAATTCCAGGAATTCCACCAACACCGATTGTTTCAGCCATAACACCCATAC
This sequence comes from Amedibacillus sp. YH-ame6, assembly GCF_053848845.1. Classification (NCBI taxonomy): domain Bacteria; kingdom Bacillati; phylum Bacillota; class Erysipelotrichia; order Erysipelotrichales; family Erysipelotrichaceae; genus Amedibacillus; species Amedibacillus sp. YH-ame6. Next base: position 166,158 of record NZ_JBSPEZ010000001.1, read on the forward strand.
CCACAGAGAAGGTTGCCGCACAAGCAGAACCTATCATACCTGCTATAAATGGAAACATATATTTTAAGTTTACCCCAAACATGGCTGGTTCTGTTACTCCTAGATAACAGGAAATACATGCTGGAATTGATATTTGTTGTGCTTTTTCATTTTTACGTTGTAATACGATCATTGCCAGAACCGCAGAACCTTGCGCAATATTGGATAATGCAATCATTGGCCATAAGATAGTTCCATTGAATTCACTCACCAACTGTAAATCGATCGCATTGCTCATATGGTGAAGCCCGGTAATCACAAGTGGTGCATATAAGAATCCAAATAAAGTAGCGAATAACCAGCCAAACGCAGATGTTAGCCCTCCATAAACAACACTTGAAATTGCATTTCCTATTGTCCATCCAATAGGACCTACAATGGTATGTGCAATTAAAACTGCAGGAATCAGTGAACAAAATGGCACAACAATCATGGATATATAATCTGGGGATATTCTTCTGAAGAATTTTTCAAGATATACAAGTACAAAACCCGCCATCATTGCAGGGATTACTTGTGCTTGATATCCAATCATCTGTACACTCGCAAACCCAAAGTTCCATACAGGTATATCTGCAGTTGCTGTAGTTGCTACAGAATATGCATTCAATAATTGTGGAGACACCAACGTAATTCCAAGTATGATTCCAAGGATTTGTGTGGTACCCATTTTCTTAGTAATGGACCAAACAATCCCTACTGGTAAGAACTGGAATACAGCTTCTCCAATCAACCATAAGAAGGAGTCTACACCTGCCCAAAATTGTGATATCTCAACTAAAGTCTTAGATCCATCTTCAAACATTTTGATAGAATCAATAATATTTCGAAAGCCTAATATCAAACCTCCACAAATAAGGGCAGGAATCAATGGTGCAAAGATTTCGCCAAGGTTCCCCATAATTCTTTGCAAACGTGTTTGATTCGTTTTCGCTGCTTTCTTGATATCTTCTTTACTTACTCCAGACAATCCGCTTACCAGCATAAATTCATTGTAGAATTCTTGCACATCATTTCCTATAATAACTTGAAACTGTCCTGATTGCGTAAAGGTTCCCTTTGCAGACTTTAAAGATTCGATTTTCTTAACATCTGCTTTTGCTTCATCTACCAAAACAAATCGAACACGTGTGACACAGTGAGAAACTGCGTTAATGTTTTCTTTTCCACCAACGTATGTGAGTAATTCTTTTGCGTCATTTGTATATTTGCTCATATGACATCCTCCTAATTCATCTTGTACGTACAAGTTCTTTATGCCCTAATCATAAACCTGTACGTACATGTTGTCAACACTTATTTTATATGAATTTAAAAAAGGTATGAAATTGTAGTCTCACACCTTTGTTCTATATCACTCTTTACTCTTTAACTCTTTTAAGGTTTCACACAAAAACAATTCATCAATGATATGTTCTAGTTGTTCTTGTGTCATGGTTGAAAGCCATTCATTTTCATCACTCCCAAACTTTTGTCTTATAAATTTTGAGATTATATGGAGACGTTCTTCCTCTTTGCCTTTACGAGAACCTATTTCAATTCCTTTTTCAATACCTTTTTCAATTCCTTTTTCAATGCCTTTTTCAATGCCTTTTTCAATACCTTCTTTGATTCCTTTTTCAATTCCCTTTTTCATACCCTGCTCTAGAGCTATTTGAGTTCTTTCTTCTAATTGGTTCTCCGCTCTCATTTCTCCCATTTCAATTGCCATTGCAATGGACCAAAGATCTTCATCATCCTGCATGTGTTGATATTTTTCCATGATTGCTCTCACCAACCTTTCCTCTGACTTCAGTATATCACGATTTCTATTATTTTTAAACAGATAGCAAAGCTGTTCAAATCCACTCATATGTAAGGCTCCCTTTTCTTTCGCGATACGATTGATTACTGGCAAATGAATGAAAATACTTTTTATGAGGGAATCTCCACCCATAGGATATCCACCTTTATTCATTAACTCATATTCATTAATTAAATCTTCATTACATGGGGCTATTGCATCTACAAATACGATTTGATATACATGTTTTAACTTTTTGTAATTATCCCCTTTCCTCAACTGGTTTGATAACATCCTAGTCAAATACAATTGAAATCGTTTATTATCTATCGATCCAATATAAGTTGTCTGCATTTCAATATCATATTCGTTATCCTGTTCATCCTTAACATGAACATCTAGAACAACTCCTTTTTTCCCAATAATCTTCGAATCCAAAATGGGATTTAAAACTTTGCTTTCTTTGGGATGAATGCCTGTGAGTTCTTCGATGATAGAATGTCGAATGAATATTGAAGTCTCATCATCTGCGCTTAACGCATATTTAAAAAATACATCATTACAAAAATTTACTTCTTTGCTTCTTGTGATCATCATTATGATTCCTCCTTGGAAAGGGTATACCCCTTCCATAGGTATATACGAAATAAATTTCAAAAATCCTAAAATTTTTATGTATTTACATAATTAATTTAAAAATGCAGTCCGTAGACTACATTTACTAACTATCTCTTCTTGCGAAATCGATGAATTGAAACTTATCTGGTCTATGTCTAGATTCCGTATATTGAAATAACGTAGCATCTTCCAAATAGGTAAATGATTTTACTGATACAACCATTTCATACTGTTTCATATCCAATAACTCTTTATCTTTTTGTGTTGCATTCTGTACTGTAATTTCTTTTTTCGCAAAACTAATCTTCAAACCAAGGGTGTGCTCTATGTAATCGTAAAGTGAATCTTGTGCGATTTCCTTTGTTAATCCTGGGATAATTTGAGCATTTAAATGATCAATATCACGAATGATGCGTTCACCATCAAATTTACGAATACGCTCAATCTTCCAAACTTTACCTTCTTCCATCATGAGTTCCCATTTCAAATCTTTATCTGCATCTACACTCTCAAACACGGATACGATGGTTTCAATAACTCCCCCCATACTTTGAGCAAGTTCTTTAAAACTAGTCACTCCAGACACTGGAAAACTAAAACGACTATTATCCAACACAACAGAACCTTTCCCTTTTGCCTTAGAGATATAACCGTTTTGTGCCAAAAGGTTCAATGCTTTACGTATGGTATCACGTGATGCGTCGTGAATCTTCATCAATTCATTTTCACTTGGTAATAAATCCCCAGCTTTTACTTTCTGTTCTTCTATCATGGTTAAAAGTTTTCCATATATAGTATGATATTTACTCTCCATGTTTCTTTCCTCCTATATCATCTTTCCATTGATTTGCAAAGTATTTTAAACTGTGATCTGCTTGTGGAAATACTCCTAGCTTATCTAAAAATGCATGATTTACACCCGCATAACAAACCAACTCTATATCGTGTTTCTCTTTGAATTTTTGATAAAACTTTTCTTGAGATACACGTAAATAATCAAATTCTGCAACGCATAAACGAATGGGAGGCAATCCCTTTAGTGTTTCAAGCAATATGGGAGAAGCAAGTGTATTTGTGCTATCACTTCCTTGTAAGTAACATACTTGAAACATCTTCTCGCAATCTTTTAATGATGTAACGCAAGCATCGATATGAGGGTTACTCTTTTTTCCATAATAAGCAAACTCCCATGTATATTCTTTCTCTATGCGTTGATCTACGACCGGATAATACAGCATTAAAAATGATAGAATTGATGATTGTGTAGCATCTAGCTGCGCAACCCCCAGTGCAATATTTGCCCCTGCACTATCCCCAGCTAACGCGATATGATTTTTATCTATGTTATATTGCTCAGCGTGTTCATAAAGATAGCGAGTTACTTCATAACATTGATGAATTGCGTAAGGAAATGGATATTCTGGAGCTAACCCATAATCAAAGGATATTACACATGAGGAACTTAACTCTGCCAACCTTTTGCATGGATGTTCTACAGCATCTAAACTTCCCGCACAAAACCCTCCTCCATGTAAATAACAAATACAAGGGAGTGTACCTTCCACACCTTTTGATCGATATATTCGAACATTCATTTCTAAAATCTGGATACTTTCAACATTCACATCCTTTGAAATATCTATATTGGGATATCCATTATTCGCTCTTTGCGCACCAATATCATAGCCCTGAATGTATGGTCCTACATTTGCCTTTTTTTGAGGTCGCTGATCTTGATATTTTTTTAATTTTTCTTCCACATGAACATCATCTAAAATATTCCCACAAACTATATAGTTCATCATGATCTCCTACCTTATATAACATGATTATAACCTGTACGTACAGAATTGTAAAGGTAAGCTAAAAAAAGAAAAGAGTACCTAAGTACCCTTAACTTAACAACATTCTCTTAATATTTCGTATCGTTCAATCTTGGAAAGAATGTGAGCATCCATAGACCACTGATACCAACCAATACATATACAATTCTTGTCAACATGGTATCTACACCAAATAGCATGGTCACAAGGTTAATATCGAATAAGCCAATGAGACCCCAGTTTAATGCTCCTACGATTCCTATAATCAACGCGATATAATTCAGAATTTTCATATTGATTCCTCCTTATAGAATAGTATGAGCAGACTTATAAACTTTATGCATTCCTATTTAAATAAGGTACCACTTTGTAAAATAGACCAAGATGCTTCTTCATTCTTTGTAGTAAACGTAATATTGAATATTGCTTGTGTACTATCAAATACGATACTTCCTGTACCGCTATTTCCATACCCATCATCCTTGAAATCAAATGTCATTGTATTAGCGTTGATGCTACCTTCAATACCATCCAAAGATGCCACATTTTCTGAATTGGATGGATCATAACTTTGTAGAGTAAATACCGCTTTGTTGTTGTCTACACTTTTAATGTGTAAGGTAGAATTGTTCCCACTCCATTGCCCTACTACGATATATGATGAAGCTTCATCCGTAGTATCAGAATCATCGCTACCCTCTTCTTCTTCATTAGGTCCTTCTTTACTATCACTTGTAATTGAGCCCCTCGTGAAGACATCACCTTTCTGAATGGAACAACCTATGGTTCCCTGCACTTTTAAGGAATTAGCACTCAGGATTTTAAATGTAATTACATCTGCTGAATGACTTGTCAGAGTCATACTATTCTCATCCATAGTCCACGTTCCCTCTTTAGTAGAATCCGCACTGCAATCGTTATACTTCATTTGATAGGTTCCATCACTCTTCAAAAGAATACTTGAACTACTATCTTCGTAAATCTTTTCGCTTGTAAATGTACCTGCTATTTCATTCATAGTATAGCTGTTCTTTTTCACAAATGAATATTCATCTCCATATTGCCAATACAAATAGCCACCTGCACCAATCAATCCGATCAATAACAAAAGGATCACTAGAAGTGGCCAATTCCTTTTCTTTTCCACCGTCTTATGGTCCACATTCTTGGTTTTATACTTCGTTTTCTTTTTCGTCTTACGCTTTATCTTCCCCTTCTTTGAAGGAGTGCTTTTTTCCTTTGTAGAAGATGATTTTTTATCTTCCTCATATCCATTAGAAAGCCCATCTAATGAGATATCAAATAAAGAGGCAAGTTCACGAAGTTGTTGAACGGAGGGTTCCTTAACTCCATTTTCCCAATTCAAAATTTCTTGTTCACTTACTTTCATAAACTTCGCAATACGCAAAGCACTAATATCATACTCTTCACGCAAAGTTCTTAAATTTATTTTATTCATAGGAATACCTCCTCCTAGATATCTTTTATCTTACACGCATATATCCTATTGTCTAGAGAACTCAAGAAATGTTTTGTTAATCTTAATGAAATCGTCACAAAGATGACAGATAAGACATAATTTTTAAATATGACATAGCGTTGTCATGTACTTTCCTATATACTTTATGTATAAGGATTGGTGATGTATATGGCACGTTGGGATAAGATGAATCGAATGGATGAGCCTTATGAAGAAGACATTAGAAATTTTGTAAGGAATGAAGTATGGGAAATCTTTTATGATTATATAACCCAAACTTATGCATGTAAGCCTGTTTTTGAATACAGCAATTGTGTGTGGCCAGGATGGAATGTGAAATTTAAAAAGGGTGGAAAGAATTTATGCACTGTATATCCTTTTGAAGGTTATCTTTGTGTACTTGTTGTAGTTGGTCAAAAGGAAAAGGAACGCTTTGAAAAAGAACTTCCTACCATGAGCAAATACCTTCAAAACTTATACCATGATACGCAAGAAGGCATGGGACAGCGTTGGTTAAGAATTGAATTAGAAGATAAAGAGAGAATGGATGATATAAAGAAATGTATACGTATCAAAAGTGGACAGAAATAATACCTACAACAAACATAGCTTCTACGAAAAACGATCAAATACAAAGGTACTTGGTCGTTTTTATGTTTTGAATTATGGTTTATAAAATTGATATGTTAATGAAATTGTGCCAATTTTGTTTTTTCAAATGCTTCTTCACTTATAGATACTTTCCATTTATAGAATAAGATAGATAAAGAAGAGAACACAAGTATCATTCCAGTAAAGATGAGTACATCACCAGTAATACTTCCTCCTAATGCAAGGGTATGGCGTAAGGCATCTACACTATAGGTGAATGGCATAAATGGGTGAATCGTATGATAGAAACTACTAGATGTTTCTATTGGATACGTTCCTGCTGCACCACCTAATTGAAACACCATGAAAATCAATACTAGGAAAGCTCCAATTTTTCCACAGGTGATATTGAAGAATACAATCAATGACATAAACGCTGCGGATATCAAACATGAGACAAGAAATGTTTTACATGTTTGTAATGGAGATAATCCATTCATCAATACAAGTGCACTGACCATAAGGATTGCCATGATAGTAGATATCACATACATAACGGATGCTTTACTCAGCCACAACTTCCAACCTGATTTTGTTTGAACATTGTTTTTTAGTAAAGGATACATTAAAGTAAATGCCATACATGCAACATACAATCCTACAGACATCATATAAGGTGCCATTGCTTTTCCATTGGTTTCTACTTTAGAGATTTCTTCATGTTCTACTTCCACTGGTTGAGCGAGCATCTCTTTTGTTTGTTCACTGCTTGTGATATTACTTTTATCTGCGCCATCTTGTAAAGAACTGCTTAACTGATTACTTCCATCTTTAACTTGTGTCAAACCTTGTGATAAAGATTGAGAACCATTTGCTAATTGGAATGCACCAGAAGCGATTTTACTAGATCCATCATACAATTGATTCGTACCACTTGATAATGTTGGATTTGCTTTTATAAGAGATAGAGATCCTGTATATAAGGAGCTAGAACCATCCGCAAGTTGTTGTACACCTTGTACTAAGGTTGGCATTTGTTTATTCAGTTGTGCAGTTCCCTCTTCTAGTGATAACGCCCCACTTGATAAATTTGAAGAGTTAGCACTCAATGTATCTGCGCCTTGCGAAAGCTTTGTGACTCCTTGTGTATAATTTAAAACACTTTGTTTTAGTCCTGTGTTGGTATTCATACCTTGATCAAGTAAGGCTAAGCCTTGATCCAATTGTTTCATGCCTGATAACAAAGGAACAGAGATTGTCTGATGAACTTGTTGAAGTGCGTTAGATTGTAGTGTTAGGGTATCTTTATCTTTTGATAATAAAGCCGTATTCGCCTGTAATAGTGCAATCATTTGTTTTTCTGTATCACTGGCTGTGCCATCAACCACCTTTTGATTTAAACTGGCAAGCATTGTATCATTCTTTGTTTTAATACCTTCATGACTTGTAAGTAATTGAGCAAATAATACTTTGTTTTCATCACTTAGTTGATACGCCAATGTATCCGATAAACTTTGCATACCATTCAGTAATTGTTCGCTACCTACTTTGCTTTGTGAAATACCTTTAGATACTTCATTAACACCATTATTTAATGCAGTGCTATTAGAAGTTACTTGATGCAATCCTAGCGTTAATGCATCAACTCCTGTTGTATAAGTATCAACACCCTTACGCAAGGAACTACTTCCATCGTTTAACTTTGTAACACCTTGGCTTAATGGTACACTATTTCCTTTCAGTGTTTGTAGTCCTTCATCCAATTGTTTGCTTCCATCACTCAATTGTTCAACACCTTTCGTATAGGTCTCAACGCCATCCATCAATGTTTTAGAACCATCTTCAAATTGCAAGGTGCTACTTGCAAGAGTTCTTAGATTTTCTTTGATTGTATCATTCCCTGCAATTGTTTGTGTAACACCTTCTTCTAGTTTTACAGAACCATTGCTTGCTTCTTGCAATCCGTTACTTAGCGTTTTAACCTGAGAAAATAACGTATCTGCGTATGTTTTTGTAATTGTTTTACTAATGTTTTCCTGAATGGTACGTATCGCTGTTTCATCCATCTTAGAAGCGATATAATTAGTACCAGGGTTAGTCGCATACTCCAGAACCATCTTTTCAGGATTTTGATTTAATAGAGTTGTTGCGTTATAGGAGAACTTCTCTGGAATGGTGATGACCATATAATAAGTACCATCCTCTAATCCCTTTTTGGCAACGCCTTCTTTTACAAATTGGAAATCCATTGAACGATTATCTTTTAGATTCTCACATAATGCTTTTCCTACATGAAGCTTTGAGCCATTATATTCCACTTCCTTGTCTTTATCGACGACGGCAACTGGCATTTGATCTGCGTTTCCATACGGATCCCACATAGAACCTAAGAATACTCCTGCGTACACCATTGGTATGATCGTGATTGCTATGAGTACAACCTTAATCCATGTGCTTTGAAGTATACTTTTCCACTCTTTCTTCATTTTGATCCTTCCTTTTCTTTATTGTTCTGCAAATATACACTCACAGAATACACAAATTATATTCAGAAAGGGTAGGCTGTCAACCCGAGTTTTATACACATGGGATAGATTGTCAAAAAAAAACTAGATTTTTTCTAGTTTCTTTTTTAAATACATTATCTTTTCTCTTATATCTTTCATAACTATTTTGAATTCTTCATCGGACTTACCACTTGGATCTTCTAGTCCCCAATCTTCTCTATGGCTGCATGGAAGATTTGGACAATGTACATTGCATCCCATAGTAATGACGATATCAATAGTAGGTAAATCTTGAATTAACTTAGAATATTGTGTCTTTTCCATATCGATTTGGTAGATTTCTTTCATTAAACGTTGCGCATCTTGATTGATTTGTGGTTTCACTTCTGTTCCTGCTGAATAACTTTCAAACACATCAGAAGCGAGTTGTTTACCAAATGCTTCCGCAATTTGGCTTCGACAAGAATTATGCACACATACAAATGCCACTTTTAACTTCTCTTGCATTTAATATCCTGCCTTCTTCAATAATTCTTTCGCTTCTTCTTTGGTAAGTACTTTTCCATAACTAACCACTTTTTTATTTAACACAAGTGCTGGAGTTGTCATAACGCCATAACGAGCAATCTCTGCGAAGTCCGTAATATGTTGAATAGGTATTGATAATCCCATTTCCTGGATAGCTTCTTGTACAGATTTTTCTAAAGCATTACATTTGGCACATCCAGAACCTAACACGAAAACACCTTCCTGTGTGACACTTTTCCCTTCTTGTTCGAAGTCACAATTTCCATTGCAACAACATGCTTTACTTTCTACTTTTTTATTGAATAATTTCATTCTTATTTCCTCCTTTATTTACACTAAGAATGTATGAAATACATTAAACAGATACCCGATGATGATAATACCAATCGTACAGATACTTACAAATAAGATAAGCAACTTAGGTTTTAATGCCTTCTTTAACATAATTATAGATGGTAAAGAAAGGGTTGTAACTGCCATCATAAACGCAAGGATTGTCCCAAGTTGTGCACCTTTGGCAAGCAATGCTTCTGCCACTGGAATGGTACCAAAGATATCCGCATACATCGGAACACCTGCAAGTGTTGCAAGTATCACTCCAAATGGATTATTTCCACCTAAGATACTCTCTATCCAATGTTGTGGTATCCAGTTATGAATAACTGCCCCAATGGCCACACCTACCAATATATATGGAAACACTTTTTTAAATGTTTCTATTACTTGTTGTTTTGCGTACTCTATACGTTCTCGATAGGACAAAGATAAATAATCCATTTCAACATGTTCTGCATTTCGAATAAACTCTTCTACTTCGTTCTCTAGATGCAGTTTTTCAATGAGGGTACCACCTACCACTGCCAAAATCAATCCAATAAGCACATAAGCAAAGGCAACCTTACCACCAAAAATACTCATTAACAATACAAGACTTCCCAAGTCTACCATAGGTGACGATATCAAGAAAGAAAACGTAACACCAAGAGGCAGTCCTGCACTTGTAAACCCAATAAATAAGGGAATGGAAGAACATGAACAAAAGGGAGTAACAGTCCCAAGGAGTGCGGATATAATGTTTGCCCAAATCCCTTTGAATCGACCTAATATTTTCTTGCTTCTTTCAGGTGGAAAGTAGCTTTGAATATAGGATATCATAAATATTAGAAAGCATAAAAGCACGGTAATTTTTATTACGTCATATAAGAAGAAATGCAAACTTCCACCAAGGGGAGATGTCAAATCAAACCCTATTGCGGAAAGTATATTTCCAATTCCATCTTGTAACCACTTCATCCCAAGTATTTGTTCTTGAAAAAAGGTCACAACTTCTTGTACTACATTCACTACACTTCCTCCTTTATCATATCAACTTTTTTTGATGTGTTCTTGTTTTTAAAAGCCATCGAAAGGATGACTTATTTACAACATTGCTGTTTCATACTTGTATTTGGGGTCGTTCTCACAAGCAAACGCTCTTGCGCTAACTTGCGACCATCTTCACAAAGGCTATAGTGTGTCCACTTTCCTTCCTGACGAGGTTTTACGATACCAGATTCACAAAGTATTTTCATATGATAAGAAAGCGCGGATTGAGAAATATTCATATCTTCCATCAATACGCATGCACACTTCTCTCCACTTTTTAACAGCTCTAAAATTGCGAGTCTTTTTTCATCGCAAAAAGCTTTGAAGATTTTCACATCTTGTGCATAAGTTTCATCCATAAGAACACCTCACATCAAAATTATTTGATATGTGTAGTATACGTATGAATTTGTTTTTTGTCAACGCATATCCTCCATCCATTGTTTCATAAACATCCCAGTATAAGAATGTTCACACTTCATAAGGTCTTGTATACTTCCTTGCGCAACAATCTCCCCTCCATGTATGCCCCCTTCTTTTCCTAAATCAATAATCCAGTCAGCTTGTGTAATCATTTGTAAATTATGTTCTACCACAATGACACTATTTCCCTCTTTCACAAGACGTACTAATACTTTCATAAAATGCTCGATATCCTTAGGATGTAATCCGGTTGTTGGCTCATCGATTAAATATAGGGTATGCTTCTTCTTTTTATTCAACAACTCTTTCGCAAGTTGTAATCGTTGTACTTCTCCACCAGAAAGCGTAGTCAAAGATTGACCCAATGTTAAATACCCCAAACCAACATCCATCAACAAATCTAGGATATGTGCAATTTTTTTATGTGCATTGAAATGCTGTAAGGCATCTTCAACAGACATTGTAAGGATATCCATGATATTTTTCTGTTTCACTTGTACAGATAACACTTGTGATTGAAAACGTTGTCCATGACAACTTGGACATTGTACTTCAATATCTTCAAAAAATAACATATTACTAATGACATAACCTAATCCCTCACAAGTCTCACAACGTCCTCCCTTTACATTAAAGGAAAAATCTTTTGCCTGTAGGTTCTTCTTTCTTGCTTCTTCGCTAGTTCCATAAAGTTCACGAATATGTGTATATAATCCTGTATAAGTCGCAATATTACTACGCCTAGTTCGTAAGATTTCATTTTGATGAATCGATATCACTTCATCAATTGCCTCCTTCCCAATCAAAGCATCACACCCCGTTGGATATTGGAAAGAAGACGCTAGTACTTGAAGGATTAAGGAGGATTTTCCTGATCCGGAAACACCTGTTACACAAGTAAACACACCCAAAGGAATCTTTACATCGATGTTTTTTAAGTTATGTAAATATGCATTTTTTATTTCCAAATACCCTTTTGCTTTAAGAGGTTCCATCGTATAGGCAGGCTTTTGATTTATATACTGCGTTAGACTTGAATGTTTACAATGCATAATCTCATCCCATGTCCCGCTAATAACGATTTCTCCACCATGAAGCCCCGCACCAGGTCCTAATTCTACTATATGATCTGCTTCTTTTATAATATCAATATCGTGTTCGATCACTAACAAAGTATTTCCTCGATCACGCAGTTCCTTTAAAACTTGAAGAATTCCTTGTGTATCTTTTGTATGCAACCCTATTGTAGGCTCATCTAGGATATACAACATACCTGTCATTTCACTATCTAAACATGCCGCAAGCTTCAATCGTTGGGCCTCTCCCCCTGATAATGTCATCGCCATACGATCAAGACAAAGATACTGTAAACCAATGCGAATCAACCGTTTTATTTTTGTTTGTATATCTTGGATATATGCTTCTACAATAAGATACTTATCTTCTTCTAAGTGTTTCGTTAATTGTTGTATCCAATTCAATAGCTCTTCCAATGTTAGCTTTGTTAATTGTGGTAAGCGTGTATGCATAATAAGAACCGCACCACTTTCTTGTGCCAATCTTTCTCCATGACAAATAGGACATACATCATTAATAAAGTATGTCTTCATTTGTTCGCTCAACCCCTTGGTGGATACTCTTCGCATAAGTATAGGAACCACACCCTCAAATCTACCCTGTGCTACTTGTTTGGGTAGCTTACTTTGAGGAAACATTTCTACTACTTCCTTGCAATCTACACCATACATTAAAATTGTTTTCTGTTGAATTGTATATTCTTTTATAGGACAATGCGTTGGTTTAGGAAGCTTGAAATGATCCAATGCTTTATAGAATATTTCTATTTGATATTCCCCATAACGTTTTTCCCAATAGCTAATCGCACCTTCTTCCAAAGATTTATTTTCATCGATTACCACATCTTCACGAATTGATAAAGTAGTCCCCATTCCTTTACAACTTGGACATGCCCCTTCTCTTGTATTATATGAAAAGTGAGTACGTGTGAAAGCTGGTATTCGAGATTTACAATGAGGACAATATAGAAACACATCAAAATCAGTTCCATTCTTTACCACTTCTTCTTTACACTGGGAAGGATCAAAAAGTTCATCACAAATAGGACAGTTCCTCTCTCCAAGCTTTTCATAAATCATCCTTAGATCAGTATAAATATTCGTAATTGTCCCTAAAGAAGATCTAGGATTTTTATGATATGTATTCTGCGTAATGATAATGGAGGGAGATACACATTTCATTGTTTCTACCTTTGGTTTATGAATTCCCTGAAAGTTCATCGCTTCTAAATATTGACGTTGACATTCATTATAAATAACATCTCTTGCTAATGTTGATTTTCCTGATCCAGATACGCCTGTAAATACAATGAGTTTGTTTTTCGGAAGCTCTAGCGAAATATGTTTTAGATTTCCTTCATATGCATCAATTACCTTCATATTCGTCATACAAATCCCTCCTTATCTAAGATGAAAAAAGGACAATTATACGTCCTTAATCTTTGTTCCTATATGTTTATCCATTCTCCATTTTGGAGGAATTCCATCTTCTCCCCAATATTCATCAATGGATTGAATGAGTCCATTATTGCTCATAATAAAGAAAGAGGTCACATGAAAAGACATTGTATTATCTTTTGTATAAACATGAGTAACCGTAATCACTTGACGTTCCAAACACTGCATACGCTCAATTTTACCAGTCCATTTATTTGGATATTCACAATTAGCACAAATATATTCTTCCATTGTAAAATGCTCATTGGTATTATGCCAATTCACATAAGCATCATCTTCGAAATACAATCTCATAGATTCTCCATCTTGTGCAAGTGTATCTTTCCAGTAATTTTCAATCATTAGTTCATAATTCATATACGTATTCTCCCATTCTATATATGACTCTTCTCTAAGAAGCCTGTATAGATATCCTCTCTACAAGCTTACGCTTTTTGTAATTACATCGTCTAAATTTCTTTGTATTGTTTCATAAGCTCTGGGGTATATATCTTTTCTTGATCACTTTCTCTAACTTGTTTCCATACCTTAGCGGCAGTTTTTAACTTATTAGGAAGTGTTGCATTTTGGGGATCTTCACAAAATGCCTTAACAAACTTGTTCCATTGACAAGAAGAAGTATCATACCTGGCATAATTACTCTTTCCAGTGTAAACATCAATCAAATCTTGTACTGTAAACTCTACATTTTTTTCGGCACGCACCTTCTTTAACGCAGCTGCCATATCTGCCGTAAAACGAAAATTCTTAACCCCAAGAACTTCACCGAAGAATTCTCGATATTGAGTACGCATCGCAAACCCACTTTCCAACAATCTTGTTTCCAGTGTTAATTCTACATCCTGCTTCTTCACAGCTGTTTTCTTCATTGGCTTTATGATGGTTCCCTTATAGTATTCTTCTATGCGATGATTTAAATCTATTTTTCCTCCAGATGTATCAATACCCTTTGTCTTACAAATATCTTTTAATTCACTTAAATACCAATAATACTTAATGAATTCTTCATAGGATTTGATTTCATCAAAAACGGGTCTTTTTTCCATACACTCACCTTCATATCAACTATCCTAAGTATAGCACAATTTAGTCCAGAAAAAAATGCAGATATGTGTTCTGCATTCTTCTTATATTTTATTTTTTCCAAGGCTTTACTTTTTGTAAATGGAAGCGACTTCTTAAAATACCCACCAGAATTAAAGAAAAGCCAGCCCCCATTAGAAAGCATTCTAGCCGTTCATCAAGATAGCCCTTTGATAACAATACAAGCAAATTCACTAGAAAACCTGTCGCCATTATTTTATCAAATTTAGATGTTTTATTCATGGTTTTTCATCACCTTTCTTGTACGTCTTAAACACGCATACAAATAAGAAGTAATCACGATCAACACAAGTGTCGCAATACCCAATAATCGTGTTAGTATATCCCATTCAAAATATATAGAAACAAATAACACGATCGCAAGAATTCCTAATATACAGGAACAAATACAGGAGTATTTCTTCATCTCGTCACCTACATTTTCTTAGAATAATAAACTCTAAATAAGGCAGATACAATCAACAACAGCATCACAACAGCAACCAGTGTATAGAATACAATAATGTTGAAGTATCCAGCGATGATTGCCACAAATATAAGAAACATTGCTATCGATTGAATCAGAGGGTACCCACATTTCGCATTGATCATTTGCATACGTTCATCATGCTCTTTATTGTATAACAAACGTATTTTACGTTCATCCTTCAATGTTCTTGTTAAGGAGAAAATATCTACTATAGATTTTACAAACATCACCAAAATTAAACCACTTTGAAATCCTAAGATAAAACCTTCATTGAAATGAGCATTGGGATCTTTATCTATTTTTATAAACATCATTACTTCAACTACAACTAGTACGGTTGCGATACATAACATTAAACATGCTACCCATCTTCTTCTCTCTAGTTTTCTTTTATAATCTTCCATGTTTAGTCCTCCTGTTCAATATCAGAAAAATCAAATACTTCTTCAATCGATAATTCAAAAAAATGTGCAATTTTATACGCCAATACCAAAGAAGCTGTATATTTCCCTACTTCAATAGATGTTATAGTTTGGCGTGTAGTTCCTACTTCTAAAGCCAAATCCTCTTGTGAGAGTTTGTGTTGCTTTCTAAGTTCTTTTATTTTCGTATTCATTTCATCACCTACACATACTGCAAAGTATGCTTTGCAAATAAAGTATAGTATACTTTGCATTTTATGTCAAGTTAGCTTTGCAAAAAAAATGATAGAAAGTTCTTCTATCATTTATATGCCCATTGTGGACTTGCGACTACTTCTTTGTCTTTAAAATACATTTTATCATCTTGGGAAGTGATTGGACGAATCACTCTACATGGAGAACCATAAGCAACTACACCTTCTGGAATATCATGCGTAACTACACTACCTGCCCCTATGACACTTCCTTTTCCAATATGTACACCAGGTAAGATAATACTATTACTTCCTACCCAAACATCATCTTCGATATACACGGAAGAAGAAAACTGTATTCCTTTCTTACGTAAAGAAGGTGCGATTGGATGTCCTGTTGTAGTAATGCAAACATTAGGCGCAAACATAACATGATTTCCAATGTATACATCTACATCATCCACAATCACAAGATTGAAGTTGGAATAAAAATAATCCTTAATGTGAATACGATTTCCATACGCACATTTGAATGGAGGTTCTATCCAACAACCTTTCCCACTCTCTTTTAATAGTTTTCCCAACAGTTCTTTACGTTGAGTAACTTCACTAGGTCGGGTCGCATTATAATCATACAACAATTCTTGACATTGTAGCCGTTGATCTTCTAAATGTTGTTTGCCATCTCCATAATCTGTATACAAATATCCTTGTTCCATGATATCTTCTATTTTCATGATTGTTCCACCTTCCTCAAGTGAATGATTTTACTATAGAAATCTAATGGTACATACGCTATGCTACTTCCGGCATACATCAATTGGTCTCCATAATACTGCTTCTTTGTATGAACATCTTCATATACTGCATCTTCTTCAAGACCAATCCAACGAACGATATCATATGCTGCGTTGGGTTTTGATAACATTTTAACATATAGCAGAAGTGCTTCTTTCCCATCTTCACTCACAACGTTCATTGCCATATACTCTTTTTCAAAAGGATTCGATATACGATATAAGTTTCCAAACTGTATACAATTACGAATTTCTTTATATTCTTCTACTTGTTTCTTTATGTCTTCAATTTCTGATGAAGATAATTTTAGTAAATCAAGTTCATATCCTAGATTGCCAAACATCGCAACATTGCCTCTTGTCGCCAATGGCGTCATTCGACCAACTTGTTCATTCGGAGATGCTGAGACATGAGATCCCATCGTAATTAGGGGATACATAAAGGATGTCGTATATTGAATATGACTTCGACATATCGCATCCGTATTATCACTTGTCCACGTTTGAGGCATATAGTATAACATACCTGGATCAAAACGACCGCCACCACTTGAACAACTTTCAAATAGTATATTAGGATAGCGAGAAACCAAACGTTCCATCAAGTCATATAGACCTAAAATGTAACGATGTGCTAATTCTTTTTGTTGATTCACTGGCAATGCTTCGCTATACCAATCACAAATATGTCGGTTCATATCCCATTTCACATAAGCGATATTCGCACTATCAAACACTTTACATAATGCATCAAATACATAATCACGTACATCTTCACGGCTCATATCCAAAACCAATTGATCACGACCAAATGTATGATTGCGACTTGGAGCTTGTATACAATACTTTGGATGACTTCGATAGAGATCACTATCAACACTTACCATTTCTGGTTCTACCCAGATACCAAACAACAAGCCCATATCATTAATTTCTTTTGCAAGCGCACCTAATCCATGTGGTATTTTCTTTTCATCACAAATCCAATCTCCTAATGAGGTTGTATCACTATTCCTATTTTTGAACCATCCATCATCTAGCACAAACAATTCAATGCCACAGCTCGCTGCTTTCTTCGCAAGTGCCAACAAGCTCTTTTCATTAAAATCAAAATATGTCGCTTCCCAATTGTTTATTAAAATTGGACGTGGCTTATGTTTCAATGTACCACGGCACACATTATTACGATACACCCTATGCAATATCTTAGAAATTCCATTCATTCCTTGATCACTATAGGCAAGTATCACCTCAGGTGTTTGAAAAGAATCTCCTGCAGTTAACAACCATGTAAAATCAAATGGATGTAACCCCATATTGACCCTTGTTGTATGCAAAACATCTTGTTCGATATTAATCTGAAAACTTCCACTATATACAAAATGCAAAGCGTATATCTCACCATGATGTTCACTCGCGTGCTCTTGGGCTAAGGCTACAAATGGTGCATGATGAGGAGAACTTGCTCCTCTTGTACTTTCTATGACTGTTCGATCATGAGAGAGCTTTCTACGTTCATAATTTCTCTCATTATTATGTGAACCATATAAACTAACCACCTCAAGATCATCTCTTCGTAAATCCACATTCATACTCAGTGCTCGCAATAAAGAAATGGAATTGGTTCCTTTATTTATAAATTGTGTGCTTCTTGTAAATATATCTTTTTCTTCAAACACATGGTATTGTAACACTACTTCTAATTGAAGTACTGTATCATACATTATGATTTCTAATGTTTCTACTTCCCCTTTTGTATCTTCATATACATGAGGAAGTTGATGGAGAGGTTTTCTTCGTTGATAAATTTCATGACGCATATAGCGAAGATCGCTCATACGACAACCATTTTCATCTTCTATTTGATATGCGCAACTACGGAAATCACCATTTCCATATTGTGGATATTCTTGAGGTAGAGTGTCCAATGAAAATGCGCGTTTTCCAAACGTTGGATTGGGAGAGAACCCACGATCTCTATGGAGTATCTCTTGACTATTTTCTTTAAAATGAGTTCGTTTTCCCCAATATACATGCGCTAGGTAACCATCTTCTTTGAGTTGCATACGATATGCGCTATGCTTAGTTAATAAATGAAATATCTTTTGATCTTCTTGATAATATATAGCCATAAGGTTCCTCCTAAATGAGTTTTACGACAAATGAAAACTCATGATCCTCTTGTCCTGATATATGATATGGAGGTAACACAGGTGCTCCCCAACTATCATCTCCACCAACTCCCATTTGTGCTTTCATAATTTTCACATGTGTAGAAGTTACGGATGGTAATTCATTTGCGTGCATAGCATTTTCAATATCCATCGTTGTATATGGAAGTGCACTAAATTCAAAATCTGAATCGCTTTGAAATTGAACACCATGTCCTTCTTGATTTAAAACACGTAGCCATCTTACTTTGGTATGATTCCCACACTCTTGTGGCAACAAATAAGGTGTCATATGTTCTTGAACAGGACATGAATATACTCCTATTTTTGCGCCTTGGTTACGATCACGATAATTCTCTTGAGGCCCTGCACCATAATACTGTGTTTCCATCAATTCCTTTTTCAAACGGAATCCCATACCATAAAGAGGCATATCTGGTAAACCTTCTTTTCCTTCGTAGCGATAACTTACATGAATACTCGCATCTTTTCTTACTTGATACGTTACATATACATTGGTTTTAGGTTCTGTTGGTAACTCATGAATATAGGTAAAGATGGCATGCTCCACATCTGCAGAAATCATTTGGCATTTAGAGAACATGTGTGCGCCTGCCCACATCGAAGATGTGAATGGTAATCCATTTCCACGATCATTATCACTCATAGCTCGCCAAAATATAGGTTTAACAAAACGATCAATGTGTTCACGTTGATCTTTACATAAAGATACCATTCCAATAGTCATAGAAAACATTACATACAAATCTTTACAGTATACGCCAATATTTCCATCTCCAACAACAACACGTCGTTCACTCTCTTCTTTCTCGTATTGTTTTTCGATTGTATACGCTTGTTGAGCATAGGCAACTTCATATCCTTTTGTTTCCCAAAGGGTATCTTCACGCAATCGGATAGATACATTTCTTGTATAGTTTCCAGCTTCTTCAACGTTACTACAAGCATACTCTAAGGTCACACATTCTTGTGGTTTGGCTTGTACTTGAATATGTTGTTCCTGTAGGATTTCATCTTCTTTCTTCAAGGAAATGCATACTTCATAAGCATCTAAATTTTCAAACAAATTCTTATTTGTGATATGAATTTGATGATCCTCTATTTGAATATCGAAATTTTGATATAGATATTTTACTTCATATGCTTTTGGAGATATTTTACGATTCGCAAATATAATGCCATCTCCACAGAACTCATAATCACTTTGTCGATCATCAAAATCTCCACCATAAGCTAATGTATGATCTGGTTTGTACAGGGCTTGATCAATATAATCCCATATAAATCCACCTTGATACATCGGATATCGTTCCAATGCGGTGTATTCATCCATTCCACCTAAGGAATTCCCCATCGCATGCATATACTCACAACTGATGTATGGTTTTTTAGGATCTTTTAATAAGTATTCTTCGATTTCTTTTGCTTTAGCATACATTCTACTTTCCATATCACTAATGTGATCAAAGGCACGATTGTGGAAAACACCTTCATAATGTACGAGTCGTGTTGGATCTTTACGACGGAAGTAATTTCCCATTTCTTCTATTACGGTTCCAGCATAGGATTCATTTCCACAAGACCAAATAAGAATAGATGGATGATTCTTATCACGCTGCAACATACTTTGAGCACGATCCAAGCAAGCTTCTAACCATTCTTTATGATCTCCCGGTACATTCCAAGATGGTTCTACTTTTCCTAATTTTTGCCAAGATCCATGGCTTTCTAAATTCGTTTCATCCATTACATAAATTCCATACTCATCGCATAAAGAATACCATTCACTTTGATTTGGATAATGAGAAGTTCGTACTGCGTTTAAGTTAAACTGCTTCATAAATTTTATATCAAACAACATATCTTCATAAGATATGCATCTTCCTTTGTCCGCACTAAATTCGTGACGATTAACGCCTTTAAATATAATACGTTTCCCATTGATACACATGATTCCATTGATCAATTCGAAACGACGTATACCAACACGTTGCTTATTTACTTCAACCAATGTGCCATCCATTAAATAACACTCAATGATAAGATCATACAAATAAGGACACTCCGCACTCCATAGATGTGGCTTTGATACAGGAATGGAAACATGCATAATCGAATGCGCATCCATATTCTCACAATACAGTTCTCTCTTTTCCCCGTCTACTACAATGACACGAACATAGCCTTCTTGTTTGTTTACCATCTTCATTTCTATATTTATATCAGCGGCATCATAAGTATCATTTACATCTGTTTTGACAAAGATATCATCTACATGTAGCTTTGAAACCGCAATGAGTTCTACTTTACGAAAGATTCCTGAAAAACGCCAAAAATCTTGGTCCTCTAACCAACTTGCACTACTTCTTTTATAAACTTCCACAGCTAATTTATTCCCTTGTTCTTTCACAACGTTGGTGATATCAAATTCAGAAGGTGTAAAGCTATCTTCACTATATCCAACAAATTCACCGTTCACCCAAACAAAGAAGGCACATTCTACACCATGAAAACAAAGACGTAAATCTTTTTCTTTGAACGATTCATCAATATCAAAAAATCGTACATAACTCCCTACTGGATTATACTCTTTTGAAACATGTGGCGGTCGTAAATCCTCTTGTCCATCCCATGGATAAATTGTATTTGTGTAGTGTGGTCGATCATACCCTTGTAATTGTATGTGGCCAGGAACTTCTATTGTTTTGAAATTTGTACAATCAACCTCTTCTTTATAAAAATCTTTTATGCGTTCCTCTGGACACTGTGCATAAGAAAATAACCATGTGCCATTTAAAGTTTGATGAAAACTAGATTCTTCTGTACGCATATCTTCATGATTTTTATAGCTTATATGATCACTGTGCGCAGGTAAGCGATGAAGCTGAAAAATCTCTGGATTTTCTAATACATCATATAGTTCTATATTCATATGTTCTCTCCTAGCCTTTGTCTATTTCCACAAAGTTCACTTGTACTACTTTGCTTCTATTCTACCATTTAAAGAAGATAGAGCGCTTGTAATATTTTAGGTATGACTAAGACAATTTTAAGATACTTTAGAATGGAATTGGTAAATTTTTAAGATTCTAAAAAGATTTAACTAGCATCCAGAAATTGCATTGACAGCGCTTTCAAGCATTGGTATTATCGCATTGTAAACAGCGGGCAATGTCCAATAAGACATGCCTACATGGAAAGGAGGATAGAAGATGGCAGGCATCGTATTATCCAATGTATCAAAAGTATATGACGGAAATGTCAAAGTCATTGAAAATCTGAATCTAGAAATTAAAGATAAAGAATTTATGGTTCTGGTTGGTCCTAGTGGTTGTGGAAAGAGTACCACTCTTCGTATGATAGCAGGATTGGAAAGCATCAGTGGAGGTGAATTAACCATTGGTGATAAAGTAATGAACAATGTCGCACCAAAAGATCGTGATATCGCAATGGTATTTCAAACCTATGCATTATATCCTCATATGAATGTATATAAAAACATGGCATTCGGTCTTCAGCAAAGAAAGATTGATAAAGAGGTGATTGATCAAAAGGTAATGGAGGCCGCAAAGATTTTGGATTTGGAACCTTACCTAAAACGTAAACCAAAAGCTTTATCAGGAGGTCAACGTCAACGTGTTGCCTTAGGGCGTGCGATGGTTCGAGATCCGGAAGTATTCTTACTGGATGAACCACTTAGCAACCTTGACGCAAAACTTAGAACAGAGATGCGTTCACAAATATCAAAGCTTCATCAACGATTACAAACTACCTTCGTATATGTAACACATGATCAAACAGAAGCAATGACTATGGCAGATCGTATTGTGGTTATGAAGGATGGTGTTATTCAACAAATCGATACACCTCAAAACCTTTACGCAAAACCAAACAATATGTTTGTCGCAAGTTTCATTGGTTCCCCTCAAATGAATATGTTTGAGTGCACTATTGAAAGAGAAAAAGATGAGTACTTAGTAAATTTTGAAGGAAGTCGATTTATAATCCCTTCTGGATTGATTACCATGAACAACTTTGAACAATACGTTGGTAAGAAAGTCTACTTAGGTGTACGACCAGAAGACTTACATGTGGAAGAAACAATCAAAGAAACTTATCCAGATTCACAGTTTGAAATAGAAGTGGATTTAGTAGAAATGCTAGGTGCTGAAATGAACTTATATTTCAATAAATATAATCGAACCAATATCTTAAGAACCCCGGCAAGAGTAAAAATGAATACGGGTGATACCTTAAGTGTAGGAATTGATAAGAATAAGATTCATTTGTTTGATATGGACAGTGAAAAAGCTATTTTAAGATAAATAGTTTGCTATAATAGGAAGGTGATATATAACAATACAAGGAATGAAGTAAGGGAATGAAAAACTCATAACAATACAATAGAAAGGAGATTTGTATGAGATTAAAAAAACTATGTGCTGGACTTCTATGTGCTGGTATGGCATTGACCATGACCGCTTGTGGTGGAAGTGATGAGCCAAAAGAAGCAAAGACTGACAAGATTACGATTTGGGCATGGGATGATACCTTCAACATCAAGGCAGCCAAAGACGCTGCAGATCTTTATAAGAAAGACAATGCGGATTTAGAAGTAGAAATCGTTACCATGGCACAGGATGACATAATTCAAAAATTGAATACGAGCTTATCTTCAGGAAAAACTGATGGTTTACCAAATATCGTTTTAATTGAAGACTATCGTATCCAAAACTATTTAACTGCATATCCAGAAGAATTCTCCGAATTAACAGACATCGTGAAAAAAGAGGATTTCATGGATTACAAATTTGCGGTAAATAGTATTGATGATAAGATTTATGGATTACCATTTGATAGTGGTGTAGCTGGTTTATTCTATCGTTTAGACTATATCGAACAAGCAGGCTATACTGCAAAAGATATGGAAAATATCACTTGGGATGAATATATTGAAATAGGAAAAGCAGTGAAAGAAAAAACAGGTCATGCGATGTTAACTCTTGATCCAAGTGATTTAGGACAAATTCGTATGATGTTACAATCTGCAGGTTCATGGTATGTTAAAGAAGACGGTGAAACTGTTGATATCGAAAACAATGAAGCTTTAAAATCAGCAATTACAGTATACAAAAAATTAATCGATTCTGGTATCGTTGAACAAGTTGCGGATTGGGATTCTTTCGTAGGTGCTTTCCAAAAAGGAAATGTTGCGAGTGTTCCTACAGGATGCTGGATTGGTAGCTCAATTATGAAAACTGCAGATCAATCAGGTAAATGGGGTATTGCGCCTCTTCCAAGATTGGCTGATGTAAAATCCTCTGTTAACGCATCAAGCATCGGTGGTGGCGGATGGTATGTCTTAAAGAACGTTGCTGGTGCAGATACTGCAAAAGACTTCTTATCTAAGACATTCGCTACAAGCAAAGACTTGATGAACACATTAGCAAAAGACATCAACTTAGTAAGTACGTATATTCCTGCTGCTGAAACTGAAAACTATAAAGCAGAAAGTGAATTCTTCTCAAATCAGAAAATCTTTGAAAACTTCTCTGCATGGTCTGAAATGATTCCAAGTGTAAACTATGGACTTCACACATATGCAATTGAAGATATTCTAACAGAATCTGTACAAGCCGTAGTAAATGGTGCAGATATAGATTCTTCATTAAAAACTGCTCAGCAAAATGCTGAAGGCGCTATCGTTAAATAACAAAAGCTTTTAAGTAAATAGATGGTCGTTTTCCGCTAAAGTAGAAAGCGACCATTCATTTTGAAAGGAGAATGGGTTTATATGAAGCAAATGTTAATGAAAGTAGTGAGTAAATCCAATGCTCGTCTTAGTGGAAAAGAAAATCGAGTGGGATGGATGTTTGTGACATTATCTACCATTCTTATCTCAGTTCTTGTATTTCTACCAATGATACAAGCATTTATCACCTCACTACAATCAGGATTCTCCAACAATATGAAATTTGTTGGATTTGATAACTACCTAAGGCTTTTTAATGATACAACCTTTATAAAAGCCGCAACGAATACAGTATTATATTTGGTCATTCAGGTACCTATTATGATTTTATTTTCACTCGTCATTTCAGTTGCCTTAAATGATAAGAAATTAAAATGCAAGGGGTTCTTTCGTACCGCGGTATTCCTACCATGCATCACTTCCCTTGTAGCCTACTCCATTATTATGAAAGGAATGTTCTCCGTAGATGGAAGTATCAATCAAATCTTGATGAATCTCCATCTGATACAAGAGCCTATTATGTGGCTAACGGATCCATTCTGGGCAAAAGTGCTCATTATTATTGCGATTACATGGAGATGGACAGGATACAATATGATCTTTTATTTATCAGGTCTACAAAATATCGACCCTTCTATTTATGAAGCTGCCGATATCGATGGAGCTAGTGCAGTTACCAAGTTCTTTAAAATCACAGTTCCTATGTTAAAACCAATCATTCTATTTACTACCATTACATCTACTATTGGTACCCTCCAGCTCTTTGATGAAGTTGTGAACATCACAGGTGGAGGACCAGCAAATGCAACCTTAACACTATCTCAGTATATCTATAACCTAAGTTTCAAATACTCACCAAACTTCGGATATGCTGCAGCTGTATCCTTTGTAATTGTAATTGCCATTGTAATCTTATCTATGATTCAGATGAAAGTAGGAGGCGACAAACATGAAAAATAAACTCCCTATAGGACGTGTTGTAAAATATGTACTTCTAAGCTTGTTGTCTGCCATATCTTTATTCCCATTTTTATGGATGATTATTGGTATGACAAATTCTACATTAGACATCACAAGCGGTGTCATGAGTTTTGGTTCTGAATTTGTGAACAATATGAAAGCATTGTTCTCCTCTGATCTAGACTTTGGAAGAGCCTTCCTCAACTCTTCTATTATCGCCATTATCACCACACTTCTCGCCTTATTGATTTGTAGTGCGGCTGGTTATGGGTTTGAAATTTATCGGACCAAAGCAAGAGATCGTCTCTTCAACTTTCTTCTCTTATCTATGATGGTTCCCTTCGCAGCACTCATGATTCCACTATTTAGAATGTTCTCTTCTCTCTCCTCTACTCCGTTTCAATTTATGGGAATCGACACATTCTTCTCAATTATCATACCCACTGTTTCTACTGCATTTTTGATTTTCTTCTTCCGACAGAATGTAAAATCCTTTCCAAAAGATATGGTAGAAGCAGCAAGGATCGATGGTGTTAGTGAAGTTGGCATTTTCTTTAAAATCTTTATGCCAACCATCAAGAACACGTATGCAGCGGCCGCAATCATTACCTTTATGAATAGTCTGAATAACTACTTATGGCCTTTGATCACTATTCAGACTCCAGAGAACAGAACACTCCCACTTGTTCTATCTGCGATGGGTGCATCTTACACCCCTAACTATGGTATGATTATGTGCGGTATTGTACTAGCAACGATTCCAACGGCAATCATATTCTTCGTGATGCAGAAACAATTCGTAGAAGGAATGATTGGTTCTGTTAAATAAACATAGTATCCAAAAAAGCTGTCAGATTGACAGCTTTTTTCATGAAGTAATATTCATTCATATGTCCTGTATTTGTTCCATTACAGGTAATGTAATCGTAACGATAGTACCCTTTTGCCAAGCACTCGATATGTTGACACCGTAATCTTTTCCATACAACAATTTGATACGTGCGTCCACATTTTGAATTCCAATACCACTGAATCGGCGATCCTTATCTTTGACCTGTAGGAGTTCATCCACTTGGGTTACACCCATTCCACATCCATTATCAATGATCTCAATTACCAATTGATGGCGTAATATTTTCGCATATACATCAATAACACCACTTGTGCTATCATCAAATGCATGAATGAAGGAGTTCTCAATAAATGGTTGAATCAACATCTTAGGTACATAGTACTGTTTCGCATCCACATCAATAAACAAGCGGTGCTTGATATGATCACCATATCGTGTTTGTTGAATTTTTATATAGTTCTCCACATTGTGAATTTCTTCTTCTAATGTAATACTTTCTTTTTGATTTCCTATGGTCATCCTCAACAATTGTATGAAGGCATCAATGGTTGCGGTTGCTTTTTCTTTATCGCCCTTCCACACAAGAAACTTGATAGAAGTAAGCGTGTTATAGATAAAATGAGGATTGATTTGCATCTGTAATGCATGGATATCACTCAAACGTTTTTCCTCTTCTATTCGCATGAGTTCATCGACATAACTATTCAATCCATCCAGCATATAGTTATAGGTCTCTTCTAACTCACGAACTTGCCCGCTTCCTTTCACATCAATGTGATTGGAAAAGTCACCTTTTGTAATAAACTGCATCTTATCACTGATGAGATGAATCGGGTTCATTGCTTTCTTAATAAACAAGAACACCAGTATCACCATGATTGCGACAATGAATAAACACATATAAAATACAGTAGATATACGATTCACTTTGCCTACAAATTGTGATTCATTGATGACGCTTATGATACGCAATCCATTAAAATACATATCCTTTGCCAATAAGGTGTACTTCTCTTCGTTCTCTACATTACGAATCAAAGTTTCTTTATTTTCAATTAGTTTGTTTGCCTGGGCATGATAGTTCTTTAACTGTGTCCCGTTTTGTTTCGTTATATTGGATGAGAGCACCATATTTTGTTCATCTATGATATAAAGGTTATTATTTGCTTCATCAATCAACGAATCATAAATACTAGAGAAATCACTTTGCTTAATCATTACATCTGCCATTCCAAGCACATTACGGTTATCATCATAAATTATTTTTATCACATGGATAACACCCGTATCTTTTAAATTACTAGTAAAGCCATCTTTATCATATTGATAAATTACTTCTTTTCCATATGCAATTGCATTCTTTACAAGTTCACTATTTAATATCGTTTCGTATGGATCCACCATACCCGCATTGTTTTGAAAATATGTTTTTCCATTCTTTCCAACCAACAATAAATTACTAGAAAGGTCCGTACCTATCATACTTGTATTTTTTAAGCTCTTCGTAAGACGATATACTACTTCTGCCTCACTTTGTGGAGTCATTGGCTCATCACTCATATAATTTTTTACATCCGTTGACGTTCCACATGTGCCTAGTATTTCCATAACATCTTCATGTAGGAAATAATATTCATTACTAATTTGCGAAATGATTTTATTATTTGCGTGGCTATATGTTTCCACATAAACCTCATCCGATATGTATACCAATATCATACTGATGGCAATACTTACCGTTACCATAGCTAGTACAACTATGGAAATAATCTTAAAAAACAGCGAATTGTGGGAAATCCACTGTTTTAAACGATTCTTACAGCCTTTAGTGTTTTCGATATTCACTTGGTGTCATTCCTTTATATTTCTTAAAGACTTTACAGAAATAACTATGATCGGAATATCCCACTTTTATTCCAATATCAGAAATTGGCAAGTCTTGTTCTTTTAAGAATGCTGCCGCATGATCAATACGAATTTCATTAAGGTATTCAATGAACGTCTTCTCCGTGCGATTACTAAAATAGCTAGATAAATACTGATAACTAAAATTAAACTTCTGTGCTAAATCATTTAGCGTCAAAGCTTCATCGTAATGATCGTATACATACTTCATCATACGATTGATCATTGCTTGATTAGATTCCAGTTCATAATTTGTAATGATGATTTGAAAATCATCATAGATTTGCTTTAATTCCTTCTGAAAATCCTCCATATATGGTGCCGATTCTAGTTTACTTAAACAATCTAGTTTGAAATAACGAATACTCTTTTCATTGAAATCACGTTCTTCTAAAACAGATATGAAGTTGTATAATTTATTACATGCAAATGTCTTGATTTCAAATTCATCTCTACGAGCCTGTAAGTCGCTCATTACATATGTATAAAAAATATCCATGGCTTCACTCAAATGCAAAGAGGATAATAATCCAGCGAACGTTCGATTATCAAAACGCTCCAACTCCCCTTCTTTCGCAATTTGCATATTTAAAGATACCAAATTTTGATTCTTCAAGTAAAAACGATTCTTTAATGCTGGAACAATTTGCTTATGATAAAGTTCACGGATGTCTTCTATGCGATAGAAAGGTTCACTTAAAAAACAAAGCTCTTTTCCACTCAATTCTTTGCGTATGTTTTGATGAAGAGAAGCAACTTCCTCTTGCGCATAGGAATAAATACATAGTAAGACTTCTTCATTTACCAACATAGAACAAGCATGTGTATTTGGTACTTGTTCAAGTTGCACTTGGAAAAAATTTCGTATTTCTTTTTTATCGAGATGGAAGGCAATGTTGGTCGCCACAAGAATATAATTGTTATCGTGAAAAAAACTTTGGATATCTTCTTTAGGGAGTTCATCGACATATCCCAAAATATATTGGGTTAAGGGCCCATTAATTTGATCAAACTGTGCATTATGCAATACCATTCCGTTAATTTGTGAGGCAGCATTTTTCAATGCTTGCAGAATACTTTCAGGGCTTAAAGTAGGCTTTAAAATATAGTCCACTGCTCCATATTGGAATGTATTTCGTACATAATCAAACTCACTATAACTACTCAAAATAATCACGCGAATATCTGGATACTTTTCTCGTATAATTTTGGTTAACTCCATCCCATCCATCTTTGGCATCACGATATCACTTACCACGATATCTGGATGAAACTCTTCTATTTTTGTTAGAGCATCTTCTCCATTGGATGCTTCTGCGACAATTTTAAAGCCTTCATTTTCCCAATTCATCATATAAGAAATTCCTTGGCGAATAATAAATTCATCATCTACGATCAGTACTTTACAAAATCTTTCTTCCATTCATTTGCCCTCTTCTATATGTTTCCTTGTAGTGCATAAAGTAATGTTATATCTCTCAATATCATAGCATGCATAGTTCCCTATAAGCAAATATTTCCTCTGATTTTATAAAGAAAAAAAGCGATTTTCTCGCTTTCTAAAGTTATCTTTCAATAAGAGTTGATGTTCCTTTGGAAAGATCGCCATTTAACCATTCCCATTCTTCTGATAACACGATTTTACCATTGTTATCTATTGTAGGTGTACTGTGACATCTTCCGATTCGCACTTCATTTTGTAGGTTCACATGTTGATAATGAAAATCAATATGTCCTTCTTCATCAACCGTACCAACCATCGTACCATATTGTATATGACCACCTTGATACTCTGCCCAAAATAAAGTACCTTTTTGATGATATGTAAATATACTTTGTTCATCTACTTCTCCATTTTCAGCATTTGTAATAGGAACAAATACTTTCCCATCATAGTTAAATTTTAGAGTTGTCTGATGTAGATATTTCCGCATAATTTCATAGACAAGTATTTTCTCATTTGCTAGTTCATGAAAACAGTGTTCTAGACTTTGATATCCATTCTTTTCATAAAGGAAACATGCAGGAAGAGAGGAGTCAAGAAAAGCTTCCTCATAATGTTGAGCAATCTGATGCTCCATTTCATTCATAATGAAAGTTCCATAACCATTGCGTTGATGATGAGATGCAATATATAATCGATGAATATGATTATCTTGAAATGTTCCTGTA
The DNA here is from genome assembly GCF_053848845.1 of Amedibacillus sp. YH-ame6. Lineage (NCBI taxonomy): Bacteria > Bacillati > Bacillota > Erysipelotrichia > Erysipelotrichales > Erysipelotrichaceae > Amedibacillus > Amedibacillus sp. YH-ame6. The sequence goes on from NZ_JBSPEZ010000001.1 coordinate 196,669, forward strand.
CCAATAAGTTCATCATTTACTTTTACATAATACACAGTTCCAGATTGGATATCTTTTTCGATATTCTTTCGAGAATGCAAATCAAGAAAAAAATCAACAACTTCCTTTGTATAGTATTTTGGATACGTGTTACGAATAGATTCTTGCGTTAATTCAACTATTTCTTCTAATTCTGATAGACTAGCTTGTAATAACTCCATAAATCTCACCTCTTACAGAAAATTTTAGCATACTTTGCATTTGCTTTCTATAGAAAAAGGCTCTTATGTTTCACAAGAGCCTTACTTATCAATATGTTGATGTTCTAATCGTTAAAGCCTTTCCTCGATAGCCTCTTTCTGCTCACTTAGAAGTTAGACCTTCTTTTTTTAGTAACGCTTCATAATCTACGAATTCTTTACCTACCTTATAATCAATGACCATCTTTTGTAATTCTTTTAAATTTTTAGGCTTCACTGAGTTCTCAATCGTAAATTTATTACTACCTACTATAATCGTCATTTTGTTACAATTATCAATACTTGCTAGTACTAGATTTGCTACACTTTTCATAGCCTCAAAATCATAATAGGATGCATCTTCATCAAATGTCAAAGTCATAGAATATGGTTCTTTATCGGTATCTAACTTTAATCCGTAACCAGTATTGATAATATCTGAATATGCAATAGATATTAGTTTTTGCACTCCTGAAACATCTCCGACATAAGGTACTCTATTTTTGAATAAATCATATGCCATACGATTATAGACATTTCCATCTTTATCAAATACAAAATCTCCCAACAACAAATATCCTTCTATGTCTACGATATTTATTTCTATTGGCTGTACATCATTATTTTTATGAAAAACAGATGGTAAAACTCGTTGATAACTTACAAATTGTTCATCCCCTTCACTTACTAATTTCATATCAAAAATACGATCTTTCGTGGACATAGGATATACATAAGCAATGATTGTCTTGTTCTTTAATTGGATATCAGATATGGTAAGATCCGTTGTTCTACTCCCAATCACAAACGATTTTATTAGAATTCCACATATACATAGTGCAATTGTCAAAAATACTGCAAGAATAATTTTATTCGTATTGCGCTTCTTTATCTTCTTCAAAAATTTAATCTCCTCCTGTTGTTCATATGGCAAAGGTTTTTTCATTTCATTATAAAGTGCTTTACAAGATTCACAGCCTTCCAAATGCTCTTTTATACAAACGTTACTTTCTTCACTTGTACAATTATCAATATAGTTTGGTAACAAATCTTTAATTATACTACAAGGTATCTTCATCTTTCATTGCCTCCTTAATTTTTGTTTTTCCTCTATAGAACGTTACTCTCGCCCAATTCTCGTTCTTTTCCATGATTTCTCCGATTTGTGCAAATGATAAATTCGCACTCAATCTTAAATACATAACTTCTCGATAAGGCTCATCTAAATCATGTATAAATTTTAAAGTTCCTACTGCATCCCAATCAACTTGTGGCTGTTCGATATCTTCATTAAGTTCGAGATGTTGTTTCTGTTGAAAATGATTTAGCAATAGGCGATTTGCAATACCACACAGCCACGTATTGATTTTACAGGTGCCATCATATGCGTCTAATTTTGATAAAGCCACAAGAAAGGTGTCTTGTGTTAAATCTTCTGCGACTGATCTATCATGGCATTTCTTCAAGAGAAAACCATAAACGACCTTCACATATTGCTCATAAATCTGTGAGTAATCCTCTTTTGTATAGATCATGATTTCCTCCCTTCATCAATGTATATGAAATATTGCGCTTTCGTTACAAAACTTATTGTTTATTTAAAATTATTTTCAAAATTTTCTTTTCATTATCATATCACGCCCAGCATTCACCTGCAATCGTGTCTCAATCATACCGATATTCTTTTTTAATATGTATTATTAAAATTCACCTTACATTGCTTAAATCCTGATTCTTTTACTCTATAATCAGTTTTTTTTAAGAGCTTCCTATTTTGATAATCGCATAATCTATAGATTACAGACTGATGTGGTGATTATATAAAAGAATACCGTTCTTCATTAAAGTATGATAAAATGTCAGTAGATATATTAAACAAATTATCAATTAACACTCGTAAAAGAATCAAAATAAATGAATAATATAGAAATGAATAATATAATTTTTCAAAGATCATCATTGGGGATAATTTTGTAAACACATCTATAGATGTTTACATACAAATGGAGGGTAAAATAATGAATATCAATCAAAAAACAAAAGAAAGATTCACCAAAAGCTTGCGCAAGTATAAAAAAATTTTGGAGAAAGCACGCGATGCAGATATCAATGAAAGTGATACAGTCACTATAATTACAGACATAATGGAACATGTCTTCGGATACGAAAAGCTTGTAAATATCACCTCTGAATATGCAATTAAGAAAACATATTGTGATTTAGCAATCAAAGTAGAGGATAAATTAAAATTTTTAATAGAATGTAAAGCAATTGGTCTTAATCTTAAAAATGATTTTATCAGACAAGCAACAAACTACGCAGCTAATGAAGGTATTGAATGGGTTGTATTAACCAATGGCATCAAGTGGCAAATATATAATATAGAGTTTTCACAACCTGTAGAAAACAAACTTATTGCTGAATTTGATTTCTTAGAGTTATCCACAAAAAATACTACTGACTTAGAAATACTCGCATACCTTTCAATCGAGGGAAATCGAAAAAGCTCCAAATTCACGCTTAACGATTTAAAAGAACAAAAATCAATCATGAATAGATTTGTCATTGGGCAATTGTTAACAGATGAAACTGTTGCTGATTGTGTGCGTAAATTGCTCAAAAAGCTATGTCCAGAATTAAAAACTAGCAAAGAAGAAATCAGCAATATTATTACCCAAGAAACACTAAAGCGGGAAATCACTGATGGTGATAATGCTGAGGAAGCCAAGAAAAAAATAAGTAGAATGAATCGTTCAGCTATAAGAAAAGCAAAAAAAGAAAAAGTGTCATAAACTAGAAAATACAAGGTAGATATCTACATAAAAGTACTAAAATTGCGTATACTGAGAATGCAGCGGTAGGAAATTCTAAGTGAACCTATCTGCGAAAAGATTCTCTTCGATAGAGGATCTTTTTTTGCATAAGTATTGACAAGGATTAAATTTTGAATTAGAATGTGGATACGATAGCGGTAGGAAATTCTAAGTGAACCTATCTGCGGTAAACCCCTTTCTAGCAAAGGGGTTTTACTTTTTTAAGGAGGAAAAAGATGGTTAAACCATTCAAAACAATAGATGAGCAATATAATCTACTGCTAAGTAGAGGGCTGGAATTTACTGATGAACATGCTGCAAAAACATATCTTTTAAGGAACAATTATTACAACATCCTTAACAGTTATGGGAAATTCTTTACTTCAATAACTGATGAGTTTAAAACTAATACAAATTTCGACGAAATTACACAAGTACATATTTTTGATAAAGAAGTCAAAAGTATATTATTCAAATATATATTAGAAGCAGAGAAACACTTAAAATCAATCATATCTTATTATTTTTCTGAAGCACACAAGGATCAAGCATATCCATATTTAATAGCTACAAACTATAGAAATACAGATATTCTTAAAATCGCCCCACTTATTACGAATCTATCAAACATAATCAGTAAATATCAAAACAAAGATTTTAAAAATTCTATTCAGCACTATATAAAGTTTCATGGTAATGTTCCCTTTTGGGTATTGAGCAACTATATGTCATTGGGTCAAATCGTTGTTTTCTTTAAACGAATGAATTTATCTGAACAAAATAAAGTAGCAAAAGAATTTAGTAAATTATTATCTCAAAATTTAGAGATACACCCCCTACGTTTAGAGGTATGTGAACTCACAGTAATCCTAGATAATCTTTTAGAAGTTAGAAACATTGTTGCTCACAATAACCGTTTGCTTGATTTCAAATGCAAAAGAAATATCCCATACATTAAAGAATTGCATTCTCAGTTTATCAATTCTCCTAATGATCCAAGACAGGATGTTTACAATGTGTTCATAGCATTGCGCTGTCTACTTACAAAAAACCAATATGCTCAATTGCATAATTCTATACGTACTAGAGCTAGAAATCTTAATAAAAAACTTACAACTATTTCATGTAATGTTATCTTACAATCCTTAGGCTTTCCTAATGATTGGTATAGAGTAGATAAGCTAGAACAAGATCAAAGAACTTAGGTAAACGAAAGTTTACCTTTTCTTTAACTTTCTAAGTACATTAATTCTATCAGTTGTTTGCTCAACTTTACAAAATAAAATGTGTCCATTCTGTGTCCAATTGATTGTATATATTCACAAAATATAAGAAAACCCCTTCAAACAAAGAGGTTGCTTTTTTATTGGTGGAGGTGAGGAGAGTCGAACTCCTGTCCAGAAACAGTCCCACGTATAGATGTCTACAGTTTAGTTCATGACATATTTTCATTAGGTAACCATGAACAGCTCCTAATGAGGTGCCTGATTAGATTTTCATGAAGTACCCCTCAGACATAAGTACTTCCTTATCCTTTGTGTCTTAAGCGCTCACGTTCCTATCAAAGGAGAAAGGGAAGCGTGGCGGCTGCGAACCTATTGTTGGTTATTAAGCAGCAAAAGCCATTCTCTGGTTTCCACCAAAGATGTTAGCTAATTTAGTTTTTCCGTTTAAATTTATTTGGTTATTACGTAACCATTCGACTGCAATCTATACCAAACTTATCCCTGTCGAAACCATGACACCCCCGGTTCTAGGAACATTATGTAGTTTACCACAAAGTGTGATAAACTACAATGATTTTAATAGCGGTTCTTCATCGCTTTTTCGATTTCACGTTTTGCGTCTTTTTCTTTTTGTACATTACGTTTATCGTGTAAATCTTTACCTTTTGCTAACGCTATTTCTAGTTTCGCTAGACCTTTTTCAAGGAAAATAGAAGTTGGAATAATTGTATAACCTTTTAGTTTTACTTTCTGTTCTAACTTCAATATTTCACTTTTATGCAACAACAACTTTCGAATACGTGTTTCATCATGATTGAATCGATTTCCATATTCATACGCAAGAATGTGCATTTCTTTAACATATGCCTCATTTCCTGTGAAACTTATATATGCATCTTTTAGTTGTACATGCCCCTGTCGAAGAGATTTAATTTCTGTTCCCTTCAACTCAATCCCTGCAACAAATCGATCTTCCAAAAAATATTCATGCGAAGCTTTTCGATTTGAGGCAATTATTTTTTTTCCACTCATACATACCTCTCTTGTTAATAGACGATTTCTACTTTGTCATTCATAATTTCATTCACACGATTGATAAAGTATTCTCGTGTTACATCTTGTCCATAATTGGTTGTTAACATATGGCTTGCGGCTAATTCGTTTGTGTAATCTTTTAGTACATAGGTTCTATAGTATTCCATTTGTCCTCGAATATAGGTAATGGTAGGAAGGAATTGTACATCTTTGATCGTTGTTTCCTTCTTTGTTTTATTATATTCAATTTTCCAACGTGCCATACCACCTAGCATATTATCCGCATTGTCTTGGGCTGATAAGAAATTTCCCAGGGAATAAATGACCAATGTTTTATTACCATTTTTACCTGTTACATAATCCATAGGTTGAATCACATGAGGATGTTCTCCAATGATAACATCAACACCTAAATCACTCAAGAACTGTGCTAGGTCTTGTTGTTCCTCATTTGGAGTAAATGCGTATTCACTACCCCAATGCATACTCACTACTATGACGTCACTCACCTTTTTTAAGCGTTCTACGTCATGTTTAATCTTATCCTTGTCAATGAGGTCTACTAAGTAGTCTTTGCCCTCAGGAAGGCTATATCCATTCAATCCATATGTATACCCAAGGATTCCAAATTTCACGCCCTTCTTCTCAATAACTTGTAATTTTTCACTATCTTCTTTTGATGCGTGACTTCCCGTAACACTCATATCCGGAAAATGATTCTTTATATAATTCAATTGATTTAGGATTCCTTGTTCACCTGCATCCATAGAATGATTAGAACTAGCTGCTATCCAGTTAAATCCAGCACTATTAACTGCATCTAGAATCTCATACGGGCTATTAAAGGACGGATAAGAGCTCAATCCAAGTTCACTGCCTCCACACATCGTCTCTTGATTAATATAAGAAATATCCGCATCTTGTGTTAAATAATTTGTATGTTCATAGATATCTTTGAAATCGTATTTTCCATCTCCAATACTATTGTACATATAAATCGTATTATGAATAAGATTATCTCCAACAGCACTGAAACTAACTTCTACGATATCATCCTTCTCTACCGTTTTTTCTGATTCTTTCTTAGGTTCTTCTTCATTTAGGTTTCCACTGCATCCACATAAAAGAACCAAAACCAATCCTACACCCAATAATTTTCTCATACTTCTACCTCACAATTTATCGTTTTTTGTTTTTTGTTTTCTTCACAACCAACTCAAAATCAATTTCTCGTTTAAAGCGACTTGCGCCAACACATTGTACAATTACTTTTTGTCCCATGTGATAAACTTTCGCGCTATGTTCTCCAATCAAAGATTTACTCGCACCATCATAATGATAGTAATCATCTTGCATCGTTGAAATATGTACAAGTCCTTCTACTGTATTATCAAGTTCTACAAACATTCCAAACTTTGTAATACCACTAATAACACCTTCAAAAACTTTCCCAACACGCTCTTCCATATATTCTGCTTTTTTCATATCATCTACTTCGCGTTCTGCGTCAACTGCATTACGCTCTCTTGTACTTGATTGATCTGCTGCAGATTCACACCATGTTTCATCAAAGCTCATTTTATCCACATCGTGTAGTTCTTCAAATACATATTTACGCAACATACGGTGGACCACTAAATCTGGATAACGCCGTATTGGAGAAGTAAAATGCAAATAATTTTTTAGCGCTAATCCAAAGTGTCCGATACAACGATTATCATAACGTGCTTTTTGCATACTTCTCAACATAAAGGTAGATAGTACACTGTAGTTCTCTTGCCCTCTTGCTTCATTTAGTAAGCTTTGTAGTTGTGCAGGGTATACATTTTGGATTCCACCTTGAAAGTTATACCCAAGGGATTTCGCAATACGTGCAAATTCACGAATTTTCTTAGGCTCAGGTGCTTCATGAATTCGATACATGCTAGGTACTTCTAACCAACGAGTATGCATTGCCACGGTTTCATTTGCTGCAATCATAAAATCTTCAATGATACGCTCTGCTTCGCCTCGCTCACGCAAGACAATATCTTTCACTTTTCCATGATCATCCACTAGGATACGTGCTTCTTTTGTATCAAAGTCAATGGCACCAAGCTTTTCTCTACGTTTACGTATAATGCCAGATAATACTTTCATATCAATACACATCTTTAATAAATGTGGATATTTTGTTTTTACCTTTTCATCTCCGGCCAATATTTTATTGACATTGGTGTAGGTCATTCTTTCATCGGATTTAATGATAGAAGGATAAATCTTATAATTCTGTACTTCTCCCTTGCGATCGATTTCCATCATACATGTTTCGCTTAATCGTTCTACTTTCGGATTCAAAGAACAAATACCATTACATAAAGCATGAGGCAACATAGGCACTACACGATCCACAACATATACAGAAGTACCTCTTGCATATGCTTCTTTATCAATCGCACTTCCTTCTGTTACATAATGTGAAACGTCTGCGATATGTACATACAAACGATACCCATCTTCTATCTTTTCAATGGATATGGCATCATCTAAGTCTTTTGCGTCTTCTCCATCAATTGTAATTGTTAATAGATTACGTAAGTCTTGTCGCTTCTCACATTCTTCTTTACTGATTTTCTCTGGAATCTTTTTAACTTCTGCCATTACTTCATCACTAAATTCCGGATTGATATCCTTCTCTAATAGAATAGATAAAATATCGATACCTGGATCGTACTTATATCCAATCTCTTTTTCAATATGACATTTTAAAACCTGTCCATATCCATCAATCGCAAGAAGAATCTTAGAATCATTTACCAAACGAAACTCATCATAATTGGTAATTTTAAATTTTCGATTGTTCATATAGTTGTCAGGTAAAAAGTAGCGAGATCCCTCTTTTATTTTTACGGTACCTACCACATGTTTTACTTTGTGTTCAAGGACTTCTAAAACTTCCCCTTCTACAGAGCCATCGTTGTTCGTCCATGTTTTCGCGTATACTACATCGCCTTCCATACCCAATCCTAAATTATCTCGATTGATATAGAAGCTTGTATCTTTGGTTTCCACAAACCCAAAACCCTTTGGATTGATACGCAAGTTTCCACTCACATACCCTAACTGTTCACTTAGATAATAGTGCTCATGATGATCTCTTGCAAGTACTCGTTCTACTTCTAAGCTATTTAATTCTTTCATTAAATTTGTGAAGGACGTGCTATCTTCCATATCTAATGCTCTAGAAAACTTCGCTGCATCCATTCCCTTATAACTGTTATCTTTTACAAGGGCAATAATTTTTTCTTTTATATTCATAGGTAGCCCTCCTTTATTTTGTATTCCACTACTTATTATAACATTAAAAAAAGACCTTAAACGGTCTTTATTATATAATACGCAAGATTATAACAAGAGCGAAGAATGCAATACCTAAAACTAAGGTAAGATTGGACAATATTTTCTCTGCCCCGCGTTCTTTTACATTGGCAAATAAGTTCAACCCTTCACCAGCACCAAACGCACTACCTAATCCATCTGATTTTCCGCTTTGTAATAAGGAAAGTATGATCAATACGACCGCTATTAACATTAATAAAATTTCAAATATGCTCATATTATCCTCCTTCCTGCTAAACGCTACGTTAGTATTATAGCAAACACTTCACAAAAATACAAACGTTTTTGTTTTTTTTGGAAATCTTAGGCATTTGCTTGTTCTTCCTCACGGTGTAATGGAAGTATCGTTTTTTTCTTTACAACCTTTAACATGCATAAACTAGCTGCACAACAAATACCTTCCGTAATTGGGAATGCCCACCATAATACATCTAGTCCAAACATACTGGCAAATATATAAGCCATTGGTATCAACAATACCATCTGACGTAATAAGGTAATCATCAAGGATTTGATACCATGGTCCACCGCTTGAAATATCGAACATAAAACAAGTGATATTCCTGCAAATACAAAGGATATACTAATGATTCTTAAAGATGGAATTCCAATGTTAAGCATCTCTTCTTTTGCGTCAAATAGATACAGTAATTGTTCTGGAATCCATTGGAATACGATAGAACCCGCTATCATGATGACACAAGAGATCAACAACGAAAACTGAATTGCCTCTAAGATACGTTCTTTTTTACGTGCTCCATAATTATAGGAAATGATTGGAATCAAGGCATTGTTCATACCTGATACCGCCATAAATACGAATTGTTGTAGTTTGAAATAGATACTGAATACGGATACTGCAAGTGCTGAGAATGTAGCAAGAATCATATTCATGAATACCGTCATAAAGCTCATAATAGACTGCATAAGAATCGCAGGGATTGCGATTACATAAATTTTCTTTACCAAAGGAAGCTGTAAACGAAATTTACTCAAACGTAAATCGATTTCTTTTACTTTATGCTTCGTAATCATAATTCCTAGTACCATGGCAACCATTTGTCCAATGACTGTCGCAATCGCTGCCCCACTCACTCCCATTTTTGGTATCCCAAAATATCCAAAGATGAAGATTGGATCTAGAATGATATTCGTGAGTGCTCCCACACCTTGAATAATCATATTATAAATTGTATTTCCCGTCGATTGCATAATACGCTCATACGTAATCTGTACAAATACTCCTACAGAGAAAATCGTACAAATACGCATATAAGATATTCCCATTTCTAAGATTGCGGCATCTTGGGTAAACAAGCGCAAAAACATCTCTGAGAAAAAGATTCCAAGGATCGCAAAGACTGCCCCGTTTAATAGTGATAATAATATCCCATGCAAAGCTACTTGTGCTGCTTGGTCTTTTTCTTTCTGCCCAAGATATCTGGATAATAATGCATTGATACCAACTCCAGTACCACAAGCAACAGCTACCAATATCATTTGAATTGGATAACATAGAGACACGGCTGCCAACGCATCTTCTGAAACTCTTGCGACGAACATACTATCGACAATGTTATATAATGCTTGTACTAGCATAGATACCATAATCGGCAATGACATTGTCATGATGAGTTTTTTCATCGGCATACTTCCCATTTTATTTTCTTTCATAATTACCTCCTAAATTTTTCCACAGAAAAAAGGAACCCGGGAGTTCCTCTCTACACTTCGATAGTTTCTTATGTTGTTATGCAAAGCGAGGTACTACATGATATGGGTCATCATGTACGCACTTATATTGTATACAATAATGAAAGAAAGTGCAAGTCCTCTTTTTTAGTGCTTATAAATATTATAAAATGCAGATTTACCTGGGAATACAGCTACATCACCAAGTTCTTCTTCAATTCGTAACAATTGGTTGTATTTCGCAATACGATCTGTTCTTGACATAGAACCTGTTTTGATTTGACCAGCGTTGAATGCCACTGCGATATCCGCAATTGTTGTATCTTCTGTTTCACCACTACGATGAGATACGACTGCAGTATAACCATGTTTCTTTGCTAATTCCATCGCTTCGAAAGTTTCGCTTAAAGTACCAATTTGGTTTACTTTAATTAAGATTGAGTTAGCGATATCTTTATCAATTCCCTCTTGTAAAATTTCAGGGTTTGTAACAAATAAATCATCACCCACTAACTGAATCTTCTTTCCAAGATGTTCGGTTAATTTCTTCCAACCATCCCAATCTCTTTCTCCTAATCCATCTTCAATAGAAATAATTGGATATCTCTCTACTAATTCATCATACCATGCAATCATTTCATCCGTAGTTTTTGATCCTTGTCCGGATTTCTTTAGATCGTACATTTTGCTTTCTGTATTATAGAATTCACTTGCCGCAACATCCATTGCGATGCAAATTTCATCTCCAGCTTTATACCCTGCAGCTTCAATCGCTTCCATGATGCATTTTAAAGGAGCTTCGTTATCTTCTAGATTTGGCGCAAATCCACCTTCATCTCCAACAGCCGTTACTTGACCTTTATCTTTCAACACTTTCTTCAAAGCATGGAAAACTTCCGCACCCATTTGAATTGCCTCGCGAATACTTTTTGCCCCAACTGGCATGATCATAAATTCTTGGAAATCTACAGATGAATCTGCATGACTTCCTCCATTTAATACATTCATCATTGGAACTGGTAATGTCTTCGCATGAATCCCACCTAAGTAGCGATACAATGGCATTTCAAAGTATGCCGCAGCCGCATGTGCTACTGCTAAAGAAATACCTAAAATCGCATTGGCTCCATATTTTGCTTTATCTTTGGTACCATCTGCTTCAATCAACGCTTTATCGATACCCGCTTGATCGCATACATCCATACCTAATACAACATCAATTAAAACGTTGTTAACATTTTCAACCGCTTGTAAAACACCTTTTCCACCATAACGAGACTTATCTCCATCTCTTAGTTCTAAGGCTTCACGTTCACCAGTAGAAGCACCACTTGGCACCATAGCGCGTCCCATAATACCGGATGCAGTTTCTACTTCAACTTCTATTGTTGGATTCCCTCTAGAATCCAAAATCTCTCTTGCATGTACATCTGTAATCATTGACATAAATACGTCCTCCTTATATCTTGCTTACGTGCTCAGTATAACACACCCACAAAGGTAGTAAAAGAAATACGCTCAAAGTACATAATTCCACATGTTCATGCGTTATTTGATAAGTTCTCTTAAGTTATCAATCGTATGTGTAGGTTGTATTTGTAAACGTTCGATATCTTCTCTACTGTGCACTCCGCTCGTTACAAAAATAGTTTGTACATCATTGTCTACTCCTAACAAAATATCTGTCTCTAAATTGTCACCCAACAATATACAGTCTTCTTTTTTTAAATCAAAATAAGACAACGCTTCTTCTAATATTGGCGCATATGGTTTTCCAATCCTAGGACTTTCTTTTCCAATCGCATATTCAAACATCGCAACAATAGAACCATTCCCCATATGAAAACCGCCAGGTTGTGCTAACAAACGATCGTTATTTGTTCCAATCAGTTGTGCACCTTGTGTTAAATAATGCAATGCCTTAGAATATTTTTCATAAGTACCTGTTGTATCTAACCCTACAAAAACAAAATCAACATTTTCTTCCGTGATTTGAAACCCACTATCTAGTAATGCTTCTCTTAATCCATCTTGTCCAATATAGTATGCGTTTCTTCCTTCATATCTCGATGCACAATAGCGAGCAGCTGCCATACTAGATGTAAAGAAATGTTCTTCTTTAATTCCTGTGAATCCCATTTTCTCCATATGTTCTACATTTTGACGTTTAGTTCGCTTTGCGTTATTTGTTAAAAATACAAAATGTTCCCCTTTTTCAAGTAATGCATCAATAAATTCTTTTGCCCCTTCGATGATTTCTGTACCCCTGTACATAGTACCATCTAAATCAATTAAATATGTTTTCATAAATGTCCCTACTTTCTTTACCCTTTTATCATAGTAGAAAGGGAACATTTGTCAAGTATCTCTTATCTAGATCTTGTCTTTTTCTTCTTTGGATTTACTAACAACAATCCTATTAAAACGAGTGCTACTGGCCAATAGTTTGCGACTACATAATTGAAGCTCATAGCGATTTGCTCAATATCAAAATTTGGCTTGATAAGCAAAATCACGCCAGTAATCATAATAATGAGACCCGCTCTTTCTTTCATAACATCACTTCCTGTGTTCATTATAGTATTTGTACTTGCATAATTTTGTCACTTCATGCGAAAAAAAAGAATCTTATTACTAAGATTCTAATTAGAATTCAACTTTTTCTAGTTCAGCATAACTAATTTCTGTTGGTGTTTCACGTCCGAATAGGATTGTAAGTACAACTGCAGTTTGTGTATCATCATGTAATTCTTCTACACTACCTTCTACATTCGCAAATGCACCACTTAAAATACGTACGCGATCTCCAACTTCATAATTAATCTGTACTTTACGTTCGCTCATTCCTAAACGACGTAAAATGCTTTCCATTTCTTCATCCGCAACAGGGAATGGTTTTGCACCACCACCAGATGAACCGATAAACCCAGTAACTCCTGGAGTATTACGCACGATATACCATGCTTCATCTGTCATCATCATTTCTACGAATAAATATCCACTGAACAAGTTTGTAGTCTTTTCAACTTCTTTCCCGTTCTTATACTCTATTTCTTTTTCTTCTGCGACAACAATACGAAACAACTTGTCTTGCAAGCCCATTGTTTCAACACGACGCATTAAGTTTTCTTTTACACGATTTTCATGTCCTGCATAGGTATTAACTACATACCATTCTTTTTGAATTTCCTGGTCCATATAATACCTCCTATATTCCGATTACTTTCAAGAATGCTGATGTCACAAACTGACATAAATAGAAGAATACACCAAGAAAGAACACAAACAGGAATACTGTCATACTATCTCTTGCCAAATCTTTTCCCTTAGGCCATTGGATCTTTTTTGTTTCACTAATAATTCCACTGATACTAAACCATTTCATATGTGATCCTCCTTATTTCGTCTCTTTATGGATGGTGTGCTTACCACATTTCTTGCAAAATTTGTTTAATTCAATACGCTGTGTATGCGTTTTTTTGTTTTTTGTTGTAGTATAATTTCGAGAAAGGCATTCTGTGCATGTCAAAATTACTTTATCGCCCATAAAAAAAACACCTCTTTCTTGCCTATTAACTTTATCATAAAGTCATGATTTCGTCAATTCATCATTATTTTCTTTTTTGTTTTCTGATTTTACGTAGTGTGTTATCTACTTTCTTTGTATTGATTTGTAACTGTTGTGATATCTGCACATACGTATACCCTTGCATACGTAAATCAAAAATACGCTTTTCCATAGGCGATAATTTTCTCTTCGCTTTAAGGATACGATCACATACAGTCGCTGGAATTTCGGTTGTTTGAGACTCCATTATATCCAAATATGTGTACTGTTCATAAATATCACGAACTTGCATATCCAATGATAACGTGAAACGTTCACACGCACTCTTGTAAGTGAATCGTTCACGATAGTCATCAATCATTGCATTTCGAAATACATCTGCATAATAACAAAAGAAAGCCACGTCACAATCCACACGATAATTATCCACAGCTTGTAAGAGTTTTATACGTGCCAATTGCATCAAATCATCGTAACAGATTTTTCGATCCATATTCTTTTTATAACGCTTGATGGTAGCCTTTGCGAAACCTTCATACTTTTCAAGTAAAAGGCGCAACGCTATTTCATCATTTGAATGTATTAAATATATGAGTTCATAATCATTCTCATAGTGCATAATATCCTCCCATTATGGGAGTAAGTACTATAACGGATTTCTTTGTGAATGAATTTGATATAAAAGAATCGCACAAGCAACAGAAGCATTTAAGGAAGAAACACTTCCCTCCATTGGTAATCTTACACAAAAGTCACAGTTCTTTTTTACCAAAGAACTAATACCAAAGCCTTCACTACCAACAACTAACACCAAAGGCATATCATAACGTCCCTGACGATAATCCACAGAATTATCAAAATCAGCACCCGCAATCCAAAACCCTTGCTTCTTTAGATATTTTAAAGATTGCGCAAGATTGGTTACCATCGCAACTTTAACTGTATCAATAGCACCCGTAGAAACCTTAGCGACAGTAGGAGTCAACTTCACATTGCGATGTTTTCCGATGATTACACCATCCACTCCAACACAATCACAAGTTCTAAGAATAGCCCCAAGATTATGAGGATCTTCTAAACCATCCAACATAACCAACAAAGGTGTTTTTCCTTTTGGGATATCCGCAAGAATATCTTCTATTTCATATGTTTTATAATCATCTATTTTTGCCGCAATTCCTTGATGATTACTCGCCTGTAATAGTTGATCCATCTTCTTTCGTCCCATTTTTTTCAAAGGAATATTGTGTTTTTTGATTTCTAGTTCAAACTCTGCATCATTCATATGTTCAAACATAACGATTTCATATATCTTCTTATCATCGGATAAGAGTTGTTTCACAACATTTTTACCATATACATACTGTGTCATTGTAATTCTCCTATAGTTTGAATGGCTAACCATAATTCTTGTAGACGCTCTTCCTGTTTCATCAGATAAAGATATCCAAATAAAGACTCTAGTCCTGTTGCCTTACGATAAGTTAATACATCTGCATTTTTAGCTTTGCTTTTGGGATTTGTATTTCTCCCTCTTAAAACAATGGACCATTCTTCTTCTGTGAAAAAATTTTGATTCTGTAGTGTCTCTAGGAAATAAGCCTGTGCTTTTGCGCTAACCCATCCTTCACTTTTCTTCTGTAGTATTTTAGATTGTTGATACCCCATGGAAAGCAGTTTTTCACGTACAAACAGTGACATGACCGCATCCCCTATGTATGCTAGAGAAGTTCCATTATACTCTCTAACATTCATTAAAGGATTCCTCTTTCAATCAATTGTGCACGATATTCATCTGCATGTTCAAAATCTTTTTCCTTAACTGCAGCTTTCCATTTTTTGTGCAAGTCTTTATCTTCATCGCTCATTTCAAGACGAATATTCTCAATTCCAAGAACATCCAACATCTTTTCTACTGCACATACTTGTGAAGATAGTACTTTGACATCTACTTCACGTTGACGAATGGTTTGATTCAATACTTTCACTGCGTCAAACAATGCCGCAAATGCATTTGGTGTATTCAAATCATCCTGCATAGCTTCTATAAAAGGAGCAAATACATCGTTATCCATGGTTGTACCAATCGTTTCATCTTCAAGAGATAGCTTCACATATGCTTGTTTCAATGATGTTTGTATTTTATTTAACTCTGTACGAGCTGTATCAATACCTTCTTCATTGATATTTAAAGGACTACGATAATGTGTAGATAACATTAGCCAACGAAGAACATTCCCTCCGATTTTCGCAATCATATCTTTTGCCCAGATTACATTTCCTAAGGACTTTGACATCTTTTCTCCATCAATATTAACCATTCCATTATGAATCCAATAATTAGCGATAGGAGTCTTAAAAGCTGCACGTGATTGCGCAATTTCATTTTCATGATGTGGGAATTTTAAATCCATTCCACCACCATGAATATCAATTAAAGGCTCTTTGAATTCTTGATTGATCATAACTACACATTCAGTATGCCAACCAGGACGCCCTACAGACCAAGGAGAATCCCATTTGATTCCATCTTCTGTACGTTTCCACAAAGTAAAATCCAAAGGATTTTCTTTTTTACTATTTTCATCAATTCTCGCACCAACAATCAAATCATCAACTTGTTGATTGGATAAATTCCCATATTGTTCAACGCTACCCACACGAAAATAAACATCACCATCTACAGCATATGCATTTCCTTGTTTTACTAACAACGCTATAAAGTCAATGATGGCATCCATAGTTTCTGTAACCTTAGGTGCAGAATCAGGCATCATCGCATGTAAACCTAAACGATCGTCATTGTATGCATTGATAAACTTTTCCGTTATAACTGATTCACTTACTCCACACTCTTTCGCAACTTTGATGATTTTATCATCAACATCGGTGTAGTTTGAAACCATTTTTACGTTGTAACCAATCGCCTGAAAGGTTCTTTTCAGAGTATCGAATACAACGATTGGCCGGGCATTACCCACATGTGGATAATTATATACGGTTGGTCCACATACATACATCCTTACTTCATTCTCATGAATTGGTTTAAATTCTTCTATTTTTTGTTCCATACTATTAAATATTCTCATGTTCATATCTCCTTTAGAAATAAAAAAAGCAGTTCATAGAGACGCTTATACGCGCGGTTCCACTCTATTTGAAACATGCTTCCACTTTTCTTACGTTAACGCCGTTCATACGTATCTTCTACATTTTCGAAGGATCCCTCAAAGGTGCATTCTTTATACTACACATTTTCTGCTTCCACCATTCAGAAATCGCTGTTATGTGTTGATCTATAAATACTATTCCTCATCAAAGGTTTATCGTGTATTCAGTATAACAAGTCTTTCCATATATTTCAATAAAAAGCCTTCTATTTCTGTTTCTCTTCTTTTTCCTTTTTTAATTCATTACTAATATCCATAAATTGAGCAAGCAAATCTTCACTTAATCCAGATTCTTTTAAATCATTGATGTATGCAGCATCTAAATCATCCACATCTTTTAATCCGTTTGTTTCTCCAGGAATCAATCTTGTCTTTACTGCCATAGAAATCACCTCTTCTTTATATTTTATGATGAAGTTGCTAAAAAATCAAACAAAAAAGCCGGAATTTATATCCGACTTCTTTATGTAACCATATAGTTCTAGAATTAAGCTAATTCAGAGAAGTATTTGATTGTTCTAACCATCTGGCTAGTGTAAGAGTTTTCGTTATCATACCAAGAAACAACCTGAACTTGAGTGTTTCCATCAGCCATTTCGATAGCCATAGTTTGAGTAGCATCGAATAATGAACCGTATTTGATTCCGATAACATCGCTAGAAACGATTTCATCAGTTGTGTAACCGAATGATTCGTTAGAAGCAGCTTTCATAGCAGCGTTGATTTCGTCAACTGTAACTTTTCCTTTAACAACAGCAACTAAGATTGTAGTTGATCCTGTAGGAGTTGGAACACGTTGAGCAGAACCGATTAATTTTCCTTTTAATTCAGGAATAACTAGACCGATAGCTTTTGCAGCACCAGTAGAGTTAGGAACGATGTTTACAGCTGCAGCACGTGCACGACGTAAGTCACCTTTTCTCTGAGGTCCATCAAGAGTCATCTGATCTCCAGTGTAAGCATGAACAGTTGTCATGATACCACTTTGAACAGCTGCTAAGTCATTCAATGCTTTCGCCATAGGAGCTAAGCAGTTTGTTGTACATGAAGCAGCAGAGATAACTGTGTCTTCAGCTTTTAATACATCATGGTTTGTGTTGAATACGATAGTTGGAAGGTCGTTTCCTGCAGGAGCAGAAATAACAACTTTACGAGCACCAGCTTCAACGTGAGCGCTAGCTTTTTCTTTTGTTAAGTAGAAACCTGTACATTCTAGTACAACGTCTACCCCTAATTTACCCCAAGGTAAGTTTTTAGCATCAGCTTCTGCATAGATTTTAATTTCTTTTCCATCTACAGTGATTGAATCTTCACTTGCAGTTACTGTATCAGCTAAAGCATAACGTCCCTGTGCTGAATCATATTTTAATAAGTGAGCAAGCATCTTAGGAGAAGTTAAGTCGTTGATTGCAACTACTTCGTATCCTTCAGCTCCGAACATTTGTCTGAATGCAAGACGTCCAATACGTCCGAATCCATTAATAGCAACTTTTACTGTCATCTTCAAAGTCCTCCTTTTTAACATCTCTATTATACGTACTATAAATCCAATTGTCAATTGACAATCTTTTCACTTGTGCACTTTTTTTGTACTTTTTACGCAATCTTCACAATTCCTAAAAATCCTTTAAAATAAGGCTTTTCAGAAAGAATGCTTTCCCTGAGTAATGTAAACGATTACAAGCGCTATGACAGTTTCACCACCCCTTCCAGTATTAAATTTCATACTTCGAGCATACTGTGTATAGACTGGAGTTGATACCATGGTGATTGTACCAACCATCATAGAAAAAAATGCAAGCAGTGAACGAGTTTATGATTTATATTCATGTCTGTTAAAGGAGAGAATTATTATTTTAACTGGAGAAATTGATGACAATATGTCGTCCTCAATATGTGCCCAACTGTTATATTTGTCCAGCATTAGCAATGATCCCATTCAAATGTATATCAATTCCCCTGGGGGAAGTGTCAGTGCAGGTTTAGCCATTTATGATATTATGAACTATATCAAATGTGAGGTGTCTACCATTTGCATGGGTATTTGCGCAAGTATGGCAGCGGTGCTATTAAGCGCTGGTACAAGTGGAAAACGCTGCGCCCTATCGAATAGTGAAATTATGATCCATCAGCCGTTAGGAGGCATGCAAGGGCAAGCCAAGGACATGGAGATAGCGGCACAACACATGCAACTTGTAAAACAAAGACTTTATTCCATTCTTAGTAATCACACCAAACAAAATAAAGAAACCATTATGAAAGATTGTGATCGTGACTACTATATGAACGCAAACGAAGCCAAATCTTATGGAATTATTGATGCCATTATTTAAAAAGGAAACTTATGTTCCTTTTTTTTATGAATTTCTGATCTAAATATGATACTCTTATAGTAATAGATCTCAAAGGGGAATCGTATGAAAATAGAACGTTTACTTGCTATGATTATAATCTTACTACAAAACAAAAAAGTAACCGCTAGTTATCTAGCGGAACGTTTTCAAGTGTCCAAACGAACCATTTATCGAGATGTTACAGATCTAACACTTGCAGGCATTCCCATCATCACCAATACCGGAAGTGATGGTGGCATTATGATTAGTGAGGATTATAAAATAGATAAAACACTCTTTACTAAAAAGGAACTAGAAGCGATATGTAGTGGTCTTTTATGTTTGGATAGTATCTCCACAGATAATCGATATCAAAATGTTATTTCAAAATTTGCCTCAACAACAGAAAACATGTACATCGCAAACCATATCATGATAGATTTATCTTCCCACTATAAAGATAAACTGTCCATAAGCATTAAGAAACTACATCAAGCAATTGAAGATTCTAACGTTATCTCCTTCCAATATCATAATGCAAATGGTGAAAGTCTTCGTTATGTTGAACCCTATATTATAGTCTTTCAATGGTCAAGCTGGTATGTGTTAGGTTTTGAATCTTGTAAAGATACGTGTAAATTGTTCAAACTATCTAGAATGACGAATCTTTCTATCACCTCTCAATTCTTTTCATTAAGAGAAATCCCAAGTGAAAGCCTTGATTTTCATCATTATTTTACAGATGAAATACACGCAGAAGTCTTATTTGACGCAAGTGTTCGCTATCGCTTGATCGATGAATATGGAATTGATAGCTTTCAAGAACTAGATAATGGCTCTCTTCTCTTTACCTTTCCATTCACCAATGAAGAATATCTTCTAGAATGGATATTAAGCTTCGCAGATAAAGCAGAACTCATACAACCAGTTAACCTTCGTAAAGTAATAAAAGAAAGAGCACATAAACTTTTACTTAAATATGAAGAACACTGACACACAGGTGTCAGTAAGCCTATGTTATCCTTTAAGAAAAGGAGGATGGCATATGATAGAATCAAGATGTGGTATTACATGTAGTACGTGCACATACAAAGAACAAACGGGTTGTCTTGGATGTGTAAATATAAAACAACCATTTTGGGGTGAATGTCCATTGAAGTCTTGTTGCGAGACAAAGGGACACGCGCATTGTGGTTTGTGTGAAGAGTTTCCTTGTGCATTATTGACGCAATTTTCATACGATGAAAAACAAGGAGATCAAGGGAAACGAATTGCAAACTGTAAGTTATGGTTAGATGTATAAGGAGGAATTTATATGGCAACAACAATAGATTATATAGAATATGTATGTGAACAAATACAAGGAGTAGGTGAACTTCGCTATCGTAAAATGTTCGGTGAATATATGGTATATGTTAATGATAAACCTATTTTATTAGTATGCGATAACACTGTATTCGTAAAAAAGCTTCCATGTATTGAAGAACTTATGAAAAAATCGGAAACTGGACTTCCTTATATAGGGGCAAAGGAACATTACATACTAGATATTGATAATCGTGATTTCGCAAAGCAAATCATTGAAATACTAGAGCCTGTTACTCCCCTACCAAAACCAAGAACAAAAAAGAAAACATAGTGTACATAAAAAAGATACCCCTCATCGGTATCTTTTTTGCATATACGCCACATAGCTAACACGTAGCTATCATCATTTTAAACTTGTTATAGCCCGCCGTAATTGTCCTAAATCTTTATGTGTGTAAATCTTTTCTGTTGTTAAATAGGAACTGTGTCCAATTAATTTCTTTATAGCGCTTGTATTCGCTCCTACGTTGCTCAAACGAGTCGCAAAGGTATGTCTACAATCATGTGGTAGGTGTTCCATACCTAACATGTTCATGATTTGATTAAAATATTCTTTTCGATAGAAATGGTAGTTGATTTTTCTTCCAGTATCTAATTCGCATATAAAATAGTCGTGTTGATGCCTATAATAATTCAGAACATAAGATTGTATTTTTTCATGTATTGGCACAAGACGATTCTTCCCAGCTTCACTCTTACTTCCTCCACGAATCGTCATATTTTTAATATCGACATCTTTTCGTTCTAAAGCAAATAATTCCCCTACACGAAAGCCTGTGTAGATCATAATCAATATCGTATCCACAAACGGAATATTATCATGATCAAATAAGATATCAATTTCCTGTTCGGTAAAGGGTTTATGAATACTCGGAGTTGCATTTTTACGGTTAACAATAACATATTTCGCATAATTCTTAGATATGATATCGTTTTGCATTGCATATTCACAAACCAATACCATAAGTGATTTTAGCTTCAAATCACTCGCAAGTGATAGATTACTTTCATCCATAATCCTTTGAAAATGCATTGTTTTTATTTCCGAAATTGGCATATCTTTTATGGACTGACATTTTGCATATGCTGCTTTATATCCGTTGATTGCATTTTGTGAAACATTCCTGTACTTATTCGATGACCAATCAATATATACTGCCTCAAAAGTAATCGCTCCTGCTTTTTGTATTTCTTCAAATAAGATAGGATTTTTATTATAATTCCACAGAGAAAAATTAGCCATTTCTTCCGTTTCATAATAGCCTATTATTTTTCTTTTCTGTTTTTTGCTATCAGAGGTAGAAATATATTCAGCAGTAACGCAAGCTACCCAAGGCTTGCGTCTATTCCCTTGTAATCTGTATACACTTCCCATTCCATTCGCTTTTTTGATACCAACATTTCTTTCCAACACTACCAACACCTTCTTATGCTTTCCTAATTAAACCATACCCTTTTTTTAATTTAAAATCAATGCATTATTACGAGCTAGCTAACGCGTAGCTAACTAAAGGAAATTTGCGATCTATATATTACTACTTCTTATAGGGCTAATCTTCAGGTAAGGGACTCTTGCATAAATTACTTAAATAAGAATTAACAATTTGAAAGGAGAAACAACATGGAAGTAAGTATTATTCAGGCTCTATTGGTCTTCATTGTTGCCTTTATTATGGGTATTGATCAATTTAGTTTTTTAGAATCATTGTATCAGCCAATTGTTATGTGTCCTATGATTGGTGTAATCTTAGGCCAATTAGAACTTGGTATCGTAGTTGGTGGTGCATATCAGTTGATGCAGATTGGTAGTATGCCAATTGGTGGAGCACAACCACCGAACGCAATTATTGGTGGTATCATGGCAACCGTATTCGCAGTTTCATTAGGAATGGAAGCTACAGCAGACGGTGTAGGTGCTGCATTAGGTTTAGCTGTTCCATTTGCAGTATTTGGACAGTATGCAGTAACTGTAACATTTACAATTATGTCAGGTATGATGACAAAAGCTGATAAATGTGCAGAAAATGCAGATGCAAAAGGTATTCGTAACATCAACTTCATGGAAATGGGAGTTTTAGGTGTTCTATTTGGCGTATTAGCTGTTGCTGGTTTATATGGTGGTAAAGAATTAGGTGTAATTCTTAAAGACTTATCTTTCCAATACTCTTGGGTAATGGCTGGATTAGACGCTGCTGGTGCTGCAATGAAATTCGTAGGTTTCGCTATCTTAATGAAAGTTATGATGTCTGGCGAAATGTGGGGGTTCTTATTTGCAGGATTCACAATGTCAGTAATTTGTGTAAATTCTCCTATTGCTAAAGCAAACTTATTGCTTTGTGCATTCGTTGGTCTTGCAATCGCATTGTACGATTACCAAATCAACACTAGAATTAAAGCAAATGCTGGTTCAAATGTAGGAGGTGTTACTGATGGCATATAATATTCCAAAGCAATATAGTGATTTAACACCTGCTCCACAATTGGATAAAGGTACATTAAACAAAATGGTATGGATGTCTTGTTTCTTACAAGCATCATTCAACTATGAAAGAATGCAAGCTGCTGGTTGGTTATGGGGTATCTTACCAGGATTAAAGAAAATCCATACAAACCAAGAAGATTTAAAAGCTTCTATGGCTCACAACCTTGATTTCTTGAATACTCACCCTTTCTTAGTAACATTCGTTATGGGTATTGTATTATCTCTTGAACAAAACAAAGCAGATACTGACACAATTCGTTCCGTACGTATCTCTGCAGCTGGTCCATTAGGTGGAATCGGTGATGCATTGTTCTGGTTAACATTAGTTCCTGTTACCGCTGGTTTAACAGCTAATATGGCCATGGAAGGCCAAATTACTGGTGCAATTTTATTCTTAGTAATCTTCAACCTTGTACAATTCGTAGTTCGTTGGTGGTTAATGCACTGGTCTTATAACTTAGGTACAAAAGCTGTAACTATGCTTACAAGCAACGCAAAAGAATTCACACGTGCTGCTTCTATCTTAGGTATCTTCGTTGTTGGTGGTTTGATTGCTCAATATGGTACAACTTCTATTCGTATTGTAATTGCTGATCCAGCAATTAATGTACAACAAATGTTAGATGGTATTTTACCAAAAATGTTACCATTAATGATTACAATTGGTTTATACTTCCTTATCAAAAAAGGATGGACTCCAATCAAATGCATCGTTTTAATCTTAATCACTGGTATTCTTGGATGTGCACTTGGAATCTTCGCTGGTGACTCTAAAGCACAGGATACAGAAGGAAATACACTTCAAGGCGGTTATACACCAGCAATTGAATGGTATAAATTACCTGCACCTGCTCCAGCTCCAAAAACAGGTGATGACGCTCTTAAAGTTGTTCAAGACGTTGTTGATCAGTTATCAAAAGAAGGCATCAAAGTTACAATGCCTAAATAATGTTTCGCAAAAAAGCTCTCTCATCCTACTTTGTACATGGACATGTGCACTGGATAAAGACCATAGGGATTCTCTATGGTCTTTTTTAAAAAAGTAAACGAGGAAAACATATGGAAAATTTCACTAACATTCTATTTTGTGTATTAATAATTGGAATTTTTATGTACTATATTTTAAAAGGAATTTGTGTAAATAAAATCACAAAAGCCATAAAACATAACGAGAATTCCAAAGTAATACAATTGAGTAAACAAAAATTAACAAAAAGATTTATGGGTGACTATGTATGTACATTGTATAGATTACGTGCATATTCAAACTTAGGCAATGAGAAAAATTTCAAAAAAGAAGTAGACGCAACGCTTGAAAAGAAATTTAGTTTTGAACAACGAAAGAATTTTCTTGAAATGTACTTCCACTACTTCTTATTAAAGGGTGATCGTGACTATAGTGAAAAACTATTAAATGAAATACAAGAACTAGGAGAACCATCCTTTCTTGCGTATAATGAACAGGCATTTGAGGTTATGCTCAATCATAGGACAGACTACATTGATGTACTTGATGCGGAAATTAACAGCAAGAAACATTCTGGCTTTGCCTTAGGTGTCATGGTGTATCTTATAGGTGAGCAATATCTTACTTTGGGAAACAAAGAAGAAGCTCGCGTTTATTACTATAATAGTATTTCTTGTTTCCATAAAAGTGCTGTATATGTAATCCCTGCAAAAAAGCATGTTCAGGAACTCTCTAATGAACTTGAATTAGACTTGCCAAACTATTAATAATTATCTGAATATATAACAACATTGTAAATAGTATGTACTATAAACTGCGTAAGGACTCACTCAAGCTTACCCAGTTTTTTCTTTCT
Source organism: Amedibacillus sp. YH-ame6 (assembly GCF_053848845.1). Taxonomy (NCBI): domain Bacteria; kingdom Bacillati; phylum Bacillota; class Erysipelotrichia; order Erysipelotrichales; family Erysipelotrichaceae; genus Amedibacillus; species Amedibacillus sp. YH-ame6. Next base: position 221,775 of record NZ_JBSPEZ010000001.1, read on the forward strand.
TATGATAAAGAAGGGAAAAAAGAAATTTTCATAATATGTAGCAAATATATGCAGGGAACTATTATGGATACAATAAAACGTAATATATTGCTATTACTAATCACGGAAGACACAAATGAAGTGAAAATTTTTTCTTAATTTCAATATAAGTTTTATATCCATTTCTATATTTCCTATTACAAAAAGAGCTAGATTATCGTTTAAAATAACACTAAGCTATATGAAAACATACATTGAAAGAAATTTTCCAATTGAAAAGGGGTCGTTTACAAATAGCACTATTGAAAAGATAGATTGTAGTTCAGTTATCTTCCCTTCACATAGGACAACCACTGCTTATATTCAATAATTTTATGTATGTAGTATTTAGTAGAAAATATATAACCAAACCTTACAATCCTCTTGATCCAAATAAACAAACAGTCATCTTAAAATTAGGGCTTACCAAGTTCATAGGAAAAATTACAAGGTCGAAATGTTTAATCTTGCACTAGTACTATGTTATATTGTATTTACAACGAGTACTACTAAACTATCTTTCAATCAAAAAAAACTAACAAAATATAAAGACTTGCTAGTTTAAGTTGTATATTCATAGAATGATTTTTCATTAATACTTCGGACGATCCAATTGTAGCTCATCTGATAGAGTATTAACATGTTTTTTTGCGACAGGAACATAAACAGCCGCTGGATGAAAACAGGACAAACTATTATAAAAGTAAGTTCTTGCCTCCTCTTTATCTCCTAATGTAAGATATTGCTCACCTATAAGAAATACCATGACACCTAAGGCAAATCCAGAATGCTTCTTACTGTTAATTTCCGCATCAAGTACATCAATATAATCCGTTCTATGATTGATCATGACTTCAAACGCCTGCTCATTATATGCAAGAAAAGAAGGCTCTCCTAATTCTTGTATTTTATTTAATAGTTTTTCACTATATTCACGATCACCTTTTAATAAGAAGTAGTGATAGTACATTTCAAGGAAACTTTTTTGCTGTTCAAAGTTAAATTCCTTTTCAAGTGTGGCATCTAATTCCTTTTTAAAATTTTTCTCGTTACCCAAGTTTGAATATGCACGTAATCTATACAGTGTACATACATAATCACCCATAAATCTTTGTGTCATTTTCTGTTTACTTAATTGAATTACTTTAGAATTCTCATTGTTTTTGATAGCTTTTGTGATTTTATTTACACAAAATCCTTTTACAATGTAATACATTAAAATACAAACAATCAGTATGCCAAATATAATAATAGTAAAAATGTTCATATGTTTTCCTCGTTTATTTTTCTAAAAAAGACCATAGAGATTCCCTATGGTCTTTATCCATTGTACATGTCCATGTACAAAGTAGGATGAGAGAGCTTTTTGCGAAACATTATTCTGGCATTGTTACTTTAATACCATCTTTTGATAACTGATCAACAACGTTCTGAATTGCTTTAAGAGCGTCATCACCTGTTTTTGGAGCTGGAGCAGGTTCTGGATAAGAATACCATTCAACAAGTGGTGTATATCCACCATTGATAGTTTTTCCATCTTGATCCATTGCTTTAGAGTCACCAGCGAAGATTCCGAATGCACATCCTACGATTCCTGTGATAAGGATTAAGATGATACATTTGATTGGAGACCAACCTTTTTTGATTAATGAGTAAAGTCCGATTGTAATCATTAATGGAATCAATTTAGGTAAGATACCATTTAATAATCCTTGGATGTTGATTGCAGGTTCACCAACGTAGATACGTAATGAAGTTGAACCATAAGTAGCGATCAAACCACCTACAACGAAGATACCTAAGATAGAAGCAGCACGTGTGAATTCTTTCGCGTTACTTGTAAGCATAGTTACAGCTTTTGTACCTAAGTTATAAGACCAGTGCATTAACCACCAACGAACTACGAATTGAACAGCATTGAAGATAACTAGGAATAATACAGCACCAATGATGCTACCATCCATTGCTAAGTTAGCTGTTAAACCAGCAGTAATAGGAACTAATGTTAACCAGAACAATGCATCACCGATTCCACCTAATGGACCAGCTGCAGAGATACGTACGGAACGAATTGTGTCAGTATCTGCTTTGTTTTGTTCAAGAGATAATACAATACCCATAACGAATGTTACTAAGAAAGGGTGAGTATTCAAGAAATCAAGGTTGTGAGCCATAGAAGCTTTTAAGTCTTCTTGGTTTGTATGGATTTTCTTTAATCCTGGTAAGATACCCCATAACCAACCACAAGCTTGCATTCTTTCATAGTTGAATGATGCTTGTAAGAAACAAGACATCCATACCATTTTGTTTAATGTACCTTTATCCAACTGTGGAGCAGGTGTTAAATCTTGATAATTCTTAGGAATATTATATGCCATCAGTAACACCTCCTACATTTGAACCAGCATTTGATTTGATTTTTGTGTTAATTTGATAGTCGTACAATGCGATTGCAACACCAACAAATGCACAAAGTAATAAAGTTGCTCCAGAAATAGCTGCTAAGTTATTGCAGATGACTGCCATAGTGAAACCTGCAAGCAAGAATCCCCACATTTCGCCAGACATCATAACTTTCATAAGGATTGCAAATCCGACGAACTTCATAGCTCCACCGGCAGCATCTAATCCAGCCATTACCCAAGAGTATTGGAATGATAAATCTTTTAATGCCATACCTAATTCAGAACCACCATATAGACCAGCAACAGCTAATGCTCCAAATAGAACACCTAAAACTCCCATTTCCATGAAGTTAATGTTACGGATTCCAGTTGCGTTAGCAGTTTCAGCATAAGCATCAGCTTTTGCCATCATACCAGACATAATTGTGAATGTTAATGTAACTGCATATTGTCCGAATACTGCGAAAGGAATCGCAAGACCCATTGCAGCACCTACACCGTCTGCTGTAGCTTCCATTCCCAAAGAGATTGCGAATACGGTTGCCATGATACCACCAAGAATTGCGTTAGGTGGCTGTGCTCCTCCGATTGGCATAGAACCAATTTGAATTAACTGATAAGCACCACCAACTACGATACCAAGTTCTGGTTTACCTAAGATTGCTCCAATGATTGGACACAATACGATTGGTTGATATAAAGATTCTAAGAAACTAAATTGATCAATACCCATAATAAAGGCAACAATGAAGACCAATAAAGCCTGAATAATACTTACTTCCATGTTGTTTCTCCTTTCAAATTTGTAAAATTAAATTAATAAATTATTATTTAAATAATTTATCAGTACTTTCAGTAGCTGTGTCTGGAACACGTTTAATTTCCAGTTCAACCCCTAAGTCCTGAAGTTTTTTGAAACATGCAACATCAGCATCATCCACTGCAACAGTAGTAGCAACTTGACGTTTTCCTTCTGCCATGTGCATGTTACCGATATTAAGTTTCTTAATTGGAACTCCACCTTCAACTAATTTTAGTACATCTTGTGGGTTCTCACAAATGATTGCAATTTTCTGAGCTGGACTAGCTTTATCGATAATTGCACAAGTTTTTTCAATCGTGAAGAATCTTGTTTGTGCATATGCAGGTGCAGCCATGTTCATTAATCCCTGACGGAATTCATCATGTGCTACATTGTCATTTGCTACAAGTAGTAAGTTTGCACCTACGACTCCACACCATTGTGTAGCGACCTGTCCATGAATTAGACGGTTGTCGATACGTGTTAATACAATGTTTGGCATTTTGCTCTCTCCTTTCTACCAAATTAAACGTGAACTAATTTACTTGATCCTGATGAGGTGGATCGAGTAAGTAAACCCTTTCAGTTCACTTTGATTCTATGCTAAAAGATGGAAGAATTCTTTACACTTTTTATTGTCTTATTTGCACTTTTTAACAACTTTTTGCACTTTTGACCCATAATTTGTACAAATTTGCGTTTTTCTACATACAAGCTACAAAAAATTACATATTATGTAGATTGTGTGATAAAATTTGTAAAAATCTCTTTTTTTCATCATTCTCTTTGTTAATGTAAATGCTTTCATAAAAAATCTACATTTTCACTGTTTTCATATCTATATAATTACATATCTTTTTACTTTATACTAACAAGTAAATTTGATATACTAATGTAGAAGAGGTGATCAACCGATGTTTAATAAAACAACCAGCTTTATTTTTAATAAATATGGAGAAATTGTAAATGAAATAAATCGTCGTCAATCTTTAAAATTAAACCATTCCGTTCTCAAGTTGAAAGACAAATCCTTTGATACCTTTTATTCCTATAACACAGATATTTATGTGAAAGTATTATCTGGTATAGTAATGCTAGTAGTCAGCGAAGATGAAGATGCTAAAAATTACGAACGATTTGTAATTCATCGTTTCATCAAAATTAAAAAGAATGTTCAATTCAATTTTTTATGTATTTCTTCAAATGCAAAAGTTGAAATTGAAACTGACTTCAAATCAAAAAAGAGCACTCATGGAACATATGAAGATATCCCAATTGTTTATGACCCTATTATTTCTTCTATCAATATCAAAGAAATCCTAGGTTATTATTATCAGGTACGTAATGCAAATTATACCTTTCCTGGTGAAAAACATGAATTTTGGGAACTAACATTTATTGATAATGGAGAATTAGAAACAACCGTTGATGATGAAACTTATAAATTAGATGAAATGGATTTAATACTTTATGCCCCAGGCCAGTACCACACACAAAAAACTGGTGATTCTAAATCCTGTTCTTACTTAACACTCCTATTTGAAATGGATGTACCAGAACCATTCTTATTAACCAACCGTGTATATCATGCACATCGTGATATACATGCCGCACTCAACAACTTCATTAAAATCAGTAGTAATGAAATGTTATATGATAGTGAATTGATGCTATGCTATTTAAAAGAGATGATCATTAAGATTTTACAATACGATTTCTTAACTAGCTCCCCTATCGCATCTACACCTATGCAGCAACGATTCGAAAGTGAATTACTGAATGAAATCATTATTTATATTAATGAACACGTTTATGAACAGTTAACTATTGAAGAGATCTGTATGAAGTTCTTAATTTCTAGATCTAGTCTTCAGACGTTGTTCAAAAACAACCTCTCCGTTGCACCAAAGCAATATATTAGTGATTTAAAGCTCAGTAAGAGTAAATTGTTAATCAAAGAAAGTATTTATACAATTAGTGAGATATCTAGTATGTTAGGATTTACATCGATTCATTACTTTTCTCGTAAGTTCAAGCAACAATACGGGATTACTCCTACAGATTACGCAAAAACAATCTACAACTAAAAAAGGTGTCTACTCGACACCTTTTTATTTACTTATTAAATACCGTCTTCAGGAATTTCCTGTACTACAGGTACAAATTCATAACGAACAACTTGATCTTTACCAGTGTTCATAGCCATTTCAGTAAGAGCTGGCAATTCTTCGATGAATTTACGAGCCATATTGACTTCAATCATCATTGGAAGGTTTGTTCCTGCTAATACTTCTACGTTTCCTTTAGGATAACCAATTGTAACCGCTGTTTTAAATGGAGAACCTCCACCTAAGTCAGAAAGAACTAAAATTCCTTCACAGTCTTTCAACTGATCAAACGCTTTGTTTAATTCTCTTTCTAAATCCTCAACAGAATATTCTTGTAAGAAGTCAACTGCTACATAATTTTCAGGTTCTCCTGCAATCAATTGAAGTGAGCTTGTTAATCCTGTTGCAAAATTACCGTGTCCTGTTACGATTAATCCGATCATTTTTATTTCCTCCTATTATTTTTTTGTATATGGGTGTAAAATAACACCTTTTACTACACGATTTACTTCTCCTGTTGGACATGGATTGTCTGGAGTAAGATCATATGCTAATGATTTGAACAATGCGATGATCTGTGCAGCAATGATATAGTTGAATCCCAAGAACGCATTATTGTGTTCATTGTCTAAATCAAATGCGAATGAGTAATCTACTAAACTAGCAACTTCAGCATCTTTTTTGTTCATAATAGCAACAAGTTTATTTCCTTTACGCTGAGCACTCATTTCTTTGATTAAATCAACTTCATATTGACGAGTATATGCATCGTCGCTAATATATATGACTGTTAACGTCTCATCATTGATGATAGATTTAGGTCCATGGCGAAATCCCATAGGAGTATCAAACATCGTTGCTACTTTACCAGCGGTAAGTTCCAACATTTTCAATTGGCTTTCCTGTGCAATACCTTTTAAGCAGTTTGCTCCAAGATAAACGATACGATTGAAATCATAAGTATCAATAATATTCTTTAATGTAGACCATTCATTAGCCAATGCTTTTTCACTTGCATTGATAACATCGTTCATTTCAGCTTTTACGCTATCTAATTCATCTAATGAGAAGCATAATAAAGTAGCTAACATCATATTTGAGAAACTAGAAGTCATCGCAAAACTTTGATCATGTGTTTCTGGAGTTAAATTAATTGCGTATGCATTGTCTCTTTTTTCTGCAGCTTTTGATAAAGCACCTTCTGCATTACAAGTAATGAATAAGTGGAATAAGTTTTTACCACATACTTCATCCGCAACATCTACTGCCCCAACAGATTCTGGAGAGTTACCACTACGTCCATAAGATACTAATAATGTTGGTTTTGTTTGTGATAAGTAGTTTTCTGGAGTTGCTACGATATCTGTAGTAGCATATGATTTAGTCTTAAAGTTTGTTCTTTTAGAAACATATGTATAAATTGCATTTCCCACGAACTCACTAGTACCAGCACCAGTTAAGATAATATCGTAATCATCATGCTTCGTTACATTTTCAATAAATGCTTTTAATTCTTCTTTGTGATCTTCAACCTGCTTGATTGTTTTTGCCCAAGTTGAAGGCTGTTGATTGATCTCAGTTGCTGTGAATACACCTTTTAGTGTTTCCCATTCATTTTTTTCTTTTCCGAATACCATGTTTTATCGCTCCTTTTCTGGATTTGGTAGTGAAATCCTTTACATTACGTCCTCATTATATAATAGTGTTTGTAAAAAAACAACGGATGTAATTCAATGTTGTTAATTTGTGCAAAATGTTTGCTAATTTAATCTCTTGTTTTAGTAGACGAAAAATATAATACCATATATAATGTTACCTAGAGGTGAATGAGATGAAAAATAAAAATATCAATAAAAAGAAGGTAAAGAAAAATGCTGCTGAAGAATTAGCGGGTATTCATATATACAAAGACGATCACAATCGTTACGTATATTATGATATCTTTAGTAAATGCGGTTATGTTATCAATAATGTACAATCTTATAAAGTTTTAGCAAATCGTTTCATGTTTGGTCTTGTTTCTGGAGTATTAGTAGCAACGTTCGATTTGGGACAATACACTATATGGCTTTCATTAGGATTAGGTATTGCGATTTATCTTTTTATGGAATATAAATTCCGTTCCTATTTAAAAAGACAAACAATGTTGATGAATTTCCAACCAAAACAACGTCCTCCAAGAGTATTGACTGCTGCAGGTGATGAAACGAAACGTATTTATTTAAAAATCGCATTATATTTTGCATTCGCAATACTTATTATCATTATGGCATTCATGGAACAGAAATATGAATTATGGATTAAAATTGCTTGTGTCCTAGTTGGACTAGGTGCTGGAGCTCTTGCGATATTCAATATCTATGCATTATCTTACAAAAAGAAAAACAATATTGAAGATTATAGATAATCTTGATGCAGATAACTCTGCATCTTTTTTATCGCATCATTTCCTTGATACGGCTCTCTTCAACACCCTGCCTTTCTTATATAAAAGAAAGGTTAGGGTTCTTGCAAAGAACTACCTAACCTATCTGCATAAATACTAACTTTGAAATATACGATAACCATTTCTACCTTGCTTCTTGCAGTCATAAAGTACCTTATCTGCGTTGTAGAACATGGATTCAAAATTTGCTTTGCCATTCTTTGTACAAACTCCAATACTAAACGTGATATGATCCTCGCTTGTTGTCGTAATAATAATCTTTTTTGCACGATCCACCAATGATTTAGCTAAATCATGAATTACATCGATAGAAGGATAATCATAATAGAACACAATAAACTCATCCCCACCAAAACGTCCTACTAAAATGTTTTCACCCTCTATGCTTTGTAACACCTTGGCAACTCGCAACAATACTTCATCTCCGATTTTATGCCCAAATACGTCATTTACATTCTTAAAATGATCCACGTCTATCACAAACATCGCATGTTTTTGATAGTCCTCACTAAGTTGAAGAAGTTCTATTCCCTTCTTTTTAAGACCATTTTTATTATAAACTTTTGTAAAAGGATCAAGTTCAAGATTTCTTTCAAGTTGCTCATTTTTATGTAAAGCAAGTTGACGTTCATCTTTTATTCTTTCCAAATCTAAACGAAGCACCATACTTTGTGTATATGTTTTCTGCAGTAAGTGAAATGATAGTGAACTTTGTTTGAAATATTCATCGCAATAGATAGAAAAATCTTCATCATCCAAATGACGATAGGTAAAATAGTAATCCATTTTTATCTCTGCATAATCAAAAGAGAATGAAGTGATTTCACAATTTTTATTCAATACCTCCATGATACTCATCAAACGTTTACAATAAGTACGATGCTTTAAGGCAACACATACCTTTAACACACGCAACAAGGTGCGGAAATGATATATATATTCATCATATTTTTTTACATTTTCCAACACACGATCATATAGGTCATAGATGTCTGATGTGTCTTGTTGTTGGAATTTTACTTCTATTTCATTACATAAATGTAAATTCTCTCTTACACAACACTCAATTTCTGTATACTTAAATGTTTTTTGATACCATTTTTCAGATTCCTCATATTGTCCAAGACACCCATAACACTCTATTAAATTGATAATAATAACTGCTCCGCTCCTTGGATCATCTCTATTCTCTTTTAAATAGAAATCATAAGCTTGCAACAAATAAGATACCGCAGGTTCAAACTCATTTAGCCACACAAACACATTCCCTATATTGTTGGCAATGATAGCAGAAAACTGAGATTCTGGATGTTTCTCTGCAATCTGCAGAGATTTTATATAATATCCTAAACACTCATAGTAATTAGCTCTTTCAGCCTCAATGATTCCCATCGTATTATAACAGCGTAGCACATAGTATATAGCATCATATTTTAAAAATTTATCTATCAAATCTAAAGATTTTTTTTCACATATATCAAATTTGTGAGCATCAAAATCATGATTTAGCGAATTATATTCATAGATAAATTTTGCTAGTTCATCTTTTTCTTTTGTTGCATATTCTAGCAGTTGTCCATTGAGTTTATCGAATTCTTCAAGCATCCCATTAGCATAAGACTCATCAATTTTTTCGATTAACGCTTGAATCTTTTCATCTGGATGTATTTCCATACCCTCACTCCTAACGTTATCTATATAGTAACACAATTCGTGATTTTTTTCATATATGATTAAAATTATAACCGATTATTTGCATAATATGTTAATTTTACCTTTTCTATAAGTGTATTCTTCAGCGTCGAATTGAAGATAAAAAAACAGAGGCATCTATCCTCTGTTAGTAATACTCGTGACACCACAATGGTTTCTTTAATAGTTCAAAAGCTTCTTGCGTATTTTTAACTTTTACATTGTAGAGCTTATTAAAAAGTGCATAATTGTTTATACGTGCCATTAAGTATGGTTGTTTTTTAGGAATTGCTAATGGAAATATTCGTTCTAATCTCTCACATGAAGATACCATGACAGTAATTTCTTTTTCCACACCCATCGCTCTCTTCAACAAACGCTTTAATACAGTAGAATTCATATAGATTGCTTCTTGTACAACCACATCATTCTTTTTTACTTGATAAATGATATATCCTTGTATTTCATTATGCTCACCACGATACACCAATATATGTTTCTGTTTTAATTCTAGTTCTTTAAGTAATGTTTCATAATATTTGATATCTCTAGCATAGTAGCCATCAAAGCGTACGATAAATCGTCGATATGTTTCTAATAGTTCTTTTGCCTCACAGTCTTCACTCACACGTTGTGTTGTCACTTTATGTAAGCTCTCTCTTGTAAGTGTGTATCCTTTTCTATAATACACTACATCAAAACCAAAATGATCATATACCTTTGGGTTAAACGCCTTAATCAATGTGATAAGGCAGTTATGACTGGCTTCATCTAGTATGGATTGCATAAGAGAGCGCATATGACCACGTCTACGATAATCTGGAAGTGTAGAAGCGCCAAGAATATAACTAGCCTTTAATTGCTTTCCATGAAATTGGAAAACATGATAGTTCATTTGAAGACTACTAACAATCTTTCCATCTTGTTCTTTTACAATCCCTACTCCTTGATCAAAGATTTCATCAAAATAAAACTTTAAATAGGTTTCATTCTGTGTTGGATAGGATAGTTTCCATAAGTCGAACACTTCATTTTTCTCATTCACTAGAGTTTCCCGAATCATATCATCACCTATTATCTTCTGATTCTGTATATTCTACATCAATTACATCATCATTCGGTTTCTGGTTTCCATAACTTTCGTATGTTGTATCACGGAACACTCTTGTCGTATCTTCATCATATTCATTCATGCGTTTCATGAATTTACGTCTGATATATAATATATATAGAGTCAACGCAATCACAATAATTAAAACAATCGGCAAAATAATTGGCAATAAAGAAATTACCAAGAATATTATGAAACACACTACAAGTAAATATATAATTGTTTCCATATGCGTTACCTCACTTCCCTTTTCATTATAATATAAATTTAATGGATTGTGAATGAAAAGAGGGAAGTTCCCTCTTTACCTGATGAGTTCATCAGCACTGATACCCAATGCCTTGGCTATCAAATCCATGACTCGTAACGTCACATTTCGTTGACCACGTTCAATCTCCGAAATATAATTCTGATTCAGCCCACATAGAAATCCTAGCTGATCCTGCGTTAAATGACGTTGTTTACGATACCATCGGACGTTACATCCGAAACGAGCCTCGATACGCAGTTGTGTTTTATCGTAATGATCTGCTTTTGTATTCAACTCCTTTTTTAAGGCAGATTGGGTATCTATCGCGATATTCTTCGCCATAGTTATCCCACGATCCTTTCTTGGTTGTATTGTATCATATCACATCTGTTTTTACATTTCTTTTTTTCTACTTTTTTCATCTTTTTTACGATGTTTCCAAAACATATACGCAGCCATAAAAAACCAAATCAAAAAAACAGCACCTAAATATAGAGGAGCGACGATAGCATAACCATGATCTGTTTTTATATCCGTTGATTTTGCTAAAGTTTGTGTTGTTTGATAGGCAGCTTCCAATCGTTTTTCATAGGTATATTCGGGATTTTTGATCATTAGATAGGCATACGATTTTTTCATAAGTTCTTCTTGAACAAGCGTATCATCTGCGAAAAGATAGACTGGCAATGTTTCTTCAATCTTACTGGAAGGATCTATTTCCATTTTCAGCTCTTTTGCATTCTCTATGATTTCACATGTTTCTTTCCATCCTTTTTCATTTACAATCTTGGTGTTAAACAATGTGATATTTACATCTTCTTGTTCATGTTTTACAACTATTTTATCTTTTTCACAACTTACAAATTCCACTTTATAGGCAGTACTATGTATAAAAGGAAAAAGTGCAAGCATTAGAATGGTTCTTTTCATAACATCACCCTCTAACAGTTTGCACCTTTATTGAACTTCTATACTTTTCGATATTGATCCGCAAGTTCTTTGATCTTTGCGAATCGATGTTTCATTCCAGATTTTGAAATTGTTTCATCAAATTCATCTTCACAATATTCACATAGTTCCACTAGACTTGCTTCTGGATATTCTTTTCTAGCCATTGCCGCATGCTGAAGCTTAACTGGCAAGGTATCTAGACTACGATAGTTTTCAATCCATTCAATATCTTCTAATTGTCGTTTTCCCGCACTAATGCTTTTCATTTCATTTGCCAACTCACAGTTATCGAGTCTTGTTAAAGAATTCATAAAATCTCTTTGTATACGACTATCTTCAAACGTAAATACGGCATCACTTGCCCCTACACAACGCAAGAAGTCACTGATTTTATCACTTGCCTTAATATACACAACCTCTTGATTACGACGTTTGATATGTTTTGCTGGCAACTCAAATCGATGCATTAGTTTTTCAATAAATACAGCCAAATCCAAATTGCTCGTGCTAATTTCCAAATGATAATTCGACTTACTAGGTGAATTTACAGACCCGCCTGATAAAAAGGCTCCTGCAAGATAAGCTCTCGCACAACAATCCTTACGAACCATCTTTGCACTTGGATGTGCTTGTAATCCTTTCTCATTAAAGATTTCAAGATCCTTCAAAATATCCATAGCTTTTGTAGTCACACGAATTACATAAACATTATTTTTCTTCAGTTTCATCTTTTTAATTACTGATAACTGAGTTTCCACATTGTATAATTCTTTTACATATTTGAATACACGTTTTGCGGTTGTCGCATTTTCGGTCTTCATGGTGATATGCATTCCCTCAGAAGTAAAATTCAAAGTGGAGCACATCTGAATGATTGCAGTAAGTTCTGCTTTCATACAACATGGCTTTAAATCATTTCCCGCTATCTGTGCTTTTACATCTGTTGTAAATGACATCTTTATCCATCCTAACTATTTTATTAACTCTATCAATACATCACGTATTTTATTGGAATCATGACGAATCAAATCTTCCTCAAAGCTTAAAACATCACGTTCTAATATTTGGTAGTGATGTTCTTTTTCACAAATTCGTACAGGCACACTTCCCATACCTTCATATTTCTTCAACAATTCCTCACTTGCACGATTATTATGAGTAATTACGATATCCACTGCTTCTGGAAATGCATGCTTTTCTAAAGCACGTACATGATCTTCCAACGTAAAGTTGTCCGTTTCTCCAGGTTGTGTCATCGCATTACAAAAATATATTTTCTTTACAGGATTCTTCTTCAATTGTTGTACAATTCCATCCAGAATCACATTTGGTAAAATACTTGTATATAAACTTCCAATCCCATAAACTATGACATCAGCCTCATGAATCGCTTGTAAAGCCTCTTGTGTAGGCGCTACTTTCTCTTGATAGAATACTTTATCAATGCGGTTATTAAAGTCTGGAATGTTACTTTCTCCACGCACGATGGTACCATCTTCCATAACTGCATACAACGTCAGTACCTCTAATGAAGAGGGGATAATATCACCCTTTACATTTAAAAACTTTGAGAAGGTAGAAATTGCTTCCATAAAACTTCCAGTTGTTTGTGTAAGCGCAGTTAAAATAAGATTTCCAAGATTATGTCCACCTACATCACTTTCTTCTCCATCGAAGCGGAAATTCATCAAAGATGTAAATATGGTCTCTTCTGGAGCCATCGCACACATGACATTACGAATATCACCCATGGCAGGAATATGAAACTGACGTCGTATCCTTCCGGTACTACCACCGTCATCCGCAACCGTTACAATCGCAGAAAGATTGATGTTTTCAATCTGTTTAAGCCCGCGAAGCATAACAGAAAGACCAGTCCCGCCTCCAATTACTACTACGTTTTTCATATATTGTTTAGCCTACTTTCTTATCACGATGTGACTTATAACAATTGTACTGATCATGATAGTGAGAATATAGCCAATTCGTCAAAGACACACTTCTATGATGTCCTCCCGTACAGCCAATCCCTACCGTCAAATGGTTCTTCTTTTCATTCTTATATTGAATAAATACATAATCCAAAAAGCTCTTCATATGACGTATAAATTCTTTTGTTTGATCAAAGCTTAAAACATAATCATAAACAGGAGCGTCATCTCCCGTCAATTCTCTTAGTTCTTCTATATAGTATGGATTTGGAAGAAATCTGACATCGAATACTAAATCCACATCCATGGGAACCCCATGCTTAAAACCAAAAGATACAAAAGAGATAGAGAACACGGATTTACTGTTTAAAGATAGTTTCTCCATCAATACATCTTTTAATTCAGACTGTCCCATCTTTGTTGTATCAATATGAAGTACAGCACGTTCATTCAATGCGTTAAACATATCTCTTTCCACTTCGATTGCTTCTTCTAACGTGTTCGCTTTCGAGAACATCATCATTGGATGATGTCTTCTCGTAAATTTATAACGCAACAATAATTTTTCATTGCTTGCGTCTAAGAATACAACACGGACATTCACATCGATATTCTCAAAATATTGTAAAAATTTTGGATAATCAATGGCTGTGGTAGCTAACGCTATATTGCTGTATCTTGGATCTGGTTTTGTATTGATGATTTTCCCTAAGGATTCAATCAATTGTACAGGGAAATTATCGATACAGTGATACCCCATATCTTCCAGCACACCCATAGCAGTTGTCTTTCCAGCACCAGACATTCCTGTTATCAGTACTACATTTTGTTCGTTCATAGTTACCACCTCATAAATAGTTTACCACAGGCTAGCTTATTGTGCTAGTTCAAAGCGGATATGAGCCTTTATTTTCGTCTAAAACATAAACGCACAAATCCTAAAATCACAAAGAAAAAGCGATACAAAGTTAATCTCTACTCATAAGATACGACATAAACTAATACAAATAAAAACAGCACAAATTTACTCATGCTGTTTATTTAACTTTGAATACACAAAATCTTGTTGTTACAGTTTCTTTATTTCATGAAATGCATGTTGTGCCGCAATTGCTCCATCGTTTGTCGCAGTTACCACTTGACGAAGTTTCTTTTCGATCACATCTCCTGCACCATAAATACCTTTTACTTGAGTTTCACAGTTCTCATCCACAAGAATATATCCACGCTCATCAAGCACTGGTAAACCTTCTAGAAAATGTGTTGCAGGATCTAGTCCGATATATGGGAAGATACCATTTGTCTCTAATGTTGTTTCTTCCCCTGTATCCACATTTTTAATGACCAAAGAAGTCACACGTTTTCCATCATCCTCTACACGTAGCGGTACATGCTTCGTAATGACATTGATTTTTGGATTATTTTCAATTGATTTTTGTACAATGCTATCTGCACGAAATTGATCTCTACGTATGATAATGTTTACTTTATTTGCAAATTGTGTTAGATAACCTGCTTCTTCTAATGCAGAGTTTCCTCCACCAATCACACATACTTCTTGATTGCGGAAAAAGGCTCCATCACAAACTGCACAATACGATACACCTCTACCAATGTTTTCTTCTTCTCCAGGAATGTTCATCATTCGCTCTAATGTTCCTGTTGCGACAATGATTGCTTTTGCTTCGTATACCTGATCATCATCACAGATGATTTTTTTATACTCCGCACCATCTTCTACTTTGATAACATTTCCATAAATATACTCTGCGCCAAATGTCGTAGAATGTTCAAACATATCGCTCGCTAATTGTGCTCCATTGGTTCCAATAATTCCTGGCCAATTGCTAATTTCAGCCGTCTTAATAAGTTTTCCACCAGGCGCACCTGCTTCTAGCATGGCAGTAGATAATCCTGCACGACTACCATAAATCGCAGCGCTCATACCTGCTGGCCCAGCGCCTATAATAACTAAATCGTAACGTCGCTCCATTCTTGTTCCTCCTTTAGAATCGTAATCAATTCTTTCATATCCGTGATAAATGCACATGGTTTTTCCTTCATCATTTCATTTGCTCGATTATCTTCTAATATGAAGGCAACAGAATATGCTCCCATATTCTTACATGTACGAATATCGCTAGGTGCGTCACCTATATACACAATATCATCATGTGTTCTATGAAGCAATTCACATGCTTTCAATAAACCCTTAGGACTTGGTTTTGCTTTTTCCATATCCTCACTGCCAATTACCACATCAAAATATTGTTCTAAGTCGAATTTACGAAGTCCCATTCGTACGATTTCTTGAAGCTTGTTACTAACAATCGCAATATCATAATCATTCTCTTTTAAATACTGCAAGGTTTCTTTTACATGAGGAACTTCTTTTACATACTCATCATGAACTTTATGATTAAACTCTCGATAATATGCTATAAGTTCATCTACCAAACTAGCATCAAAGTAACGTGCGAATGATTGTTTCAAGGTTGGACCTAGAAAAGAGTATAATTCTTCCTCACTTAATACATAGTCTGGTTTATATTTTTTAAATGTATGAACAAAAGACGCAAAGACTAAATCTTTGGTATCAACTAAGGTACCATCTAAATCAAATATCACAACTGGCTTGTTCTTACGAAATGGCCAATATTTCTTAAATAAAGGATTCCAAACTCCAAAAATACCAAGTACTCCTATAAACACGCCTACTAGGGAAATGATTTGCGCCATACGTAAGGAACCAATCATTAAAGAATCAGTTCTCATTCCCTCTACAATAAAACGTACCATTCCATACCACGTTAGATAAGCCCATGCTAAATCTCCACGTTTTTTTCTACCATACTTTTTATAAATAAAGGTAATAAGACAAAACCCTATGATGTTTCCAACACTTTCATACAAGAAGGTCGGTTGATGATATTCCCCATTAATGTACATGTTATCTCGAATAAATGCAGGCCAATGTTTATAAAAATCAGCACTTACAACACCACCAAATGCTTCTTGATTGATGAAATTTCCCCAACGTCCTATCGCTTGCGCAATCATTAGATTAGGAAAAATCACATCTGCAATACGTAACAAATCACAGCGGTGCTTTCTAAAATAAAAGAAACCAAAGATGCTCGCAGCGATAATTCCTCCATGAATAGCTAATCCACCCTCCCATGTAAAGAATATACGGATTGGATCTTGAACATAGATTTCGTTCCATTCAAATATAACATAATAGATACGTGCTCCAATCACACCAATTGGCAACATCATTAAGAAGAAGTTTTCAAATATTGTTTCATTATATCCCCATTTTTTAAACTGACGTAACGACAGAAAATAGGCAAGGAATGCACCTGTCAAAATAAAAACTGCGTACCAAGTAACATGTAACGAACCAATCGTTAGTACGGTCTTCATATCTGGAAAAAAAGTCATGAATCATCCTCCTTATTGAGCGTTCTTATTTTTTTCTATATAATCTAAAACACGTTGTTCAAACTCTTTTGCGCTATCAAGTCCCATTTCACCCAATAAGAAATTGGTAACTGCAGACTCAATGATAACTGCCATAGAACGACCTTCACGAACGGGAACGATAATCTTAGGTACATCAATACCTAAGATATTCTCATGTTTTTTATCTTCAATCCCAACGCGATCATAATCTTGATTTGGTTGCCATGTTTCTAAGCGAACTTCAAAATCGATCTCTGTTTTAGGAAGAACAGAACTTACACCGAACATTCTAGAAACATTGATGATACCTATACCACGTATTTCTAACATTTCTCTTAATAATTCAGGTGCTTTTCCTATAATTTTATTATGAATACGATAACAATCTACACGATCATCCGCAACTAATAAATGTCCTCTTTTAATCAACTCTAATGCGATTTCACTTTTCCCCATACCACTTTCCCCAGTAATCAAAACACCCTTTCCATAAATGGATAATAGACCGCCATGAATACACTTGCTAGTAGCGAGTTGTTCATCAAGGAAACTTGCCATATTAACAATCAAACGTGTTGTAGAAGATTGTGAGGCAAAGATTGGGAAATTTTTACGTTTTGCACAACGTTTTAATATTGGAGGACATTCATGTCCTTTCGTAATAATAATTGCAGGTGTTTCTTCATCCGTAATAAAATCAAATGATTTACGCTGTTTTGCGTCACTCATCGTTTGAATATACGCAATTTCTTTATCTCCTAAGATTACCAAACGTTTTGCTTGAGAGTTCTCAAAGAATCCAGCAAGCTCCAAACCAGGACGATTAGTATCTGCCATTACGATTGGTCTTTCTAAGGATTTTAAATTCCCACTTATTTGTTCAAAATCAAAGTTGTCCATCAGTGTTTTTACTTTTACACTCGTTTGTTCTTCCATATCGTTATCCTCTCTGCAGTACTTTCTTTAGATATTGTCCTGTATGGCTTCTTTCTACTTCGACGATTTCTTCTGGAGTACCACAAGCAATGATTTCTCCACCTTCATCTCCACCTTCAGGTCCTAAATCTACGATATAATCTGCACATTTAATCACATCCAAGTTATGTTCAATGACAATGACTGTATCGCCATTATCCACAATGCGTTGTAATACTTCTAACAATTTTTTCACATCATGGGTATGTAATCCGGTTGTAGGTTCATCTAACACAAATAATGTTTTTCCAGTTGCCTTACGTTGTAATTCACTCGCCAACTTCACACGTTGTGCCTCTCCTCCAGATAGACTTGTTGCACTTTGTCCTAACTTAATATATCCTAAGCCAACATCCTTTAACGTTTGTAGCTTATGTTTAATTTTATGCACGTTTGTAAAGAATTCAATACCTTCTTCTACTGTCATTTCTAAAACATCATAGATGTTCTTTCCCTTATAGGTAACTTGTAGCGTTTCTTCGTTGTATCGTTTTCCACCACATTCTTCACATGGCACATATACATCTGGCAAAAAGTGCATAGAGATACGCAAAATTCCATCTCCCTGACAAGCTTCACATCGCCCTCCCTTAACGTTGAATGAGAATCTACCTTTCTCATAACCTCGCATTTTAGAGTCTTGTGTTTGTGCATATAAATCACGAATATCATCAAACACACCTGTATATGTTGCAGGATTACTTCGTGGAGTTCTTCCTATTGGATCTTGTGAGATATCGATTAACTTATCGATATGTTGAACACCCTTAATAGTTTTATGTTTCCCAGGCTTAATTCTTACTCTGCCTAGTTCGTGCATAAGTCCCTTTGATAATACTTCATTGATCAACGATGACTTTCCACTACCACTCACTCCTGTAACCACAGTGAAGCTTCCTAAAGGAAATTTCACACTTACATCCTTTAAATTATTTTCACTTGCACATACAACCTCAAGCTTCTTACGATTGCCTTTGCGACGTTTTTCTGGTATTTCGATTTTCATCTTTCCACTAAGGTATTGTCCTGTAATAGAATTAGGGTTCTCCATAACTTCTTTCGGTGTCCCCATCGCGACTACTTCTCCACCATGCACTCCAGCACCTGGTCCAATATCAATAATATAGTCAGAAGCTAACATCGTATCCTCATCATGTTCTACAACAATCAAGGAGTTTCCTAAATCACGCATATCTTTCAAAGCACCAATCAAGCGATCATTGTCACGTTGATGTAACCCAATACTAGGCTCATCCAACACATACAACACGCCACTCAAATGAGATCCGATTTGTGTTGCTAGACGAATACGTTGCGCTTCTCCTCCTGAAAGAGAACCAGCCAAACGATCCAATGTCAAATAACCTAATCCAACATTAAACAGGAAGCCAAGACGTTCTTTAATTTCTTTGACTACTAATTTCGCAATTCCTTCTTGTTGTGTAGTAAGTTTCAACTGCTCCATAAAAGCAACCGCTTGTTTAATAGACATCGTTGTCCACTCATAGATGTTTAAACCACCTACACGTACACTCAATGCTTGTTCATTCAATCGTTTTCCACCACATGTTGGACATGGAGCTTCTGCTAAGAACGTCGCATACCATTCTCTTGACATCGTACTCGTTGTTTCCATATAACGACGTTCAATTAACGTACATGCTCCTTCAATAAACTCTGTTTTCTTCATGACGTTTCCACTTCTTGATTCCAACTTATAAGTAATTAAATCTTTTGAGCCGAACAATACAATATCCAATTCTTCCTTTGTGAAATTCTTAATTGGTTTATCGATGCTAATTTCATAATAATCTAATAACGCCTTAAAGCGCTGCCATTCTAAATTCTCCGTGCCAGCGATATTTTTATAATAAATGATTCCACCTCTACGAATGGATTTGTTACGATCTGGAATCAAATAATCCACATCTACTTTTTGAGTGATTCCTAATCCTTTACAAACATCACATGATCCAAATGGAGCATTGAATGAAAATAAACGAGGTTCTAATTTAGGAATAGAGAATCCACAAAATTTACAAGAATAATTACTAGAGAATAAAATCTCTTCATCCTTATAGGATACGATGGCCAACCCATCACTCATTTTCAGTGCAGTTTCTAATGAATCATGTAAACGAGAACGATCTTCTCCTTTTACAATACGATCGATTACTACATCTACATTGTGCTTCTTATTTTTCTCTAATGGTTCTACATCTTCTAGTAACTTCAGTTCACCATCTACACGAACACGGATATATCCATCTTTCTGCAACTTCTCAAACAAATCTTTATGTGTTCCCTTTTGTCCATGAGAAATTGGAGACATAATCATCAGTCTCGTTTTATCTTCAATCTCCATAACACGATCCACCATTTGTTTAATGGTTTGTGATGTGATTGGTTCATTGTGATTAGGACAATATGGTACCCCAATTCTAGCAAATAACAAACGCAAATAATCATAGATCTCCGTTACTGTTCCTACTGTGGAACGAGGATTATTACTCGTTGTTTTTTGATCAATGGAAATGGATGGAGAAAGGCCTTCGATGGAATCCACCTCAGGTTTTTCACTATTCCCAAGAAATTGTCTTGCGTATGCACTTAAAGATTCTACATACCGGCGTTGTCCTTCTGCATAAACGGTATCAAATGCCAAGGATGTCTTACCAGAACCAGATACCCCTGTCATAATAACGAATTTATCTCTAGGAATTTTAATGTCTATATTCTTAAGGTTATTCTCTCTTGCACCTTTAATATCTATAAAATCATGACTCATATTTATGACCTCCAAACTACCTTTACATTATACATTAGTATTCCCAAAATAACTAACTTTTCGCACAAGAATCGAGGTTTTTTTAAGTTTCTCAACACTTCTTTCACCTTTCTAAGGCTATATCTATTACAAGCTATTCCTATATGAATGCTATCTTTTCATCATTCATTTTCATTTTATCGAAAAAAATAGTACAATATAGAAAACGAGGTAATATTATGCAAGCAAAAATACGATTGACAAGAATTGATAATCGCTTAGTACATGGCCAAGTAGGACTTACATGGACAAACTCTTTGGACGTAGATACTATCGTTGTTATTAATGACTCTGCCGCAACTAGTTCTTTTGCGCAGAAACTTATGCAAAGTATCGCAAGAAATGCCAATGTTGCGATACGTTTTTATAGCGTTGCGGATTTTATTCATGTATTTCTTGAAAACGAGAGTAACCAAAAACTCTTTTTAGTAGTACAAACCCCTCATGAAATACGTTTGTTAATTGAACATGGAATTCCTGCCCATCACATCAATGTAGGAAATATGCACTATGAAAAAGGAAGAGTACCTTTTAATCGCAAAGTATATCTAACACAACAAGATATTGAAGACTTTAACTATATGATTGATCAAGGAGCGGAGCTCTTCTATCAGGATGTTCCTGGGGCAGTTGTAGAAAAAGTTGGAAAATTAGATTATGAAACGATGGCGAAGCGTAGATAAGCTTCGCTTTCTTTTATGCACATCAATTTGTAGGATTTATCTTTCAAAACAAGAAGAATAATGCTAATATAAAATTTAAGGAGTGATCGTAATGAAAGAACTCGTTATAAACGAATTAAAGAAACGTTGTAAAGAAAATATCATCAAGGAAAACCCTGTGTTTACCGCAAGTGAAATTGCGGATACCTTGCAGATTAGTCGCAATACCGTTTCCCAATATTTAAATGAAAAAGTAAAAGAAAAAGAAGTTGTTAAAATCAATTCAAGGCCAGTGTATTTCTATGATCGAAAAATGGTAGAAGAAAAGTTTGGTCAAGTAAAGGGAGATGGAGTCTTTGCATCTTTTCAAGAATTTGTAGAATCTTTTTGTGATTTACCAGAAGATTTTGAACTTCTTATCGGATACAACAATTCGCTTCATAATGTTGTAGAGCATTGCAAGGCTGCCATTACATATCCTGGTGGACTCCCTATTCTTATTCATGGTCCTACAGGAACTGGTAAAAGTATGATTGCCTCTTTGATGTATGAATATGCCTTGCATCAAAATATCATCGATACACAACGTAAATTTGTAAGTGTGAACTGTTCAGAATATGCCAATAACCCCGAGCTTTTAACGGCCAATCTATTTGGTCATGTAAAAGGAGCCTATACAGGTGCAGATGATGATAACCCAGGACTTATATCCCTTGCGGATGGAGGCATCTTATTTTTAGATGAGGTGCATTGTTTAAAAGCCGAGTGTCAAGAAAAATTATTCTTCTTTATGGATAAGGGAATGTATCATAAAGTTGGAGACAATGAAAACTGGTTCCATTCCAAATGTCGACTTATTTTCGCGACAACAGAAGATCCACAAAACGTATTACTAAAAACATTGTTGCGTCGTATTCCCATTACAGTCACAATTCCTTCATTAAAGGAACGCCCTTTGATAGAAAAACGAGAACTTATATATACAATTTTTACAAACGAAAGCAAACGACTAGGAAAAGAAATTTTCATTAGTAACCTTGCCTATCAATCATTGATGGATTTTGAATTCCCTGGCAATATAGGAGCTATGAAAAATGCAATTAAAGCTGCTTGTGCGAATGCATTCTTAACCAATCGACAAGACAATGCTTTACGCATTGAGATTCCTCACCTTCCTGATTATATATTCTTACCAATGACCACGGTACAATTAAAATCATCAGGAACAATACAAGAAACAATGATCCCTATCTCCAAACTTAAAAGTACCATGAATTATGCTTCCCCTTTCTTGCATTTATACGATCGTCTTTTAGATCTATATGAAGAGTATTTATTGAAGGATAACCAATTTCACACTTTTCTAGAAAAAGCGAAAGAACATATACAAAGTTATATTGACTATATTATGTTCTCTAATCGTTATCGTCAAAATACCAACGAAGATTATTTATTAAAAATGCTAGATAAGATTTATTCCATTGTGATGAATAAATACTCACTTGCGGTTCCTAATAGTGAAATTAAAATATATTCACGTGTCCTAGTTGAATACTCTAAGCACGTAGTGGATGCGAAAGTATGGATATCTGAACACTACGAAATGGTAGAAGATATGAAAAATATCTTGAAAGAGAAAGTACCTCGCTCTAGTAGTATCGCCAATGAGGTAGTGGACAATGTGGAATTGAACTTGGATATTGAACTTGATGATTTGTTAATGTCCATTATTACAATTGCCTTTATTGGGTATGAACATGAAGAAAGTAATCCTGCTGTGGGCGTTATTTTATGCCATGGGTATTCTACCGCAAGTTGTATAGCGGATACCGTGAATCGTATGCTTGGGCAATATATCTTTGATGGGATTGATATGGAAATTAACATCTCGATTGATAAAGTGGCACAACTCGCAGATGATTATTTAAAACGTAAAGACCCTATTCAAGAATTGATGTTCTTGGTAGATATGGGAAGTTTGGAAGAAATTTATAATTGTATCAAACCTATATCTAATTGTAATATTGGATTGATCAACAATGTATCTACAGCAATGGCTTTAGAAGTGGGAAACCTTTTAAAACAAGGGCAAAGCGCCATTGAAATATTAGAGGCTGTATCTTCGGGATATCAATTATCTACACACTACTTAGAAGGAAAGAGCAAAAAGAATGCTATTCTTACTGTATGTGCAACAGGGTTTGGGGCAGCACAAAAAATTAGTGAGTTACTAAAAAGCTCGCTTCCACACAAAATTGATTTAGAAATCATCCCTTATGATTATCAATCCTTAGTAGAAAATGGAACGAAGGATGCGATATTCAGCCGTTACAATGTTGATCTTCTAATCGGTACGTTGGATCCAAAAATCAATGATAAGAAATTCTTAGCCGTTGAAGATGTTATGATGAATGATGAAACTGGTGCTTTATGGCAGCTGATGAGCCTTTATCTCAATGGGGAGGACTTAGCAAGCTTTAATCAAAATATCTTAAAAACATTTACACTATCGAATATTGTAAATCATTTAACGATTTTAAATGGTGAAAAAATCATTGATGATGTGGAAGAAATTGTAAAAGATTTAGAGTTTAATCTAAATGAAGAACTAGACTCTACTAGAAAGTTAGGATTATACGTGCATATCAGTTGTTTGATTGAGCGTTTGATTTTAAAACAAGGAATTAGTGAGGTAGAGGGTATGAATGAAGAATTGGAAGCAAAGAAAGATGTCATTGAAAAGGTACGTGATGCATTTAGTGGCGCAGAAATGCGATATAGTGTCGAGATACCTGATGTGGAAGTTCTTTATGTTTTAAATTATTTCAATAAAAGTTGATAAACAAAGGAGAAAGCGTGCCACCGACAGAAGATGGCACACTTTTTGCTAGTAGAATGGTGATTGGAGGTGGAATAATGCCTAACATTATACTTACCAGAATCGACAATCGTCTGGTACATGGTCAGGTTGGAGTTGTTTGGACAAAGACAATCGGAGCCAATCTCATCGTTGTCGCTGACGACGTTGCTGCAAATGATAAGATGCAACAGTCATTGATGGGTGTGACCGCTAAATCTTCAGGAGTTGGAATTCGATTCTTTACGATCGAACAAACCGCTTCTATTATCGGAAACGCAGCACCTGAGCAGAAGATATTTATCGTCTGCCGCACACCAAAAGATGTACGACGTTTGGTCGAACTAGGTGTAGAGCTACAAGATGTTAATGTCGGAAACATGCACTTCTCTGATGGTAAACGTGCCATCACAAAGAAAGTATATGTAGATGATAATGACATGGAAGATTTGAAATTCTTATCTTCAAAGGGAATCAACGTGTATGCACAAGATATCCCTGGTGAATCAAAAACTACAATCTAAATGAAAGAGGAGATGAAAGATTATGGAGATTACACTTATACAAGGAATCATGCTAACCATAATGACAATTATCGTTGGTCTTGACTTCTTCCTAGAAGCATTCTTTATTTTCCGTCCATTAATTGTTTCTACGTTAACTGGACTTATTTTGGGAGATTTAACATTGGGTCTTAAAGTTGGTGCATTAATAGAGCTTGCCTTTGCAGGTCTTACACCAGCTGGTGGAACACAACCACCTAACCCTGTATTCGCTGGACTGATGGGAACAGTATTGGCTTATACAACAGGAAGCAGTCCTCAAACTGCATTGGGATTATGTTTACCATTCTCATTCTTGGGACAATATGTAATCCTATTCTATTACTCAGCATTCTCATTCTTTATGGGTAAAGCAGACAGATGTGCTGCACAAGCTGATGTAAAAGGAATTGCAAAAATCAACTTCGCAACGATGGCTATTATTTCATTAACTTATGGTGTACTAGCATTCTTATGTACGTATGTAGCACAACAACCAATGGCAGACTTCGTAAATAGTTTACCTGCAGTTATTACACATGGTCTTGAAGTAGCTGGTGGTATCTTACCTGCAGTTGGATTCGGTATGTTATTACGTGTTATGATGAAAGTAAAATATATTCCTTACTTCATCGCAGGATTCCTAATGGCTTGCTTCTGTGTAATGCCAAACTTATTGCCAGTTGCTTTATTAGGTTCTGTATTTGCATTAATCGACTTCTTCGGGGCAAAACAACGTAAAGATGAAATTGAAGAAGCAGTAAAGAATAGCAGTAATGGAGGAGGTAGTTCACATGTCGGAATCTAAAAAACTAACAAAACGCGATATCACCATGCTTGGTGTTCGTTCTTCATTCTTACAGGCATCTTTCAACTATGAAAGAATGCAATCTTGTGGATTTACGTGGGCTATGTTACCTGCTTTACAAAAAGTTTATGGAGACGATAAAGAAGCATTATCTGGCGCAATGACAGATAACCTTGAATTTATTAACACACATCCTAACCTTGTTGGTTTCTTAATGGGTCTTATGATGTCATTAGAAGAAGGTGGAGGAACACGTGATGCAATCAAAGGTTTAAAACTTGCATTATTTGGACCTATCGCTGGTATCGGAGATGCTATCTTCTGGTTTACTATATTACCAATTACAGCTGGTATTTCTTGTTCATTCGCATCACAAGGTTCAATACTTGGACCAATTATCTTCTTCGGTGTTTATGTAGCTATTTGGATCTTACGTATCGTATGGACACGTTTAGGATATACATTAGGTACAAAATCTATCGATATGATTACAGAAAACTCAGATGCTATCGCAAACTCCGCAACTATCCTTGGTATCACAGTTATCGGTGCGTTGATTGCTTCTTATGTTAAAATTTCTTTATTACCTGTAATTAAGGTTGATGGAGGTATTGAAGTAGCTGTTCAAACAGAATTCTTCGATCGTATCTTCCCTAACTTATTACCAATGTGCGTAACTTTATTATTATTCTGGTTATTGAAGAAAAAACAAGCAAATCCAATTGTATTAATCGTAGGAATCCTTATCCTTTCTATCCTTGGTTCTTGGATTGGATTGTTATAAGCTATCATTTATCAAATTGAAACGTGAATAAATAAACAGAAAGAAGGCAATGCATATGGACGATGCTGCCTTCTTTTATCACTAGAAAGAGGAACATACTATGCAGATTATACATAGCAACACCTATGAACAAATGTCAATACAAGGATGTGACCTATTACTAGATACCATCCAAAAGAAGAACGATGCAGTGATATGTCTAGCTACTGGTAGTACACCCAAAAGGATGTACGAACTTCTGGTACACAAGATCAATGAACAACGCATTGATCTATCTAATGTTACATTTGTTAAATTAGATGAATGGTATGGATTAGAACCAGATCATCCTTCTACTTGCCATACCTTTATCAAACAGCACCTATTAGACAAACTCTATATGAAACCCAAATGCCTAATAGAGTTTACATCCAATGCAGTGGATGTAACACAAGAACTAATAAAAGTAGAAACCTATTTAAAAGAACATCCTATCGATGTCATGATTTTGGGATTAGGTATGAATGCCCATTTGGGATTAAACGAACCTAGTCAACAGTTAACTCTTGGTTGCCATCAAGTTATGCTTAACTCAAAAACGAAAACACATGATATGATCAAAGGAGAGCATGTGGAAAGTGGAATGACGATTGGAATGGACGGTATCTTTAAGTCCAAACAAGTGCTTATTCTCGTAAGTGGTTCATCAAAAGAAGATGCCTATAAAGACTTTATGAGTGGAACTATCACAACACAAGTTCCAGCTTCTATGCTATGGCTTCATACAAACTGTGTTTGTTTGGTTGATACGTCACAATTCAAATAATACTTAGAAAACTCAAAAATTTTTGAGTTTTTTCTTTTTTTGAACGGCTTTACAAGTCGCAAACGTATATATAGTGAAAACAGGAGGAATTAACATGAAAAAGAAGAATAAAATATTTATTACATCGACATTATCACTTTTAGGAACTGGTGCTATTTTATTAGGAGGTACACTTAACATTCAGGCAGAATCAACAATTCCTGCAAGGCAATTATCCAATATTGCTAGCATCGTTAAATCTTTAAATACAACTACTACAAATGAAATAAAACCCACAGTTGTAGAAGAAACAACACCAGTACAACCTACCATCTATTGTCCACAAGGACATGAAAACTGTGATGGTCAACATAGCACGCTATGTCCACAAGGACACGAAAACTGCGATGGATTGCATACTGCTCTTTGTACACAAAATCACGAAAATTGCGATGGTACTCATGCCAGAAGAAACCAAGGAGCAGGAACACCAAATTGTGATGGTTCAACTAGGCAACATGCAAATGGTAAACATCACGGGAATCGTAGTTAGTAATTTAAGATTTCAATAAAAGAATTATGCTTTATAATATACTTATAGGAATGAGGGAACTATGAGAAGTGAAGAAGAATTGCGATTTGCAATAGAACAATATGGAGACATGGTAAAAAAAATATGCTTTATTCATATGAAACAGCAATGTGATGTGGATGATGTTTTTCAAAATGTCTTCTTAAAATATGCAAATGCATCTTCCTTCGAAAGCCGTGAACATGAAAAAGCATGGCTCATACGTATCAGTATCAATGCATGTAAAGATAACCTACGTGTATGGTTTCGAAAGAATGTATCCTTACATAACGAAATGGAACTCTTTGATTATTGTAACCATACATTACCCGATGCACAACATCCTGAAGTGTTACAATCTGTGCTCAAACTTAAGAATCCTTATAAATCCGTTATCTATCTATACTATTATGAAGGTTACAACACATCAGAAATAGCAAAGATTTTAAAGCGAAAAGACAACACGATCCAAACTTGGCTTCGTCGATCTAGAGAACAATTAAAAGGAATGCTGGGAGGTGATGATTTTGCATAATAAACTCAAAGATTTAAATCAACTACATTGTAGTGAAGAAACAAAAAAAAGCACTCTACAATATGTGCTCAATCATCAACGACATACTACTCCAAGATACACCAAATCCATTCTCGCGAGCGCTGTTGTAGTTCTTATTTGTATGTTTTCCTTTTTCATTCCACACTTGAATCAGGAACCTAATACAAAAGAAGCAGTCGCTTTTGTTTCATTTGATATTAACCCAAGTCTTGAATTCCAGCTAGATACAACATATCAAGTGATTCAAGTAAAAGCATACAATCAAGATGCACAAAAGATTATAGATCGTATCGATTTGAAGAATAAATCTCTAGAAGATGCAGTTCGTTTATTATTAACCAATCCTTCATATGATGTCTATTTAAAAGATGGTATCTTAGAAGTTGGTGTATACAGCAAAAACAATGATGCGACGAAATTAGAAAATTTAGTACAAACCTATTTGCAATCCAACTTAAGTAAAGACAATTATCACTGCGCTCAGGTTGGTGAACAAACACATGAAGAAGCAAATAGGCATCACACATCCTTTGGAAAATATCGTGTTATTGAAATGATACAAAGCTATGATTCTAATTATAGTCTTGAAGATCTAACAGCTATGTCAATGGCTCAGTTGTATACGATTTTAGAAACATATGATGCGTCCGCAGTACCATCCAACTGTCAAAACAGGTCGGATGAAAGCAAAGACCAACCACAGGAAAAGAGCAACCAAAATAGACATAGACATGGAAAGTAGAGCCTTATTTCCATATCTTTTTCATTAGAAAAGCGCAATCCTATTCACTGATTGAAAATAGGTTTACGCTTTATTGTAATTTATTCAGTGATCATTTTAAAGAATTGAATAGCTTGGCAACCTCTACCAGTATGCACTCCAACAACGCTGACTAATTTTATGATATCATGTTTTGCATTTGGAAAAGCTGCTTTCACTTTTTCCCTATAGACATTGGCACCTTTTTCATCATCCGCATGTGCAATTGTAATAGAGTAGGTTTCATCCACATGTTGTTTCTTCATGATTTCGATGACTGTATCCATTGCTTTATGCATCGTACGCACCTTATCCACAACATCTATTTTTCCATTTGTTTCTTTGTTTACTTTCAAAATAGGTTTTATTTTTAAGAGACCACCAAGAGTTGCCGCTAGTGGAGTTAAACGCCCTCCTCTTTTTAGATGTTGTAAATCATTTGGCAACAACAAAGTATTCGTAGATTCTACTACTCTTTCTAATACTTCTTTGATTTGGGAAAGATTTCTCCCCTCTTCATGTAGTTTCTTAGCTAAACGAATCATATACTCCTGCACCATTGCAGTTACATGACAATCCACATATTCAAATGGAATATCAATCGTCTCTGCACTTAGTTTCATCGCATTGATCGTACCACTTAATCCTGTACAAATTGGTACAGCAAAGATCATCTCATAGCCATCTTCTTTTAATTTTGTAAACAATTCCTCAATCATACCAAGGGATGGAAGTGATGTTGATAACATCTTCCCTTCTTGCATCAATTGATATATTTTATCTAGACTTAATTCTTCTAAATCTTGATAGTTTTTATGGTCATAGCTTACTTGTAATGGAACACTAAAGATGCCTGCCTGTTTCATTTCTTCTACGGTTTTTCCAGTACCGCTATCTGTCACAAAAGCAATTTTCATAATGAATTCCTCCCATTTTTTTATTATACCTTATTTTCCAAAAAAAAGACATCAGCTTGCGCCGATATCTTTGATTTTATGCACCTTTTACTTTACGAATATATTGAATTCCTAGGCAACCTAATCCTGTATGTGCAGAGATAACTGCCCCAATTAAACCGAATGTCATATGTAATCCTGGGAATGTATCTTCCATTTGTTCTTTTAGCTTTTGCCCTTCGATTGGCGCTCCACTATGAAGAACAGTTAACATATAATCATCATTTAATCCTGCAGATACAAATGTATCAATTGCTTTTTGTTGTGCTTTTGACATCGTACGTACTTTATCAAACACATCTACCTTACCTTCACTTGTTTTATTCAATTGTAAGATTGGTTTGATTTTTAATAGTCCACCTAATGCCGCAGCTAAAGGCGTTAAACGACCACCGCGTTTTAAATGTTGTAGATCATCTGGCACAATCAATGTATTACTAGAGGCAACACTCTCTTCAAGACGAGCTACGATTTCTGTTGCTTCCAATCCTTGATCAACAAGTGCTTTTGCACATGTTACTAAGTAAGCTTCTATGTTACATGTAGAATAACATTCTACCATATGAATTGGTAATTCACATTGTTTTGCTGTTGCCTGCATAATAGATGCTGTAGATGATAATCCAGAAGTTAATGTAACTGCGATTACTTCATCATAGCCATCTTTCTTAAGTTGCATAAACAATTCTTCCATAAGCCCCATTGGAGGCATAGAAGTTGTTGGCATAGCGCCATTGCGTAAAGATTCGTATATTTCTTCAACGGTAATATTAACACCGTCTAAATACATGTTATCGTTTATAATAATCTGTAAAGGTAAAAAGTAAATTCCTTTGTCGAGTGCTTCTTGTTTTGTGAAACCACTACCACTATCTGTGACCACTGCGATTTTCATAAGATTCGCTCCTTTTCCTAATATGCTATATGTAACATTTTACACGTAATTTGCATAACTATACACAAATTATCCTGTATCATTATAACAATTTCTGTTTGAATGTCAAACAACACTAATTATACGTACTATAACCTTACATCCCAATACAACGCTTAGCTATTGATATCTATGCAAAATCATTACACTATAAGGCTGTAGTTCCACTTTATCCATAAGGATATCTTCACTACCTCCATTATTGTACAACAAGGTATACGGTTTGTGTAAATCATAAAAATACTTTTGTTGGCTTGGATTGAAACAAATCAGCATATCATGTGTTTCATCTTGGATATGATATAGTAAAACAACACGATTGATATCTTCAAAACTTACATATTGTTCTACTTCATCTTTTGTCTCATAACGCAAACAAGCATACTTCTTACGAATCGCAATTAAATCCTTCGTCGCTTCTACGATACTTTGGTATTGGTTACGACGTTCATAATCTACATGATTAATTTCATCACTATCTTCATAGGTATTTGCTTTTCCATGTTTTGTTCTAGAGAATTCTTGTCCACAGTGAAGAAATGGAACACCCTGTGCTAGTAAACAGGCCGCATTTAACATCTTTTGTATTTGTATACGTTCCTCTTTACTAGTTTCTTTACAACACTCCTTCAATTTATCCCAAGATGTCATATTATCATGACATTCTACATAATTAATCGCATTTCTTGGATGGGAGAACATTGGTCCCATACCCTCATACGTACAACTTGCGCTCAGGACGTTTTTCATGATATCCAATAAATAGGTATCCCCAGAACAATATCCCTTCACACTGGCTTCATTTGTAGCCGTACGCCCTTTCACCACATCACGAAAACGATCAGAGAAATGTCCTACTTGAGGCATCCTTGCTTGATTATCAATACTTGCTCGCTCATCACTATCCAGAAAACTTGGCATATTCCATCCTTCTCCATACACCATAAAATCAGGATTGTTATTTCTACATTCACGCACAACAGCATTCATGGTATCAATATCTAGAATACCCATCAAATCAAAACGCATTCCATCAATGTGATACGTCTTTGTCAAAAAGACACAAGTATCCACAATAAACTTAGAGCACATCTTCCTCTTGGAATCCATATCATTTCCACAGAATGTTCCATTTGAAAAATCTCCATGTTCATTCATTTGGAAATAATAATTTGGCACAACCTTCTCAAAAGAAGACGTTTCTTTATCATATACATGATTAAACACAACATCTAAGTTCACACGTATGCCCGCTTTATGACATTGTTCCACAAGTCCAACAAATTCAAATATTCGATCATACGGATGAAAAGGATCACTACTAAAGCTTCCTTCGAACGTACGATATTGTACAGGGTCATACCCCCAGTTATAATGTAACTTCGGATAAATTTCATCCACACTACCAAAATCCAATACAGGCATCAATTGTACATGTGTTATCCCAAGTGATTTTAAATATGTAAAACCTGTTTGTTTTTCAATCGTATCTTCATTCTCTTCCACAAACCCTTGAAACTTTCCTCTTTGACTAACTCCACATCCTCTTTGCATTGTAAAATCGCGTACACTTGCTTCATAGATGATTGCATCGCATACACTCTTCATAGCAGGTAAAGTCGCATCTTTTACACGAATCTTTCGTAGATCAACAATCGCGGAACGCTTGGTATTTTCTGTAGAGGCTATTCCATAAGGATCAATACTTTCTTCCCATTTTCCATTCACTCTTACATGATATACATAGGTCGCATGTTCTAAGTCTTCCTTCACTTCAAATCGAAATACACCTTGTTCACTTCTTATCATTTCATATGTCTTAACTACACCATTTTTCAACACTTCTAATTTTACACGGAATGCAGTTGGTGCCCAAAGTGCAAAACTGGTGGATGAATGATTGTAAGTATACCCTAAATCATTTCCATCATAATAATATGTTTCATCAAAAAGAGCAGTTTTCACAATACCACTATATTGCAATATTGTAGCCCGCGCATGTTGATGTACAACTTCATATTCATTTCCCATAACAATATCGGAACGTAATTTTAATGTGTACTTATTGTAATTGTTTGGAGTCGTTTCAATCGATTGAATACTTAATTCCATAATATTCCCTACATCATCGCGCAAATAAAAACGGTTACTTGCTCCATCGTAACTTAATTTTGACATATAAACGATAATTTTATGATAATCGTCTAAATATGCTTCATAATATTCTCTTTGTCTCATAATCTAACCACCTTGTTACTATTATACCAAATTTTATGATGTTTCGCTTATTCATGCGTGTATTTTATATGTTTATGCAACAAATTTTGCATTTTGTATATTTTTTTTCGATAAGATTCCCTTTTTTTGTATCAATAGTCTTAAAATCAATAGAAATAGTCGAAAAATATGAGTATAACATAAGCATACTCAACTTTCCGACTATTTTCTAATCATGCACATACCAATTTATTAAACAAACTACAAATGTTCTAAATAATTCCTAATCTTCCATCTTAATTTAACAAATAAACGATTGGTATGCTCACTATTCTTCACAAGCAATTGGTATGTTTCAATGGATGAAATCGCCACAACAAAACATATAAAACCTATCGCAATCAATAAGAAGGATAATGCATACCAAGGACCAAGAACATCCATTTGAATATAATCCCTCACTACCATAACAATAGGTATAAACCCTATTACTAACAACATGGTGCCAAAGAAAGCCAACACAATCAATTTGCGATGATGTTGATTGTATTCAATTGTAAGTTCTTTTAAGAACTGTGCATCAAACAACAATACTTCTCTACGAAATACCTTGTACTTTTGTACATCTTTTAGCGCACCCATAATAAGTATTGCCACGCCAATCGCGATTAAGACTGCCATGGAAATAATTCTTAGATTTTCTTGATTTTGAAAAATCACATATGGAACTCCTGATAAAATTACGAATCCAGCACCATACGATATCAACCCATTCAAACGTTTTTCGTTATCCATAAATGCATATGCCATTTCTTTACTTACATAATAACCATTCATAGAACTCTCTGTTTGTTCATCGTTATCTTTTAATAAATAATCCATAGAGACTTCAAAAATATTCCCCAACATGAGTAACTTCTCAGTATCTGGAAATCCTTGACCACTCTCCCATTTGCTAACTGCTTGACGTGAAGTGTGCAATTGCTGTGACAATGCCTCTTGTGACATTCCTTTTTCTTTTCTTAACTTATATAGTTTTTCATGAAATTTCATAAGACTTATCCTCTTCTTTCTTTACTTGACTATATGGTATCAAAATCTATTGTTAAATTCTGTATACAAACGAATGCACTTTGTCAAATTTGAGTTGCAAACACGCATAAAACCCTATTTTCTTACCTTTTACACCTTATATTCTAAATTCACATGAAGAAGATGTATGCTAAATCTTGGTATCATTATATCACAAGAAAGTGATTCATAAATGAATCATTGAAAAGATTTGCATCTTCCAACATGAGTGGATTTCTTGCTCCCTCATTATCCATTATGATTATGAATAGCCTTCTTCCTATACTTACACATACGAAGTGGTACGCTATTCTCCTCATAATGGACTTTTTTGATCATTATGTAATTTCATCCATATCGCAATGTGATTATCTTCTAGTAATCATCATCACAATATGGTTACATCATAATCTTCTTATTTTACTGTATCTTTATATCCCATCCCTCTTCGCGCAATTACATAACTTGCACTCATATGGATACTCATCCCCTTTCCTTTCCTATTAAATCATAACCACGCCTAGAAGACGTGGTATGAACCTGCCCTATAAGGGCATTTTGCTGTGTGGACCATAATGGTCCATTGAAGATTTGACAACCACAGCATTTTCACTGACTGCCCCTCAAAGGGGCTTTTTTGTTGTCTCCTACTTCTTTACTGTTTCTCCCGTAAATGGGTCTATAAATTCTTTCATGCTAATTTGATCCGCTAATTTATCTTCTACCATCTGATTCTGTATGTACTCCCGTACTCGCTTTTCGTTATGACCTACTGTCACACAGTAATACCCCTTTGCCCAGAATTTACGGTTTCCATATTTATACTTTAAATTCGCATGTCGATCAAATATCATTAATGTTGACTTGCTCTTTAAATACCCCATAAATTCTGATACAGAATATTTTGGTGGAATAGTGATTAGCATATGAATATGATCTGGACATGCTTCCGCTTCTAGTAGCTCTACTCCTGGTTTTCTTTCACACAACTTTCGGATAATCTCTCCTATATCTTTTCGTAGTCTGGTGTAAATTACCATTCGCCTATATTTCGGTAATATCACGATGTGATATTTACAAACGTAGCTTGTATGTGATAATGTTTCTGTGTCTTTCATAGACTGCACCTCCTGTTATTTTCTGTGGTCGCCAAACCTACTGAATTATAACATGGTGGTGTTTTTTATATTTTTAGATACCCTTCTTTCACTTAAAGTCTGACCACGCGCATAGCACGTGGTATTAATAGATATAAAAAAAGTCCGTATTTGCATACGAACCTCACTTACTATTTAAATTCTACTGGTGTGATATTCCAGATTTCTTCTGCGTATTGTTTGATTGTACGATCACTTGAAAAGAATGCAGATTGTGCAATATTCACTAAGCAACTCTTCGCCCAATTCGCCTTGTCTTGGTAACGATAGTCAATGTTTTGTTGCGCATGTGCATATGCATCATAGTCCGCCAACAATAAGTACTCATCATTTTTAAACATAACTTCGTTATAAATCAATTTGAAGTCTTTTGCGTTATCTGAGAATGTACCATCTCTTAACGCATCAATGATACGTTTGACACTTTGATTCTCATTATATTTACGCCAAACATCGTAAGAATTCTCATGACGAATTAAACTTACATCATCCGCACGTAAACCGAAGATTTCCGCATTATTGAAACCAACTTTTTCGACGATTTCCACATTAGCACCATCCATAGTACCAAGTGTAATTGCTCCATTCATCATAAACTTCATATTTCCAGTACCACTAGCTTCTTTACCAGCAGTTGAAATTTGTTCTGATACATCTGCTGCATTCATTAAAATTTCTGCGATACTTACACCATAGTTTGGTATAAATACAACTTTCATATATGGTGCGATTTCTGGATCATTATTCACCTTTTGCGCAACGCAATGAATCAACTTAATAACTTCTTTTGCGAATGTGTAAGAAGGCGCTGCCTTCGCCGCAAAAATAAAGGTTCTTGGATGAATACGGAAATTCGCATCTTCCTTCATTTTGAAATATAAATCCATAATGTGCATAACGTTTAATAATTGACGTTTATATGCATGCAAACGTTTGGCTTGTACATCAAAAATAGAATTTACATCCACTTCAATGTTTAATGTTTTCTTAATATAGTCCGCCAAAATTTGTTTACGTTGCAATTTCACTTTCATGAATTCTTGTTGAATTGTCGCATCGTCTACATGACTCATTAAATCCAATAATTTATTTGGTTCAGCTTTGAAATCTGGACCGATATATTTCTCTAACAAGCTTGTTAATTCTGGGTTAGAATACAACAACCATCTACGGTGTGTAATACCATTTGTCTTATTGTTAAACTTCTCTGGATATAAAGCATAGAAGTTTTTCATAACGTCTTCTTTTAAAATCTGTGTATGAAGAGCCGCAACTCCATTTACACTATGAGAACCAATAATCGCAAGGTTTGCCATATGCACTTGTCCATCTTTTAAGACACAACATTCACTCATCAAATCCGGTCTACCTAACTCATGAGATGCACGGAATTTGAATCTATGATCAATTTCTTCGATAATCATATAGATACGAGGCAACAATTCTTGTACATATTGAACAGGCCATTTTTCAAGGGCTTCACTCAATACTGTATGGTTTGTATATGCCATTGTTTTCTTTACAATTCCCCAAGCTTCATCCCAATCAAAACGATATTCATCTAAGAATATACGCATCAACTCAGGAATGCACAACACTGGATGTGTATCATTTAATTGAATTGCTGTTTTTTCTGCGAAGTTTTGTAACGTACCATACGTACGCATGTGAGAATCAATAATGTTATTCAATCCTGCTGCTACAAAGAAGTACTGTTGTTTCAATCTTAACTTCTTTCCGTGT
Organism: Amedibacillus sp. YH-ame6; assembly: GCF_053848845.1. Taxonomy (NCBI): domain Bacteria; kingdom Bacillati; phylum Bacillota; class Erysipelotrichia; order Erysipelotrichales; family Erysipelotrichaceae; genus Amedibacillus; species Amedibacillus sp. YH-ame6. The sequence continues at coordinate 259,158 of NZ_JBSPEZ010000001.1, forward strand.
TCTGTAGAATCATCAGGATATACATTACGACATATTTCACGTACTTCATTTACATATTCATTTAAACTAGACGCATCACATGCATCATCCGCAACCTCAGCACTCCATAAACGAAGCGTATTGGTATTTTTTGTATTCTGTCCAACGATAGGCATGTCATATGGTACTGCCTTAACAACTAAACTTGGAATATGGTTTACGATAGCTTTCCCATCTTCTCCCATCCACATATCTACATGTCCACCAAATTTAACTTCAACGGAATGTTTTGGTTTACGAACTTCCCAAACATTTCCTAAAGAAAGCCATTGATCAGGTACTTCCACTTGTTCGTTGTTTACAATCTTCTGCTTAAATAAACCATATTCATATCGAATACAGTTTCCATTTCCTGAATAATTCATAGACGCTAAAGAATCTAAGAAACAAGCAGCTAGTCTTCCTAAACCACCATTTCCAAGTCCTGCATCACTCTCTAAATCCTCTAATGCATTGATATCGATATCTAGATCCGCAAGTCCTTCTTTTACAATATCATAAATCCCTAAATTCATAAGGTTATTGGTAAGTAATCTTCCCATTAAAAATTCCATGGAAAAATAATACATTTGTTTCTCTTGTTTTTTTGCTACTACATCTTTGCTTTGATTCCAGTTCTCACTTGCGTGATCACGAACCATCTCTCCTAAAATCATATATTTTTCTGTTATGTGAGCCTGTTCAATAGAACGACCGTAGTGTTGAATGATTCTTTTCTTAAATTCGATTTTGAATTCATCCGCATTTCTGAATCCATTTGCCATAAAAATAAAACTCCTCTCAAAATATAATACACTGTAATTTTACCTTATCTAGGGGGATAATACAAATTTTATTCATAAATCACTCCCTTATTATGATTATCTTATGTGTTTTTATACAAAATGTTCATCATGAAACTACACTTGTCCATCATTGTGAACAGATATCTTTATAATCTTATATATTCTATTCTGCTTTTTTTAATAGATTTGAATAGAAAAAGAATTGAGCATTCTCCAAATGCGACTATAATCAGATTTAGAAAAGAAAAAGGGTAAAATCTCATCGCTATCTAAGACTTTTTATACAAGCAAACAGACAATTTGCTATTTCAAATAAATTCGAGCCCCAGTTTCATATATATACTAGGTCTCGAATTTTTCACTTTACATATTGCTATTACTTGCTATCTTTTTTTCATTAACTTGCATTTTTTCGAAAACAAAATAAGAACTGCACTGAAACATGTAATTGCTAATGATGTCCATATCATTAGTTTATTTGTATCTCCAGTAAGAATATCTTTTTCTATTCCCTCCTGATTAGAAGTTTCTGGAGGACTCGGGTCAGATGGATCAATTGGGTATATACTCTCTGCTTTCTTTTCCCACTTTCCATACAATGTCATCGTATAATCAACTTTCGATCCAAAATCATAATAGGTAATGCATTCTTTCTCAAGGTACCACCCTTTAAATGCATGACCTTTTCTTGTCGGATTATCTGGCTTTTGTACTTTTTCAAGATATTCAACTTTCTGAGCCTCTATTGTACTTCCTCCTTGACTATCAAAGGTTACTTCATACTTATTCTTCTGCCAAACTGCTGTATAGACAATATCACCTGTGCTTCCCTTCTTCAAGGTTACATTTTCCTGTGGTGCTTCTTGTCCATCCCATTTCCATCCAATGAACTTGTGTCCTTTTTTCGTTGGACTTCCTAATGTGATATCAGCACTCTTGATTGTGTACATACTTGGATTGGTTGGATGATTTACCCCTCCATCCAGTTCGAATCCAATCTTATACTCTTGAAGTTTCCATTTTGCATAGAGATCCATGTTTCCTTCTACTGCGTTGTTGAAATCCCATGCATTCTTCAAGCTTTCATCTCTATACCACCCTTCAAATTCATAACCTTTCTTCTTCGGTTTTGATGGTTCCATTACTTTTGTTTTATACTCTACTTCTTTTACGCTTTCCACTGATGATCCACCATTACTATGGAATACTACTTCATATTTCTCTAACTCCCACTTTCCATACAGCGTCATCGTATGATCGACTTTGGATTTAAAATCATATTCCTTCGTACATCCTTCATCTTCATACCATCCTTTGAATATATATCCACATGAACTTACTATACTTGGTTCTTCTACTGTCTCTTGATACTTCTTTATCACGGTTGCTGGTGGCTGTTGTTGAGGTACACTTCCTTTATATTCAAAGCGAACTTCATATCCTTCTGATTCCCAAATGGCATATAAGACTAAACTATCTTTATTTTCATCCTTGGCTAAATCTTTATATGTGGTACCTTCAGATACTCTAGTATCAGCATACGTCCATCCTTTGAATTTATAGTGCGCCTTTTCTGCCTGAGGTAATGAAACCTCTTCATTATACGCCATATTGTCAATAACATCAGGTGCATTATTCATCATATTTCCACCATCTAGTTCATATTGAACTTTGTAGTTTTTCAACGGTTTCCAGACCGCTTTCAATGTTATCCTTGAATGGTTATTTCTATTGGTAGATAATTCACTATAAAGCGTATCATTCGTTACCAATACATCGTTGTACTTCCAATGAGATATCATGTATCCCGGAATTGTGCCTACATTTACAGGTAATAAATTCTTGCTGCTCCATGTGAAGTTATTCTTAGGCGCAACACTTATTCCAGATGATTCTTTTCCTGTAACATAGTCAATTCCATAAGTCTTTTGTATATAATTTGCATATAAAACCATATCACTTGTAACTTTACCGCTTGTAAAATCCCATTTCTTATCATTCGTAAAACTTTCATCTGTATACCATGATTTTATAATGTAATCATCATTTTCAATTAACGATGGTTCAACTAATATTCCATTATTCTTGATCAATCTAGTTTCGATGATCTTATCTATGTCTGTTCCTTGATCATTCTTTACCTGAAAATCAACTTTATATAAAATCTCATCAGTTAACGTAATTCTAAAAGTCGTGCTATTAGATTTATTCATTGTAGATGTCGCTTTGACTTTAACTTCGCTAACATCTCCACCGTTTACGAGTGCCTTCTTTATTATATCTAGCGTCTTATTCGCCTCAAGCGTATTCACTAGAGACTCCTTCGTATCTCGATCAACTGCTTTTACATCAGCATATGTATATAAATCTAAAAGTGTAGCATTCTTTAACAGTTCTTTGTTAATTGTAAAATTTTCCGAACTAATATCTACTTCACCCATATCATCTTCAACAAACGCAACATACGGGAATTCATCATTTGTCGTCGTTCGTGCGCTAAACTCATAAGTACCAGGCATGTCTGCGACATAATGATTCTTATAACTTCTTGCGCTAATACCCAATATTTTTGTTCCGTCAGGTTTTGTGACATCAAGTAATAAGCCTGTATTTAATCCAGCATCAAATTGATAGTTAATCCTTCGGTTGTGAGAATTTGAGATTGGTTCTACTGTATAGGAGAACTCTGCAAAGTCTCCTTTGTAATGTACATTCTTAAATACAGTTCCAAACGGCTCATTTGATGCATAAGGGCAATTGATCCTTAGTAAGTCAATATAAACAGCCTTTAGTTCGGACATGTTAGATAGACTAGTTGATGAAAGCTTTTGTAATGAAAGAGGCATACTCAATGTTTTTATTTTCGTGTTAGAAAAAGCCTCATTTCCGATTTCCGTTAATTTATCTGTCAACTTGATATAATCAATTAAATGGCAATCTTTAAAAGCAGAATCCCCTATTTTTTCTAATGAGTTAGGCAATTCAATAGCGGCTAATGAAGTACATCCTTCTAACGCCGAAGATCCTAGATCCGTTAATGAACTCGATAGTGTGATAGAAACCAATGTGTTACATCCCTTAAATGCCAAATTTCCTATTGTTTTTACTGAATTAGGCAATGGCATGGAAGTTAATGAAGTGCATCCTTCAAAAGTTGAAGAACCAATTTTAGTGACTCCATAAGGAATATCTGCCTTATTAAATTTCACGCAGTTTTTGAATGTCGAATTGCCAAACTCAGTTACACCACTTGGAACAGAGACACTCTCTAATGAACTACAGTCCTCAAACACAGAATTGTTTAATTTCGTGATTTTGCTCGGTAATTCTATTTTCGTAAACCTTATACAATTTTTAAAAGCAGAATCGTCAATTTCTATAAGTGAATCCGGCATTGCTACACTCTTTAGTTTGATGCAATCCTTAAACGCTCTATTTCCTATACTTTCCAATCCTTCCGTTAGTTGTATCGTTTCTAGGCTTTGACAGTTCTCAAATGCGCTATACTCTATACTAGTTATCGTTGGCAAAAGAACCGTTTCCAAACTAACACAATCACGAAACAGACTACTTGATAAAACATCAATAGTATTAGGTATTGTGATTTCTTTTAAACTTGCGCAATTTTCAAAGACACTATCTTCCAATACCGTTGTATCGGGATTTAGTTTTACATCAACTAAGCTCTTACACCCCTCAAAAGCACTAGATTTAAACTCAATTATATTCTCTATGTTTATTTTTGTTAAACTTCGACAACTAGCAAAAGTGTCAACACTTATTTTCGTTAATGAATCTGGTAATTTTATTTCTGATAATGAAGAGCATGCCAGAAAAGTCCCATCACCAAGATCAGTTATCCCTTCAGCCAAGGTGACTGTTTTTAAATTCAAACAACCTACAAAAGCATAACCATCTAACAATGATAAAGAAAGTGGTATGCTTACTTCTTCAATATAGTCATTTTTGTAAAACGTCTCAAAACCTATTATTTGAACACCTTCATCAATAATTATTTTCTTGTAGTTTCCACCTTTTAAATTTGAGATATCTTTAATTGTTCCTGGAATTTTTGTAAATACAACAGATGAGTTATTAAAAGTTTTCGGTGCTATATTTTCAACGCCCTCTGGAATTACAAGCGTCTTTATAACTACATTTTGTAAAATAGAACTTATAGTTTTCATTGAGACCGGAATATAAACAGTTTCAAAACTACAACCATTAAAAACTTCTCCCTCCGTGTTGATACTCTCTAGACCTTCTGCAAATATAAGATTGTTTACATCGCTCGCACTTTCAAAAGCCATAAAGTCAATGTTTTTAATAGTAGAAGGAATAGTGATATTTTCTAATGTATGTCCTTTAAATGCCGCTTTCCCTATAGTTTCCAATCCTTCCAATAAATTTATAGAACGTAGTTTGACACACTCGTCAAATGCTAAATCCTCTATAGTTTTAAGATTTCCATGATTGTTAGATGTCTCTGTAAGTGTAACTATTTCTAATGAATTACAGTTGTAAAACGCCCATTCCTCAATAATCTCAACTGATGCAGGTATTGTAATCTGGCTTAATCGAGTGCAATGACTAAAGCACTCACTTGAAATTCTTTTTAATCCTTCATTAAGCTTAACCATGTCTAAGTATTCACAATGGCTAAAAGCATAATCACCTAGGTATGAAACTGAACTTGGTATCGTCAACTCGTAAATATCTGAGTAAGAAAATGCATAGTCTCCGATTTTCTCTAGTCCTTCCTTAAGCGTAACTCTTTCTAAGTTCCCACAATACTCAAAAGCATGGTTTCCAATTGTTTTAAGGGAAGAAGGCAATGTTATGCTTATTAAACTATTACTATAATCAAAAAATGAGGAAGCAAAAGCATATTCACCAATAGTTTCTAGCCCTTCTGAAAATTTGATGGAACTCAAATTACTGCTATCAAAAAAGCAATAATTCCCTATGGTAATAACACTCTTTGGAATTTCAATATAATACAAATTAGGACACCTGCTAAAACTATAATTACCGATAGCTATAACGGTATCGGGAATCGTGATACCTTCTATATAGGTGCCTGTAAAAGCGTTATCGCCAATTTTGGTAACTGGTTCCCCTTGCCATATTTCAGGTATAATTAGATTTCTATGATCGTTGTAATATTCACAACCTTCGTGCATTTCATCTTTCATTGCGCTAACTGTATAACCTGTATCATTTTTTTCAAAATAGAAGCAAGAATCTATGACAACGCCACCTTCCCAGGATACAGTTGCGAAATACGCACCCCAAGGTGCACCAGTCACACCGCTTACTGGTGTGTTAGGTAAATAAATATTTTTAATGGTTGAAGATTTAAATGCGGAATCGCCGATTGAAATAACAGTCCCTGGAACAGTGATTTCCTCAGCAGTAATTCCACTGAATACAAAATCGCCAATTATCATAACTCCCTCATTGAGAGTTATGTTTACTAACTTCACACAATTGGCAAATGCACTATTTTCAATGGTAATAACTGTTGCTGGAATATTCAATGTTTCAAGACTTGAACAAGCTAAGAATGCTTTACTACCTATGGTTGTTAGATTTTCGCCGATTGTTAACGTAACTAAGCTACTACATTTTTCAAAAGCGTTTACACCCAACTGATATAACTCTTTGTTCAAAGCAAGCGATTTCAAGGAAGTGTTTCCACTAAAAGCGAAATCGCCAATCTTTTGAAGATTTTCATTAAGTGAAAGCTTCTCTAACCCTATACAGTCCTTGAATGCTGACTCTTTTATTTCATTTAAAGAATTAGGAAATACGACATTATTTAGCTTAGTACATCCTTTGAATGCTTCATTTGAAATTGTTTGTAGTCCTTCTTTAAATAAAATGCTCTCTAAGCTCGTACAATTTTCAAATAAATTAACACTGATAACTTGCATCTTTGATGATAAAGTAAGCTTTTTCATCCCACTGCACTCCGCAAATGCACTCTGTCCAATGCTAGTAACTGAATCTGGTATTACTATTTCTGTTAATGATCCGCACTCATAAAATGATTTGCTTCCAATTTTTGTTAAGTTCAATGTAGACGATAGTGTAATATCTTTCAAATTTCTACATGATTCAAATGCACTATCCCCAATCGATGTAATCGATTCTGGAATGTTCAAACTAATGATTGAACTACATTGAGCAAATGCTTCTTTCCCAATTTCATTGATACCCTCTGCTAAAGTTACCTTTTGTAACCCCGTTAAACCTTTAAATTTATAGTCTTCAATTTTTCCAATAGTTGACGGTATTGCTAACTCCCTAAGCCCATTACATTCTAAAAATGCTGTGTTATGAATGGAGGTAGTTCCTTCTTTAAAAATAGCTCCTTGTAACCTTCCACATAATGCAAAAGCTTTTTTCTCTACAATACCAACTCCTTTTTGCATATTTAAGGTTGTTAAATTTTTACATTTTTCAAACGCGGATTCTCCAATAGAAGTTAGAGTTCCATTGATGGTTACAATTTCTAAAGCCGGGTTATCATAAAACTCTTTTGCTGGTATGGCTATATTATTCGCATCAATGATAACCTCGCGAAGTGAAGCACATCCGTCAAATGCATCACCAATATCCGTAACGCTGCTAGGTATGCGGATACTTTGTAACGAAGCGCAACCTTTAAACATTGAGGATATAATTGTTGGTAGATGATTACTTAATGTCACATTGACTAAATTTGTCAATCCTTTAAAGCTTATTGGTTGTGTTACTGTATCTTTCAAAACTACATTCGTTAATGTATTCGGAAGATATATATCTTGAGGAACATTTGCTCCTATTGTTAATGAAACTAGGTTTGTAAAAGATAAAGTATTTTTTGATATCGTTGTTACACTTTCTGGAATGCTTAGATCTGTAATCTTTGTATTCGCAAAACTATCGGATCCGATAGTTTCAAGATTTGAATTCAATACAATGGAATTGATTTCTAGTCCTGAAAACGCATTATCCGCGATATACAATATGGGAGTTTGTACACCTTTATCATTTTCGTAATACTCTGGTATAACAATATCACTAGGAGCTCCATCTTTTAAATAGCCTGTTATGGTGTTCGCTTCGCCAAAAATAAACCATTTTTGATCTGTAGCAATAATACCGTTGGAACTTATACCCACTACTTTTCCAGATGCTTTTGGTTCTAAATCTATTTCATTCGATTCCAGTACATCTTCTTGACTTACTTTACTTGTTATTTCACCATTCACCTTATCTGTTTCTATTGAATCAGATTCTGTTCCGTTTTCAATGATGTTTTCTTCCTTATATACTATTTCTTCTTCTTGCAATTCTCCATCGATAGTATAATTAACATAAAATAGATATGTTCCATTTTTATGAATTGCCATAGAGGTTGTTGACACTGTCGAAGAATGTGAAAGTAATAATTCCTTTTCTTCATAATTCACACTTTGATAATCGATTTTTTCGTTATTTTGCAATTCTATAGTAATTGTTGATGATTGTTTATTATCATTTAATTGACTACGTATCAAGTACTCAAATGGTTTGTTTTCCAATGCCTTAATCTGTAATGGTGTGATTATGGTCGAAAAAATAGTCACTAACCCCAACAAAAATATATTGCACTTTCTAGAAAATGATATTTTCATAAAAACTCCCTCCAATGAATAGGTAGTTACAAAGCGAATGGAGTAAAATGCTCCGCTACCCTTCTATCAATAATTTTACATTTTATGCATTACCTCTCCCTTATCAAGAGATTCTACAAATCTTGTTCCATAATAGAGATGATACAATCCTTATTATCACTACAATAACAACAAACAAACCTCCATTATTATGCTCAAAATCTATTGATTTTCATCCTTCTATTATGGTGATAACACCTATTAGATAGCGTGTTCTTCATAATATATACAGTTGGATGACGAAACTTAAAGCATCTGTTTTTTTACTATTTAGATGATGTTGAGAGTATAATACTCCACAATTTTGCGCAAACAATTCCTATATGAAACTATCACTGATAGGACAAAAATCTTCTTCGTAAACAGAAAAATGATACGTTTATAGACAGTACTCAATCTGAAAACCGCCTGTTTCCTTCATGCCTTTTTTAAAACTTTTCTATTACCCTGGCTAAAAAACAGTTCTATCAACATCTTATTAACAGCTACGTATTTTTTGATAAATCAAACACAGAATTTTATTAATTTCATACAAGACATGTTCTTTTACAGGGGATTATTGCCAAATACACGCATTACACATATATAATTGATTATTTTGGTGAAGTACTATTTTCTATTATCATTTTGTTTTAGGAATATACGTAATCTCATATAATTGCTTGAAACTTATTTATTTCTTCAATAAAGCTTCTTCATAAATACGATATCAATCTACATAATTTATACAATTCATAATTTCATTTTCATTGACATATTTTCATAAGAACTTATATCATTCCGCGCAAGTGAAACCTATTTTCAAATTTTCATTATTTTTTTAAGAACAAGTTACTCCTTTTAATATAATTTATTTTAACTTCTGATGCAGTGTACATCCTGATTTTATCAAATTCCATGGCTCAGCTCATTGGCACCACAACTGCAAAGTTATATTGCTTCAATCACAAGATATACTATTTTTTTATAATCTATCGCCTGTTTTAGTTTAGATTTCCTTTTCAAAACAATACGGCTCATCACTGCAATAATCATTAGTTTATGTATATGCACCTCCATGGATAGGTATAAATTGCATATATCGATTTCTGCACTTTCCATGTAAGTCGCTTCATTCCGTATTAATACAGATTATGTGTATCTCACATTAGCAACAAAACTATTGATCCATCCCTCACTAAACAAACACCAGTTGAATTGATCTTATTGAGTTTAATACCTTAGTTTTCGTAAATTTTCTTAAACTCAAATGTAACTAGCAAACACCGCTATATGATCTTACACTTCCATCAGCTTTAAAAGAAACCCTCAAATATCCTCCATTAGCATCAACCCAAAGATAACTCTTTTTACCACTATCACTTATGTTTGTCAAATAACCAGAGGTCTTAAAAGCGCTTACGCAGTCTTCATAAGAATTTATTTGACCGCTCTCTAAATTTTCAACAGTTGAAAGATCAGTTGCGCTATCAGCAAATCGTGCTCTGCACTCATCTCTAGAAAAATCCCCACTAATATAGCTAACTAAACCATTTCCTGTATCAATCCATACCTGTAACTCTACATTACTTCCATTTACCATTAAATCATAATAATAATATGCTTTGTCCACTTTTACTGGTTCACCTAAAATAGCATTTACTTCGTCTTCAGTCATACCTATTTTAAGTTTGCTAAATTTATCATATTCATCTTCTTTTTTTTCATTCTTCGAAGTATTTTCGCTTATTTCGCTGTTATTCTGTGTATCTTTACTGTCCTTTTTATCCTTGTTATCGTTACTGCCACAAGCGGCAAGCGAAAATGCAATAACCATTGCAAAAACTATAAGTGCTATTTTTTTCATATTTTTCTGCTTCATATTTTTTTTCTTTTCCTTTTTTTTCCATATCAAGTTAAATATGCTTACTATATCATATTTATACTTCCTGATTGTATATAAAGCAATTTCGTAATATCTTCAACATTCATATATTTTTGTTATACCACTATGCACAGGAATTAGAGGATAATAGCCTTCATCGCTCATTTTTTCAGCTGCAAACATAACTGCTTAATATACCATTTCATAGGAGTCTTAAATGTTGGATCCAGTTAAACCTCATATTTTATAACTTCTGTTTGATTTATTCTCGTATCAAATCCAAAGCCTAGTACTTTATCCTTTTCCTAATTAATCAAGGGTTTTATCAATTATTAGTAGGTTTCTTTATTTTTCATTTTGAAAGACTAATAAAAGATGCGCAGAACGACAAATAGCTTCAAGTATCAACTCTTCTAATCTTTTGAATTTTTCTAGAGGTGAAACCATATCCTTTTTACCTGAGCTTAATTCACAAAGGCTAAAAGCTTTCGTAATAATAGTTTCAGACATATCGCTGATTTTCTTATATATATTCCACAATTGACCGTTTTCCACACAGTATCCCATATGTTTACAATCATCATATAAACAAATCATATTTTCGCTTTGAAGTTCCGAAAAATTAAACTCTTTTGATGTTAATACGCTGTAAAACAAATTTGTAGTTTCATAGTAATCCTCCATATCAATCAACTGTTTTGCAAAATTATCGATACCATCATCTCCTAGAATAAACATTAATCTTTTCGCATGATTTACCTTATACAATTCTTCTAAAATTACATCATTGATAACAAATATTGCATTAAGATACATATACATTCCCACTTTCAATTTTTACAGAGTTTTATGAAAACCAACAATATAATTTGTATGCTAGGAGCAAATCATAACTACACATAATTTCTTATGTAAGTAATTATAAAAGTATTTTTATTCTAGGTATCCTAACATGGCCGCTTGTAAAAGAGAATTGCTACCATCAAACTTCCATTTTCCCGACTCTTTTATAAAATTGATTTCTACCTTCTTTTTATTTCGTTCGGCATTTTTTATACTCTTCTCAAATATTTCAAAAGTTTTATCCTGATTTCCATGCTTTGATAAACTTTCAAAGGTTGCTTGATCTAATAATGATAAATAATTAACACTTTCTATTTCTACTGTTACTTTTGCCGTTTTGCCATCAACCTTCTCTTTTTTTACGTCGAACGACATATTTTGATATACTAAATCCATTGCTTTTTTCTTATAGGATTCCATACTTTCATAATTTTTTTCATTAAACTCAATTCCTACTAATTCGTTTGCTTCTTTCAGGTTATTTTCTTTGATATAGGTTAAATATTCAACCGATATTTCTTCGGGAGAATCTGGTGTGTTTTTACTACATGCACCTAATAAAACAAAAGATGCTATCACCAATGTAGTTATACAGATTTTAAATTTCACTATTTCACCTTCTTCTAATGTTTTAAAAAATGCTTTAAATGAAACCACAATCTTATTTTCTATTCATCAATTACGTTCGCAATAAACAATGTATCTAAACTTTGATGTTCCAAAAGGATGGCATGTTACTAATGTAATCATATCTTTATCATTTTGTATTAAAATCTTCGATATATCGGTTGGTTCTACTATCTCAGTTCCAACAACATGATACTTCAAGGTTTCATTCAATATTTTAATTTTTATAATATCATTTTTATTTAGTTGTGTAAGATTATTAAATAAGGTCACAGTTGTCATATCTCTATGAGAAGCAAAAACTGCATTTGTATTTTTGCCACCTATTGGGATAGAAGTTTTACTCATTAGAGCTGCCCCTTTGCTCATATTACTCTTACTCGCTCCTAAATAAATTGGTAATTTCAAATCAATAGAATCACAAATTAAATATCCCAATACTTCATCATATAATCCCATGCTTTTTAAATCAAAATCACTCATTTCATAAGAAAAAGGATCTTTCAATTCACTTTGTCCAGTATTATACAAGTCATTGTTATAATTCTGGAATTCTTTATATAATTCTGAATAGTCTTGATCACTTCCATAATTTTTTATTGCTACATCAGTATTATTCTGCTGTATCCATCGATTAACCATAGGATATAATAATGTAATGATACCTAATAGTATGCAAAATAGTGAGATACTTACTTTTACATTTTTCATATTACTTAATGCTTAACCCCAATAAAGCCGAATTTATTACATCTGTACTTCCAAAGAAAATCCATTCTTCTTTTTCTTTTATGAAACTGATCATGACTTGCTGTTTTATAGTACTTGCTTTTTCACTATTTTTTTTAAATAGTGCGATTGTTTCATCATCAGTAAGGCTTTTTGCAATACTTTCTTTTTTTACTTTATCTAATGTGTTTAAGAAACTAACATTTTCTATTTGTATCAAAATATCCATTTTTCGTTCTGATTCTTCTACTTTCAATATCTTAAATTTTGCCTTACTAAAAGTAAACTTCATTAATTCTAATTCCAGTTTTTCCACTTTATTATCTTGATTTTCCAAATCAACATTTACAATGTTTGCTGCTTTTTGTGGGTTCCCTTCAATCATTGCATTTATATATGCACTTATTTTATCTTGAGGAGTATCACAAGCAGTTGAGCATGATAATAAGGAGAAAAAACAAGATAAAATAAATACTAACAGGAATTTTTTCTTCATGTTTTCCTTCTCCTATTCACATAGATTCGTATAATCAAAAGAATAATTGCCAGTAATGCACAAATAGCTATTCCTGCTTTTGTTAATAAATCTTTTGATTTTTCTTGGTGAGGTACTTCATCTTTTTGATAAGGAAATCTTTCGCCTCGTATCAGCAAGCGATGAGAATTTACACCATAGGGCGTACAAGTCATAAGTGTTATATAATCTTTTCCATTTTCAGGTTGCAAATAAAGCGTGTTATGTGGATTGGTTACTTTGATTTGATCTACCTTATAGGCAACTGTTTCTCCTAAAACATGAACAAAGAAATGATCACCTATTTTTAGTTCATCTAAATCAGTAAATAATTTTGCACTTGATAATCCTCTATGTCCAGTAAGGACTGAATGATTACCAATCCCTCCTATTGGAAAAGCTGTTTCTTTCATATGTCCAACACCTTTTTTTAATACTATCTCTTCAGTCCCGTGATAAATTGGTAGATATACTTTGATTTTTGGTACTTCTATATAACCCATCACATCATCGATATTTATGATACTAAAATAGTTTTCAGGTATTGTATATCCACTTCCCTGTATAAAGGGATCTCGTATTACTGAACCTGATAAGGAATCATTGTATTCATAGGCTTTTTGTAGTTCTTTTTTTATTTGATCTTTATCAAGTTGTTTCACAGTTTTTTGATAATCTTCGATAGATACACTTTGTTGATATTTCATAAGGTAGTTACTGACATAGGGATAACATATAAATATCAATCCGGTGGCAATCAAGAGAATTGTAAGTAATTTTCTTTTCATAATTATTTATAGGAGGATGAGTCATCACCCTCCTTTAAACTTTTATTTTACATCTCTTTTTTTTGTTTTAAGGATTATGATACCAGCTACAATCAATGCGATACCTCCGATTGTGAAGATTGTAGTACCCACGCCACCTGTCAACGGAAGTTCCCAATAACTCTTTTTATTTTTAACAATCAATTTATTATCTTCAAGATGTGTAGATGCATCAACCTTAACTTTAATTGGACTGCTCAATAAACGATACGCTTTATTCTCGCTATCAAGCGGTGCTTCCGTTTCTACTAACCAATAATAACTAGCTTTTGCTGCATCATCTTTTGTTCCATAAGCTAATCCTGATGCCGACGCCTTACCATTAGCATCAGTAACAAGAACTACAGTATTTCCATTGATATCTTTCAAAGCTTTAGTGTCATCATTTGAATTCGCTGCTGCTTCTGTCATATATACCTTGAATTTTGCATTTTTCAATTTGATGTTAGTATCATCAGCATCTACTTTTTCAATATTGATTCCACCAGTATGTACTTCAGTATTTGTTGAAGTATTCGAAGTTGTCGTTCCAACACTATTTGTATATTCAAGACTAGCATTATTTTCTATTTTTTGCCCCAATGCTGCCAGTCCATCTTCACTAAGTTTTGTATTGAAAACAACAAATAGATTTGAAGTTCCTACACCAGTGGATGTTAAAGCATCTGACATTTTCTGTAAACCTGAATTAGTCAATGTAATTGTTAATTTGCCACCCTTTGCTTCAGTTGGCTTACTCACTGTGTAGTCTGTAGATGCTGTTAATACTATTTCATTATTGCCTTTGTCCATAATATAAACTTTTACATCTACTGTTGTATCAAATTTTAATTTTACATCCAAATTATCTGTAATTACATACTTTGCTGCATCCTTTACATCATCTGGTATATCTGCTTTGATAATCCATGGAAAAGATTCATTTGCATTTACACCCGCAGTATCTTGCCCATCCTCCATAACAGATTTATCGATTGCAGGTCCATCTTTTAGAACATTTTTAGGGAAAATATGAATATCATATAACCATGCTGTTTCATCCGTAGGATCTGTCATAGGAACACTTATCAAAGCCTTTTCAGCTTTCGTTTCAACTGCAGGACTATCTAACTCCTCTACTAAATAAATACCATGTTCCAATGTGTCTACTTTTGCTTCACCAGATACATTTGTAGTAACTTCTTTTTGGTATACAGGTGTTTTCCCATCATCTCCATATAACACTTCTGCATCTGCTATGTTAGATACTGGGTTGTCTTTCATCCTTGTTACTTTAAATGTTATATTTGCCAAAGGCTTAGCATTGCTTGGCAAGTTATTCTTATCATTTATTGATCCAGTTGCTTTGCCACCATTTACTCCTGCTGGAAGTGCATACTTGTGTATTGTGATACTACCTTTTTGTGTTTTATCAGGCAACCCTATCGCATGTATTGGGGACAGCCCTATCGTCGTGAATATAAGTGCAACCAATGCAAGAAACAAACTACATTTTTTTATTAGATTTTTCATTTTATGTCTCCTCTTTTCTTCGTTTTTTATTCTTCTTTGATATTATCCACCCAACTCCAACAAGAGTTGTCCCAGCAAAATAATACATTACATTCCCCGTCCCACCTGAGAGTGGCAAATCTTTTTTAAGAGAGTTTGTAACCATATACTTATTGTCCGTCGATAAGAATGCAGGTACTACTCCATTAGCCTTAAACACTATTTCGTCTTTATCGATTGTTAAAGTCCATTGACCACTAGGAGTTTCATACCCATCAGGAGCTTTGCTTTCCACAAGCTGATATACTCCGTATGGAATGTCTCCAAAAGATACACGTCCATCTTCATCACTAACAGCACTCTTATACCGAGTCCAACAATCAGTATCTACAAATGCATGATGAGTATGTTGCTTTGTACAATAATATAAATCAAAAGTGGCCCCTTTTAAGAACATATCATGTACATCCTGATCAATTTTATAGAATTCAAACTTATTCAAATCTGTTTGAATTTTATTGATAATTTCATTTCCATCATTTATTGATATGTTTTGATTCTGATTTGGATTTGATAAATAATCGATAACCAATGGATATTTTGTGTCAGACAATACATATTCCGGATGAGTTGTTAATTCTTTGATATAATACTCACCTTCAGGCAATAGTCCACTCCAACTTGCGTCGCCATTCCTATCAAATTTTAATAATTTTACTAACGTATCGGGAGGTATCTCTTTTATCTCTTTTTTTGTATAAATTCCAAAAAGCACATCGTCATAATAAGTTTCTTTTCCTTGTTCTAAGTTCTCTAACACTTTTTTTATGTTGATAGTCATCGTAACATGTATATCTGTCATCTCAATGACAAATTTCTTAGAGGCTATTTCTTGATTGCCAATTATAAATTCATATTCTTTTTCGTCTAACAAATAGCCATTAGGAGCTTGCAACTCTTTATACTTGTACTTCCCTTTAGGTAGTGAAATACCTTCTTTATTACTGTATAGCAGTTGGATTAATTCATCAGTTTCAAAGTGTTTTCCGTTAAGATCAATAGCTTCAGTTGCATAAATACCTATCGTTACATCATCAACTTTACCTTTTGTATAGGAATATTCCTTTAATCCTGGATATATTTCGCCTTTATCCTCAACTCCACTTAGAACATCTCCGATTTTTTCAAAGGTTACATTGGCTTTCGCTTTTTCATTGCTGATATTGATTGGAATCATTTTTATAGGATCCGTAATCGATCCATCTCCTACATGGAAATAATGTTCTTTTTTATCGTTCACATAATCCTCTAATGCTTCTTTCTCAATAAAATAATAATCTCCTACTTCAAGGTAATCTTTCAAAATTATACCTTCGCCTGAGGTCTTTAAATCATCTTCAAACAATTGATAATCACCATTCAAGTCTTTTTTGTAAAGTTGGAACACGACATTTTCTAGTCCTTTTTTCGAATCACTATCATACTTGAATAATTTAACTTCATTACGCGCAGGATAATTATCCACTACAATTTTTATAACTTCTTTATTTTTTTTGATATCAATTGCGATATCCTCATTTGTAGGCAGGTAGCCATCAGGTGCTTTCACTTCTCTAATATAATACCTACCATAAGGTAAATCGCCACTCGTAATTTCACCCATACTATCAGTAACCAAGCTACTCAGAACCACATTTTTATTCTGATCCAAAATAGAGAATTCCGCATTTGCTAGTTTCAAATCATGATTTGATGCATCTTGTTTCACTATTTGAATCTTAGATGTAATTGCTGGGTTTTCAAAATTGCAAATATAAATTTTACCGTTAGAAGATTGAGAGCCGTCAATAGCTATCGTTTTTATTGCAATATCAGGAATGATAGATCCTATTGGTGCAGCTATTTCAACAACAGAATAACTTCCATACAATAATTCTTTTGATTCTGCACGACCATTTATATCTGTTATCAAAGTATCTACAACATTGCCAAGTTCATCTACAATATTAAACTTTGCATTTTCTAATGATAGTCTTTGACCAGGTAAATCTCCATCAACAGATTTTTGAATTCTAATACGACCTTTTATCATTTCATTTTTGAATACCAGTGTGATATTCTTAGAAGAAGTATTATCAACCGATATATGCTGCACCTCTTTTGAGAGTTCATATCCTTGTGATGCTTCTACTTCCATTACCACATAATCCCCGATCATTAATTCACTTTGTGAAATAGCAATACCTCGTTCATCCGTCTCTATCATTTCAATTGGATCAAGATCAGATAGCGTATTGTTTTCTACAGCATTTTCATACCCATGCTTAGTATATATATTGAATTTAAACCCTTTGCCTAAATTTTCCTCTGTATCCACATCTTTTTTAATCACTTCTATTCTGCTAGCTATAAATTTATTCTCTACTGATAATTTAGCAGTTGGATTATCTTTTGTTAATTCATTAAAGAAGAACACGTCACTTGGCAGAGCATATTCATCAGATGGAGTTCTAGTTTCATTAGCATAATATCTACCATATCCAATTGAGGATATATCGATTTGAATGAGTCCATATGCATCTGAATCATATTCGCCAACAAATGTATCATCTACAGATGGCACATCTCCACTCATCTTATATACTTTAAAATGAGCGAACGGAAGAGGACCCCCTGATTGATCATGTTTATAAATAATCAGTCCTTTAAATGCTTCGTTTTTAATCACTGGTAATTCTATAACTGTATTGTCTTGAGAATCATCAATGCTGAAACGAATTGGTTCATTCGTTAATGCATAACCATCTGGTGCTCTCTTTTCTAATAAGACATAATTGCCATTTGTTAGAAGAGCATTTGAACTCGTACCTTCACCATTTTCATCAGTCACAATTGGATCTCCAATTGATTTCAATTCAATGGTCTCATCTGAACTTTGAATATACTGATCATAATTAGCAGCATCATACAACTCAAAGATAGCTCCTTTTAGCCCCATATTTGGGTTATCTTTATCTACCTTTCTTATTTTAATGCTAGCTTTTTTATGTTCATTTGATAAAATTACAGATTGTGATGGCGTATCTCTTGTTAATTCTAATTTTGTTATCTCTTCATTCAACCGATAATGATTAGGGGCTTGAATCTCTTTTATGTAATATGTACCAGGTGATAGTTCAATATTTGTAGATACAAATTCTTCCGCTTTTGTAGTGACAGTATCAATTGGATCACCTATGACCATTCCATTGTCATCTATCTTTTCATAAATTCCATAGGATGCATTTCCTAAAGATAATGAAGTATCAAAATCAATTTTTTTTATTGAAATTTTACCTTTGACACTTTCATTTACAATCGTAGGCAATATTACTACCTCTTGATTGTTCTCTATCTTAAATGGGAAGAAATTCTCATTGAGATAGTACTGTTCTGGAGCGCTTACTTCTTCAAAATAATAAGTTCCATATGGAAGATTTTCAATCACTCCTGATCCTTGTTCATCCGTGATAATCTGTTTACCTTCGATGAAGTTTCCTTCTGCATCATACAATTGGAATACAACATCGGCAATTGGTAAATTATTTTCATCTTGTTTTAAGATTTTCACGCTACCTCTCACCGGCAAATTTTCAAATGATTCTACTTGAACTACGGTGTTAGAAGATACAATACTTACAACTTTCGAATTCGCTTGTACATTGTCCATCTGTTTGGATTGAATTGTCAAATTGCCTGCTAATAAATATCCTTCTGGAGCTTTTGTTTCTACAACCTCATATTGACCAAACGGTAACATAGTAGAAGTCGCTTGTCCCATTAAATCTGTCATTATGGTGTCCATCAACATACCCCTGACTCCATCCTTGTATTCATAAATCTCAAAGATGGCATTAGATAATGGTTCTTTTGTTATACTATCTATTTTTGTAATATGCAAAGAGCCATATATTCTATCATTCACAAATGATACAAGGACTGGTTCTATTGATGAATCTTTAGTCACCTCAATCACTTTTTCCTCATCACTTTTTTGATATCCTGTGGGAGCAAGAACTTCTGTGATTGTATAGCTTCCATAAGCTAAGTTACTAATTAAGAGTTCTCCATCGCATAGCACTGTTTCATCGTATCCATTTGGTCCTACTATATGAAATTGTGCTCCATTAAGTTTCTTTGTTGTATCATCTTTTTCTACTTTTTCGATTTTGAGTTGTCCATCAGCTTTTGTAGAGGGTACCTTTGTATTTGAAACCCTGATTACTTCGCTTTGATATCTTGTATCTATCCAAAAGATTTTTTTATCATCTTGATAGCCATCAGGAGCCTTTATTTCTTTTATATAATAGACTCCTAAAGGTAATCCATCAAACTTTGCCTTACCCATAATAGTCTCAACTATTGTGGTTCCTGTAACTTGGTTTTTGCATTCATTATCATAGAATATTTCGAATTGCGCTCCATCAAGTAAAATCGATTCATCATTACTATCGAATTTGATGATTTCAATATCTTGTTTTTTAGGCGTATTTGCCACAGAAACTAGAATAACTTTCTCCGATGTAGAAGCAACTTCTACAGGATATGTCTTTTCATCACCATTTGTATCCTTATCTGTTTCATAATGCGATGGTGGCGTAATTTCTTTCACGACATAAGAGCCATATGCTAAACTTTTTGAGCTAACTGTTCCATCAGGCCCAGTGATTAAATTGTCTTCAACAACCTCTCCTTTATCATTAAGAATTTGAAAAACTGCATTTTCTAATAATTTCGTAGGATCCTCTTTATCATATTTTTTTATCTTGATACTAGAGGTAGTTATTTTTTTATTTGCAATCCACTCTTCTCCAATGTATTTAATATTTCCAGTATCATCTGTTTCTTTCCAATAAGTAATATTAAATTTTTCCGTATTTTGCTCATAACCTTCTGGTGGTGTAACTTCTTTTACATAATACTCTCCATAAGGTAAATTTGCACTGGTAACACCTTCATAATTGGTAGGTGGCAAAGCCATGACAAAGTCATTTGTCTTACTGTCATAAACATAAAATACTGCTCCTGATAAAAGCCCCTGCAGACCTTCGTCATAATCATATTTATATAGTCTTAACAAGATTGGACTCGGCTCATTTTTAATAGCATCTAGTGTCACTGTCGGTGTTTCATCACTGATTTGTACCCGTTGAATTAAACCATCTATTTTTTTATATCCTTCAGGTGCTGTTTTTTCATATATATCATATTCACCTGCAGACTCTAAGTTCAATATACAAAAACCTGAGTTATTTGTAGTACATTGTGCTAGTGCTTCCCCGTTGCTACTATTCTTATCTTTTTCATAGGCTTCAAACACAGCACCTTTTAACCGTTGCCTATTTGCTTTATCCTCTTTGATTACTTGAACTGCATATTTTGTCTTTGTGTTCACATAAGGAGATGTAAATTTATCAATAAAGGTTGGAGAAGAATACGAGAGCGTAAATGCTTTACTAGAGAAATCTTTTTGTATATATCCGGCAGGAGGAGCTTCCTCCTTTATGCTGTAATTACCATAAGGCAGATCAACCGAAATAATTCCATCAATAGGATCCGTATATGAAACATAATCAATATTCTCGCCTAAAACACTTATTCCTGTGATTCTAAATTTTGCTCCTCCCAGAGGGCTTCCCTTTTCATCTACTTTTTTAAGCTTAACATTTCCTTTACTTTGTTCATTTTCATAAGTGAAATTAAAATTCTCATTTCCTTCTTTAATCTGTAATACAGATCCTTTTTTATTTTTCTCATACCCTGCTGGCACCCAAGTCTCGTATATAAAATAATATCCATCCTTACCATTCAAATATTTATATGGAATATTTGCAATAGTAACCTTACCATTCGCATCCGTTGACACTGTCCTATATTTCCACATTGAGGAAACACGTTCACCGACAAATCCATCATATGTTGGTATTGAATCGCTGATCCATTCATATAGAGTAAACTCCACCCCAGCAACTGGTTTTTTCGTTTTAGCATCAATTTTTTGTATGGTTACATTTCCTTTTAGTTCTTGATTTGTAAAGACGAAATCCGTATATACAGGAGTAACTGCGCTAGCTACAGATGCTACTTCGACCTTTTTCACTTGAGGTGTGCTATCTACTTTATATGGTGGAGGAACAGACTTTTCAACAACCTTATAGGTTCCTGGATCCACATCTCTTACATTGGCGTATCCATTCGAATCCGTCGTAATGGTTGAAATTTTAGTATCACCATTTGTCTGAGTTTTATATACATCAAACACAGCGCCTGAAATTGAGTCTCCTGCACTATTTACTTTGCGTACACGAATATTTCCTTTCATTTCCCAGTTGGTAATCAACAATTCTTTAAAAATAGTACTGGAGGTATTCACCGCATTTTTAATATCTTCTTCGGTAATTGAAAATTTTACTCCAGTTTTTCCATCTACTTTTGTCACTTCACTTATGTCATATGTAAAGCCTCTATCTGTTGTATCTTTTTCAACAAGGAAATAATCACCCTTTCCTAATCCATCACTATACCCTGAAGATGCATCACGTGGATAGGTCACATCACCAAAATACCCAGTCATGATACTATCAATAAATGTAAGCTTGCCGTTTTCAATTGAATATAGATCAAAGGAAACACCAGATATATTAACACCAGCTGGTCTTAGCATTTTTTCTAAGTGAATTTGACCATATTTTTGTTGTTTATTTTTGAAAGTAACATCCTTTTTGTAACCAATAGTTATGCCTCTGTTTGGTGTATTAACATTACTAAAGTCTTCAATTCTATATGTATAAATATTTGAGTCAAGTTCGTAACCTGCTGGTGATTTTTTTTCCTGTACTGTGTAAGAAGGTGCATAAGGTAGTTTAACCGTATCTCCTAAAGTTGAACCTGTTGTAATTAATGTAACTGGAATTCCATTTAATGGGATGATTTCATATTCAGCCCCCACTAAAAACTTGTTAGTATTATCGTTGTCTACTTTCTTTATCGTTAAATTAGCCTCTTTAAGGTAATTGATAATTTTGATTTTCGTTGAATTTTGAACATAATCAATTTCACGTGATACAAAATTATTATCGCAACTATACAAGTCCCATCTACCATAGGACTTATATAAGTATAATTTTTCCTGCAACCCTACATAATTACTTGTATCAGGGGGAACTACTTCTTCGATTTCCACATCAGAAGATAGCCCATAATAATTAATGATTCTAGTTACATCGATAATCCCACTCTTATTAGTGTTTTCATAAAATGTAAATCCTCCTTGTTTGAAAGAAAATTGCACTCCCTCGATAGGATTTCCATATTGATCAACTTTTAATAGCTCTACAGATGCAGGATTTCTATTATTTTCCCATGTAAAATTGAACTGTTGTACATAATTAGCGTCATCACCATAATTATCAAAGGCAAGTGTTTTCTGATTTTCTGTCAAAGTATACCCTACAGGTGCTTTTGTTTCTTTAACGATAACAGTGTGATTTGATGCAGGCATTTCTATCGTTTTTGATTGCGCCTTTCCCGTAATGGGGTCACTTATCATCGTATCCAACACCTTGTTGCCATCCGTTGTATCAATGATTTGGAATTCCGCTCCACCAACTGGATTCTTTGTGGATGAATCTAATTTGTTAACAGATACTTTAAATGTTCTCTTTTTGTTATAGGCATTTACTTGTAATGTCTCACCGTTCTCGTTCACAGTTACTCTGTAGTATCCTGTAGTTTTATCATAGAACGGACACTTTGGATCATCTTTGAAGTAATTACTTAAACGTTGCGATTCTTTTATAAGATAATTGCCATATGGCAAATTATTAAAACTGACATTTCCGTTGCTATCTGTTGTTTGCACACTACCAATAGGTGTTGGAGATAAATTTCCATTATCTTTATATAATTGAAACTTGACATTAGACAAAGGTTTATTCGTATCTACATCACGTTTTGTTAATGCTATATTTCCTCTAATTTCAGGATTTCTAAATGTAAATTCTTTTAATAGAGGCTGTGTACCATCTGTGGTTGCATCAATCTCAAAATCTAGCATATTTTTGTTTGCTGGAACATAATAAGGAAGTGGCGTACTATCCTCTATGATTCTATAATAGCCATTACTCTTTCCATCAATGACCGGCAAGTTAGCTAAGGTTGCAACCCCATTTGCATCAGTTATCATTGTACCTAGCAAGGCACCAGTGATTCGATTGTATACTGAGAATTTTACATTCCCGATCTTTGTAATACCATTGTCTGCGTATTTCGTGACTTTTATTGAACCTTTCTGTTTTGTATTCACAACATTGTAAGTTAATACCTCATCTTTGGGTTCCCAGGACGAAAAATTAAACCTAAAATTTTGACTAAAATTACGTACATATCCTGGAGGTACACTTACTTCTCTTATGGTATAATCAACATCAAAATCTAAATTTTTTGACTTTGCATATCCTTTTTTTGTCCCTACATCACTTGTTACAAGTCTATCAATGATAGTATTGTTTTGATAAATATAAAATTCCACATTATTAAGCGGATTCCTGTTTTCATCTGTTTTATATACCTCTATGTTAGCTTGATAAGGATTATTACTTATTTCAAAATGTTTTTTATAGCTATTCGAAGAACTAAGTTTAAATACTTCCGGTTTAAATGTAATTTTATATCCTTTAGGTGCTTGTATTTCTTCAATCCTATAATCTACATCAGCAAGTAAAGCAGATGTGCTTGCATTTCCATTTGCATCTGTTTCTAATTCTGCAACTTTCATATTATCATAAATTCTGATAATGGAAAACTTTGCGCCTTTTAATGCTTTATTCTTATTTTCGCTATTAAATTTATATATAGAAAAGCTTGTAGGAACTTTCTCATTCTCCACCTCTACATTTAATGATAATTCCTTCAGATTCAGTGTTTTATTTGAAACTGTGACTTGAATATAGTCACTAATTGCCTTATATCCTATAGGTACAACAACTTCTTTTAGTTGATATTTATAATTGGATGTCATTGGATATGCATTTTTTGAAATAGCAATTCCTTCACTATTAGTGATTAGTTTCTCATCAAGTTTTGTCCAAACTCCTGGGTTTGTGTCCGTGTTTTGTTGATAAATTTCAAATGCGGCATTTGAAATTGGTATTCGTTCATTATCACGCTTAAATAACTTGATTTTAAATGGTTTTAGACTATTGAAGACAGTAACTGTATTTTCAACATTTTTTGCAATATCTGAAGGTACCACAACTTTTTTTGTTTTTACTGAACTATCTCCACTATACCCATCAGGCGCTAATACCTCTTTGTAATAAACAGTTGTATTGATAGGATATTTTTTTGTTAGAATGACCCCATTAACATTCGTTTTATACACATCATAAGATGAAAAATCACTATATTCACTTACCCAAAAAGTGGCATTTTCCAATGGATTTTTTGTATATGCATCTTGCTTCTTAATAAGAATCGGATATGTCTCACGTTGATTGATAAATTCGACAACATTAAGAGCATCATTTTTACTAATTACCAACTCTTTCTGGCTTGTATCCATAACATACCCAGTTAATGAATTTATTTCTTTGATATAAACTTTTGTGCCTGCATACCAAAGCCTTGTAGTGACATTAATTTCACCATTCGCATCTGTTGTTTTCATAAACCAATCTACATTTTCTTTTCCATTAAGATTAGTTCCATACTTAAAGGTAACACCAGATAAACGTTTCCCTGGATTTTGGTCGTCTTTTTTTATAATCTTGAAAGAGCGTGGCTCCCTGATATTCTTTACATTATTAAAAGTTAAAATTTTTCCAGGCTCCAACTTTTGCTGTTGTATTGTACTAGATATTTCGTATCCTTCTGGAGCTGCAATCTCTTTTATTTTGATAATAGAATTAGAAGGCCAAACCCTCGTGTCTTTTATGATACCATCAGCGGCAGTTCTCTTATTATAAAACCCTGTAATGCTGCCTTGTTCCCCTGATAAATTTACACCGTAGCTAAAAACAGCATTCGCAAGAGGATTGCCGTTTTCATCTATTTTCTTTAAAAGTATTCCACTTCCTGCCTCTACGCTTATCTCTAGGCGCTCAACATTTCTATCCATTATGCCTTGTTTAACAACAAGTGTTTGACTGCTTGTTGATTTCAACCACATAGACTCTTTACTATTTGAACTAGCTTTATCTTTTTCACGTACATTTGAGAGTATGATTTTTGTATTGGCACCTAATTTAGAACCATATCCCTCTTTCAATTTTACTCTAAGGTTATTTTCACTATCAATAGAAACCACTAGACCTTTATTCTCAAGCTCATCTATGTTATCTATATACCAATTCGTTGCAGAAAGTAAATTTTTTTCATCATGCAAAACAGCTGTCCTACTTTCAACTAAAATTAAATTATGCTGATTTTCATTGTATTTGATATAATCACTTGTTACACCACTTAAAGAAAGCTGTATATCGCTGTCTAACTGCTCGTTTACGATATTCATTATTTCTTTTTCACAATCCTTTAATGTGCTTTGATAAATACCATTTCCAGGAGATGGAATGATACCAAAATCTGATGCTGTATTAGAATCTTTGCTCCATCCTTTATCTCCATAGTAAGCATTTCCTGCCGCACTTGAATAATCTTTTCGTAGTAGATATCTCCATATTAAATTCTGTGTAGCAACCCTATATATTTCATCTTTGAAATTTACACCGCGACGATTATCAACAAATCCATAACCATAATTTACAATTAGATTTATCATATCTGATTCAGCTTGAGTAACATCCCTTTTTGCTTGGTTTTTATTCCAGACATTTTTTATACCGTACTTTCCTCCAGGAGGCGTTTTTGAAGCAATAAGCAAAGGATTTTTAACAGCAAATTCTGTATTTGCATCAGCACAATAAGCAATACTCTCTATAACATTATTAAAATCACTCGCACTAACAACGGAATATTTACGAGCGGGTTTTTTCAACTTGTTTGCATTGATATAGTCCCACTTACGAATATAATTATTGAAAGTAGAATATGCCCCTGCATATTGGCTCCCCTCATTCAGGGCTTCGATTTTAGTTGTATTCATTTTAAAATCAATAAAAATATTCGATATCAAAATAAATATAACCATTACAAAAAGTTTTATTTTTTTCAACATCAAATCACCCTCTCCTTCAATTACAATAAAAGTGTAAATCTCAAATAGTTCAGGAAAGTTGAAAAATAGCACTGTAGGTTCATACGTAACGATAAGTTTCTTTTGTATCATAAGATCCTTTGTACTATACAACAGTAATTGTTTTTTCCAATTCTTACATTCCTGTTATGGTTCTAATCTGATGCAGTTCTAACTATTTGGACGTTTTAGTAACATTGAATCTAAAGCTACCAGCTTTCTCAGAAACAAAACTCCATCATCCTTAATACCAATAAAATTTCCTTGAGATTCCCCGTAGTTGTCAAAACTCCGACTTTTTTTGATATATTTTAACGTAAATTTCATTACACTTATATCTTCTTCTCACAAAACCTTTTTATTTCCTTTCTTCAATTATCCCTATATGATAGAGCAAACAACATAATACACATTATGTTGTTTGCTCTATCATATTTGAATAGAAAAACTCATGTAAAAGCTTAAAATTATAAAAAAAAAAGATCAGTGATCTTTCTATAATTAAAAATAGTTGCTGTTTTATTATTGTAAATGTCAACTTCTTTTTTTGTGTTTATAAATACCAGATTAATAGACATATATAATTAAAAAATAAGATATAGCAACTTATAATACGATAATTGTTTTATATATATTGCTATATTCTTTTGAAATATTGCTTTATAATTACAAATAATCAATTTTAAGTACTTTATGTGTTAATATACTAAGTATAAACCTATTCGTATACAACGAATGCAACATAATGTGTATTATGTTGTTAATCCCATTCTTGTCATCGTATTTACACATTTGAAACCATTTTGTATTGTGTAAATTCTTGTCGTCTCAATATTTGTGTGTCCCAACAATGAAGCTAATTGAACAAGATCTTTATCCAAACTATAAAAAGTCACTGCAAATAAATGGCGCAAATTATGTGGAAATACTTTTTCTTTACTAACTTCTGCCTGAATACACAAATTTTTCATCATACGCCATATATTGCTACGATTCAAAGTTTTTCCATTCCTTGTCACAAAGATTGCACCCGATTGAATGTGATTTTTTTTACAATACTTTAATAACTTTATCTTTAGTTTCTTTGGCAAATAAACTTCGCGATATTTTCCTTTATTATTTATTACAACTTTACCTTCATTCAAGGATTCAACGCTGATGTATTGGTGCTCACTAACTCTTATCCCTATTGTACATATAGTTTGCATCAACAAATTCAATCTCTCATTGTGACTATTTTTTGCTGCTTGTAACAATCTAAAATATTCTTTCTTAGTAAGCTCTCGTTGTTCATCAATAAACATACGTCTTTGTACTTTACAGAGTTTCACACGATATGCATCTAATCCCATAAAACTCAAAAAACCATTTAAAACTACAAGCATACTATTTATACTCGTAATCTTATAACAAGTTTGTAAGTAGGTTTTATAATTCAGTACGATTTCTTTTGTCAAGAAATGCTCTTCGGACAGAAATGAATAAAACTTTTTGATATCTCGAATATACTTATCAATAGTCGCTTTACTACGCTCTTCTTCATACAAGAATATCTTGTAGCGCTCTATATCCTCTATCATAAGTTTGATTTCTTCCATTGCAATACACACCCTTCTGGACTTAGCCCTACTCACTATTTTATTCTATTTCGTCATGATTAAACAAAAATTGATGCTTTCATTGAATTCTTTTTAGAAGTTTAAAAGGTATCATATAACTAAACAAAGCTACAACTCACTATTTATATGTCGCATTATTTTCTATTTCATTATATTCTCAATTTCATATACAACTCGTTGTACATTTTTTCCATCACTATAAGGCATAAATTTATTTTTAAATTCTGTTAATCGTTTTTGATTATAAGTTTTCTCTTTTAATGCCTTTATTAATTCTTCTTCGCATTTACAAATGTCATCCGGCATTTCATGAAGATAATCAACATTAAACCCAATTGTTTGCTGATAATTCTTGACATCTGATGCATAACAAATTGATTTTTTGTCTAATAGAGAATAGTCAAATAAAATGGACGAATAATCTGTAACTAAACAATCACAAGCACATAACAACATATATAAATCTTCATGACTCACATTCACAATGCGTTCTCCCTCTTTTAATGAGGCGTCCGCCAACAAAGGATGCATCTTATAGAACATCACATAGTCATCCGGAAGTTGAGACATCACACTTGCCAAGTCTAAATCATCATAACGTAGTCCCTTTATGATATTCCCACGAAAAGTTGGCGCATATAAAACTTTGTACTGATGTCTATACTGCGGATACCTTTCATAAAACTGTTCTTTATAGGAAGACACTACTTTTTCATCACAAAGTTTATCAACTCTAGGCATTCCTGTAATAATTACTTGCTCGTGTTTTACGCCAAAGGCCTCATGATAAGCATCTTTCCAATAGGCACTATTCGACAAAACTCCATCATAGTTTCTTACTGGATATTGGCGTTCTATTTGATTACCAAATCTTTTAATGGCACCACATGCATGCCATGTTTGTAATACATAAGTTCCCTCTCGTTTGAACGCACTTACCACAAAATTGTTATCGTTTAATATAATCAATTTTGAAACATTAATTTCATATAATTGTCGAATACAATTCAACATATACATAAAATCATCTTTTAATGTCTTTTTAAACACGATGAGATTATAGTGTAAATCATATTTATTATTTTCTCTTAAAAGCTTATCAATTTCTAGAAAATCTTGTTCTAAATGATCGGCAGTAAGTGAAATAAACGTAATTCTATTTTGTTTAATCGAGCACATGCGTAAGAAGAAATTGCATACCTGTAGTAGGCATGTAAGGACTGCTTTTTTTAATCCCATAAGTTTCCTCCTTATGAACACATAATATCAATGACCCGCTGTGCAGCGTGTCCATCTTCTCGATTATTGAAACGTTGATTAAAGGTTTCAAGTTTATCATAATCAAAAAGATGATTGGCTATTGCTTGTAACATTGCTTCTTCTATTTTGAATACTTCTCCAGGAAGATCTTTATGAATATCTAAATAAAATCCTCTTAATTCATCTGCGTACTCTTCAATATCGTACATATAAAAGTACATTGGTCGTTTTAATACAGCATAATCAAAGAATACACTGGAATAATCTGTTACCATCATATCAGAGATTACATACAAATCACTGATATCTGATTTAGCATCTATATCATAGACGAAATTTTCAAGTTCTGGTTCATGTTTATACGTAGAAGTAATTAGGTAATGAGGCTTAAATAGGATAACATACTCTTCTCCTAGGACTTCTTTCCACTTCATGAAATCCACCTTTAATTCAAAGGTATAACCTGCCATTGTAAATTGATTATCACGCCAAGTAGGGGCATATAGAATAATCTTTTTGTTATCTGGAATATATAACTTCTTACGAATCGCTTGTTTTTCTTCTTCTGTTACATTGCTTAAATAATCATTTCTAGGATAACCTGTTTCAATCAAACGTTCTCTATTGATTTGAAAGGCACTTTGAAATACCTCTGTACAAAACTTATTTGGTGAAATCATGTACGTATATTTCATTACATCGTTGTCATAGGTTTTACGCATTGCATCTGCGCTCATATGAGAACGATAGAAGGTTGTTCCTTCTGGAACAATGATATCATGCGCTAAACGCTTCAACGGTGTTCCATGCCATGTCTGTAAATACACTTGTTTCTTCTTGCGTACGATGTACTTCTGTAATTTACAGTTACATACCCAATATTTGCTACGTGCTAAATGAAAAAAATAGACAGGCGTAAAGTAAGGAATTACTTTCGCTCCCTCTATTTCTATCATATTTTCTTTTCTAAGCGCCCATACAAAGACATAATCTTTGAAACGCTCATCTTTTTTCATCTGTAGAAAGATTGCTTTGGGATTATCTGAATACCCTCTTCCATGAAAAGATATAAAGAGTACCATCTTCTTATGGATTGGCACTAATCGAAAGAGTACTTCAAATGTCCATCGCATACCATTCACAAGAATCTTTTTTATTTTATTGACCATAGTCGACTCCTAAATAATTCCATCTTTCTTCATGAATTCTATCAATCGTTGTGTATTGTGTCCATCATGATAGGTTACAAGATGTTGATATCGCTCTACATACTCCAAAACCTGTGAATCTTGTAAGCTCTTTGCTAAGATACGTTTTAGATTCCCTGCATCATAACAGATATCTCCAAATACATTCTCTTCATTTAACATCAATTTTGTAGTAGGCCCATAAGCTTCCATACATTCTTCTTTTTCTTCCCAATAGAAGATAACATTACTACCACGATAAAATGCATCATAGGCAATGGAAGAATAATCTGTAATCAAAACTTTCGTTTCTTTTAATACGTCGTCATACTTGCTTTCTGTGTTTAAATAAGGACGCAATTCAAAATCCGCATCTTTCACTGCATCCCAAAACAAAGGATGAGGTAAAATAACAACGCGTTCTCTATCTTTCTTAGGAATCGCATGAAATATACATTCAATCATTTGATAGTACTTTGTAGTACTAAAATCATATCTTGCTTCATTGTATTCCCATGGTCTCCAAGTAGGCATAATTGTAATTTTATTTGCATCTTCTTGTAAGACATTACGATCATATTTAGGTAGACCACTAATATAAATATATTCTGGTCGATAGTTTCCTAGTTCTGTAAAATGACGTGCTTCTTCTTTTGAAGATACGACTACACGATATTTCCCTTTGGTATGTTTAGGCTTAAAGAATCTTCTAGATTCACTATCAAGTGATACCATGTACATAACCCCATGTTGTAAAAAGACATAATCATTATCTTTTCTAGCAAGTTTCTTTTGTGCACAACGATTGGAAATTCTTAAATCAATCGCATGTACCATTGCTTCAGAACCCAAGAATGTCTTCGATTTAAAGAAATAGAAATAGTGTTTAAAACTCGTTTTATAAAGAAGGTTCTTCTTATATTTTGGATCGATACGATCGATATGTGGATAGTTTTTATCTAAGATAAAATACGTGTTGGTATATCCATTATCTATGAGTTCTTCATAAAGTACAGATGCACTTTCCTCATAGCGACTACCTTCTTTTTCAAATAGTAAGATACGCTTTGGAAAAGGCACGATTTTCGCTAAATAATAGGCCAAGTTCAATTTACATTGTTCCTTTGTCGCATCCGTTGCATTTTGTTTACGTACCGTAAGGTAGAGTACATTGTTTACTGTTTGGCGATAATATGCAGATGTTGAAGTTGCTGGAAAAACATGGATTGGTCCTCTTCTGTTTTTTCCTTTACGAAGGCTAAATAAATCAAATTTGATACCTGTACAAATTCCATATCCCTCTGTATCCGTAAATACAAGATTGACTTTGTTTTGTATTTCTAAAGTTTTTACATCTTCATAAGGTATGGTTAAGGAATAATGTGTCAAACGAACTCCTCTTCCAATATGTAATCCTTCTTTCAAATGTGCTTCATACACTTGCTGAGCAACTTGTATTTTTAAGTTCTTTAAGGAAAATGGCAAGACAGTGTACGCTAAGGCAATACCAGAGATATGCAATCCCTTTTTTGTATTAGATACAT
This sequence comes from Amedibacillus sp. YH-ame6, assembly GCF_053848845.1. Taxonomy (NCBI): domain Bacteria; kingdom Bacillati; phylum Bacillota; class Erysipelotrichia; order Erysipelotrichales; family Erysipelotrichaceae; genus Amedibacillus; species Amedibacillus sp. YH-ame6. The sequence goes on from NZ_JBSPEZ010000001.1 coordinate 291,420, forward strand.
AGTAAAAGAGATTTCCCATCTTTAAACATTTGTTGTAATAGTTCTCTTTGTCTTCCCATAAGTGATGTACATCATCAAAACGATGATCAACTACTTTTGTATAATGCGCATTCATATATTTGTACATAATGAGATTAGAGGTTGCACGTGCCGAAATACCCATAACATTGTTATGATGTATATGCCCCTCTTTCTCACAAGAAAACATTGACATGATTTTATACATGTAATGTGGATTTCCTGAATAATACACCACTTTTTCTGGTGTTAAATGATAAAATAAACGCTGACGTTCTTCTTTAAAGAAATCTTTACTATGAGACGCAAATTTCTTTGCGAAATAGAAGTTACGCATAGCGATAGCAGATTTGATTTTCTCTTTTAAAGGGAATTCAAATTTTGTCACAATCGCATAATAATTGATACCTTCTGGTAAATCATTTAAGAATTCAACTTTTTTCGCAGTTATTTTCCCTCGGAATGCTAAAATAAGATTCTTTTTAGGATTTTCTTTCTGCAATTGTACTAGATATTCTCTTAATAGGATATTAAGTTGTGGATTTTTTAGTTTTCCACCATAAACAAGAATAGAAGCTCTTTTATTATCCAATCCCTTATGAATCTGCAAGCCCTTTGTTTTTCCATGCACCAAAAGATTTAAAATCTTTTCTGGCGTATGAACATCGGCATATGCACCATACGTTTGTAAGAGTTCATCATACGCTTTATGTTTTGTCTTCTTATTGATTTCTTTGATCAATTTATCCACAGTTTCCACGATTGGAAAAGGTAAATCACTCACCGCAAAATAAGTCCCACGATCTCTCATATAATCTTCTAGATCATAGGTAAATAAAATGATTTTCTTTTTTGATACAGCAAAATCAAAGAATACACTAGAATAATCAGTAACCAGCATATCACAGATTGCTAAAAAGTCATACGTTTCATAATCTGATGGAAAAGGTTTAATATGCTGATATTGACTATAGTCTAAAATATCTCCCAATAAGAAATGTAAGTTTACATAGAAGATTTGATCATCCTTTAGTTGTGCATCAATTGCAGAAAAATAGTGTTCCATTAGTTCTTTTTGGATACGTGTATCTGCTTCACGTCCACTTCCACGCCATGTTGGCATATAGGCAATTAGCTTTTTATCTTCAAGTCCTAATTTTGCACGAAGGTTTTGATTGGCTTGTTCATCAAGGAATACACGATTCCTTGGATAATCCGCAAGCACTACTTTACCCTTGTATATATTTTCTAACATATAGTCTTTCATAAAGACATTTTCTGTAAATTCATTTGGAAATAATGCATAATCACTCATCAAATAATTTTTCTGAATGTTTGCTAAACTAGCCGCATTCTTAAGATCACTTTTCCCAAGAGTTTTTAATGGCGTTCCGTGCCATGTATTTAAATATATTTGTTCATCTCTTTTATGAAAGTATGGTGGAAAAGAATTATCCGTTAACAAATATTTACAAGTTGCCAAATAGTCTTTATACACATCTGAATTTCGAATCACCAACTCTACATGATAACCATAGAACGCAAAACGTTTTTGTGCTGCTTCTTTTGTATCTTCAGTTACAACAAAAACTACTTTGTAGTCATGAAAAGATTCATTCTCACAAAGTTCTCGAACCATGGCAAACATATTCCCATTCAAATTTTTACCTTGTCCAGCTTCTAATAATATATGTTGTTCCCTAATCGCTTTTTCTTTACAAGAAAAATAAACATTCTTTTTTAACTTCTCAAAAAGCTTCCTAACCTTCATATAGCACCTCTTATTTTTTTAATTCTTTTTTTAATTGCGTTGTGCTAATACCTTCTGTACGAGGTAAATAAACAACATCGCAATATTCTTTTAGAAAATCAAACTTTCCTTCCCAGTCATCTCCCATAACAAATACATCAACATCGTATTTCACAACGTCTTGTACTTTTTGATCCCATCCTTCTTCAAGGATAACTTCATCTACGTAACGAATTGCCTTCACAATTTCCATACGATCAACATCACTGATTTGACATTTCTTCCCTTTTTCATTCCAGTTAAACGCATCACTTGAAACTGCGACAATCAAATAGTCCCCAAGTTCTTTCGCACGTTTTAAAATATTCAAATGCCCGATGTGAAATAAATCAAATGTTCCATAAGTAATTACTTTCTTCATAGTTCTATTCCTTTCTTACCAAAACAATTTCTTTTTATAGTTTTGTATAATTCGTTCTTGAAATTTCTCTTCACGCTGTTTCTTCTTATCTGCTTCACTTAAAGCGTTATATTCATCTACATAGGTAGAATAGTGATCGCATACAGTATCAATATCTCCTATTTCAACCAATTTTCCACCTTCAATCCACATACCAGTATGGCAGAAATCGCGTACCTGTTGAAGTGCATGTGAAATAAAGAAAATTGTTTTTCCTTCTTCATCACGTAGTTTTTGCATGCGTGTCATACATTTTTGTGCAAACCCTTTATCTCCTACGGACAAAGCTTCATCCACAATGAAGATATCAGGATCTAGTGCCAAAGAAATCGAAAACCCTAAGCGTGATTTCATCCCGCTTGAATACTTCTTCACTGGTTGATAAAGAAAATCTCCCAATTCTGCAAATTCAATGACACTCTGTTTGATATTTTCAATTTCTTTCTTCTTTAAACCCAACAATGCCCCTTTAAGTTCAATATTTTCTTCACCAGTTAACTGCATATTTAGTCCAGTGTTAATCGCAATAAGTGCTTGTTCTCCATTCACAAGGATACTTCCGCTATCTTTATCGGAAATACCAGAAAGGATTAGAGATAAGGTAGATTTTCCTGAACCATTGGTACCAAGGATTCCTACGCAATCTCCTTTTTCAATTTTAAAATTAATATTATGTAAAGCATAAAAATGTTCATCTGAACCTTTTACATTTTTTCTTGCTTTCTTCTTTAAACGATATATTTTGGAGACATCTTCCATAACAACTGCATATGGTTCATGTTCTTTTTTAATTTTAGCCATTCTTGTCTACCTCCTAGATCATATCGATAAACTTCGTTTTGAATTTATACATCAGATAACTTCCAATAGAGAATAATGCAATAATCAACAACCAGAAGTATAGTGTTAATGCAGGGTGTGCAAAGATAGATTTTTCAAACAATAAACAATCTCGATACCCCTGTACAATATAGTACACTGGGTTCAATTTCATAAACACATCCAAAATCGCAATCCCAAAGTTTTCCGCAAACAATACAGTTGATAGATACAATAACATACGCATCAAAGAAGTAACAAGCTTCTTTACATCACGCCATAACATAGTTAATACGGATGTAATTAAAGCCAAGGCTTCTAAAAGCGCAATTGCACAGATCATATAATAAATAATACCTAACCAGTAAATGTTTGGATAAAACCCAAATAACAACAGTACCACAAAACCAATACATAGCATACAAAAGTGATTGAACAACTCTTTTGCGATTACGGTCATTGGCAATACGCTTACAGGAAATTTCATCTTGGTAATCACATTGGTCTTCGCAAAGATTGCACTACACCCTTGGACAATACAAGGCTGAATAAACCACCATGCACAGAATCCAACGACAACCCATGGAAGGTACTCCACATTTTGTTGTCCCTTACGATGCAAAGCAACACCAAATACAAGGTAAAATGTTGCGACCTGTATAGCAGGAGAAGCAAAGTTCCAAAACAATCCAAATTTTGAATCTCGGATTTCCCCAAGCAATTCATATTTGGCAATACAGTAAATACGATATATATTGGTCACATTCTCTGTGATGACATAACGAATACTTTTAAACATGAAGATGTCTCCTTTACTGTCTTTTATAAGGCATAGCAATTTAGCTAGACCAGTCATATTATACAACAATTTATATTGGTTCACTAGTGTTTTCGATGATTCTACATATTTGACACCCTTTTTAAGCCATCATCAAAAAAAGGTGTGAACATAAATTCACACCTAAGGATTCTAAATTTATAATAAAGTTTACACAATTATTGGAATTCATGTAAACTCATTACAGAATCTCTTTGATACTCTTTTCCAAATCTTTTGCGCATAAATGAAACTCCCCCTGTAAAAACTCAGGAGTTCCTACTTGACCAAAGCGTTCCTTCACACCATGTCTTTTAAAAGGAACATGAATGTTGTTTTCCACCATCACTTCCGCAACTGCACTTCCCAATCCCCCAGTAATCGAATGGTTTTCAAAGGTAACGATGGCTTTCTTATCTTTGGCTTCTTTTACAATGAGTTCAACATCTAATGGTTTTATACAGAACATATCAATCACTTCTGTAGAAATCCCTTGTTCTTCCAAAGACATTGCACAATCATATGCATCACTTACAAGTTGTCCAGCTGAAATAATTAAAACATCATGCCCTTGTTTAATAACATTGCCTTTCCCTAGTTCAAAAGTAGATCCTTCCTCATAAAGATTACGAACACCTTTGCGATTTGCACGTAAGTAATGTACCCCTTCATGTTTTGAAAATTCACGAACAATCCATGAAGTTTGCACAGCATCCGCTCCATCACAAATTACAACGTTAGGAATTGCTCTTAGAATTGCGACATCTTCCCAAGTGGTATGTGTCCCTCCATTTGGTCCTGCACAAAAACCAGGATCTGAACCATAAATATTCAATGTTGTATTTGCATAAGCACCAGATAAGAAAATTTGATCATATATTCTTCTTGAAACAAATGGTCCAAAGCTGTGGATGTAAGGTTTATATCCCAAAAGAGATAAACCAGCGGCTGCACCTGTCATATTTGCTTCAGAAATACCACATTGAATAAAACGATCTGGATGCGTTGCTTGAATTTTTGTAAACCCACTTGCTCCACCTAAATCTGCTTCCATGGCGACCACTTTATCATCTGTTTTCATCAACTCCTGTAGTGTTTCTACTACCACTCCACGAAGTTCTTTTCCAACTACCTTTCGATTTTCTACTATCTTAAACATTTATGCTTCCTCCTTTGCGATAAAGGTTTCTAACTCTTCTATTGCAAGATGTGTGGCATTCTTTTCTTCTTCCCCAAATTTCACGGAGTGATTCGATAACATTTCTTCAAAGTATGGTATCCCTTGCCCTTTTATTGTATCTAACACTATACAAACGGCTTGATCTTGTACTTCTTTGGCACGGTTAATTGCGCTATCAATTGCCTCGACATCATCCCCCTTAACACATTGGGTATGAAAACCAAAAGCCTCCATTTTATCCACAATACTAAATGGATTTATAACATCTTTTGTGTAGCCATCCAGTTGTCGTTTGTTATCATCAATGAAGACGATACAGTTGTTTAATTTATAATGCGCGATGAATTGAAATGCTTCCCAACATTGCCCTTCATTTAGTTCTCCATCTCCAACCATCAAATACACATAACGATTACTTTTGTTCATTCTCAATCCCATAGCAATACCTGCCGCAGCACTTGTTCCTTGTCCTAGAGAACCCGTCGTCATATCTACACCAGGAGTCTTTAATCGATCAGGATGACTTGGTAATATGGTTCCTCCTTCATTTAAGGTATATAGCATTTCTTTATCGAAGTATCCCATTTGAGCGAGCACACTATACAAAGCTGGTCCTGCATGTCCTTTCGACAAGACCAAACGATCACGATCTTCCATCTTAGGCTGTTTTGGATTGATATGCATTTGTTTTCCATACAATACACTCAATACTTCTACAATAGACATAGCACCACCTAAATGGCCATACCCTCGATGTTCCAACATTTGTAGAATATGAATACGTATCTGTGCCCCTAACACTTGTAAATCTTTCTTCTCTTTTATCTCCATATTGCCCTCCTTTTATCTATTTTTATAAATTTTTTCGTAAAGAAAAAGAAGACAGAGCCTTCTTCTTCTGAATCTTACAGGTTGAATGCCTCTTTTAATTTTGTTTCGATTTCATTCATATCCATTAATTGATTTAAAATTATCTTACTTTTAAAATGCGTCAACTGTGGAGCTAAATCTGCACCGATAACAAATAGATCAGCATCACCTTCTCCAACTTCAGATAATGCAGTGTGTGATACACTTACACCTGTAATATTTAATTTTTTTAATACTTTTTCTACGTTCATACTAACGATCATGCTACTACCTAAACCTTGACCGCAACAACATACTATTCTTCTAATTTCCATGAGTTGCCTCTTTCTTTAAGCGTCTTCGCTTTTTTTAACTTTCTTTGGTGCTACATAGTTGTACACGATTGGTGCTAAGAATACGACAGCACATACAATGAGCAATCCGCTACCTTGTATAAATTGAGCGATGTTACCAAATACAATTCCCATCCATGAGAAGTCTGCATCTGAGAATGTACTGTTTGCGAAATTCAATGCACCCATAACTGGCATACAAATTGCAGGTAGGAATGTAATTAATAAACCATGCATGAAACTTCCAAATACACATCCTTTTAATCCACCTTCTGCATTGGCAAATACACCTGCTGTTGCCCCACAGAAGAAGTGAGGAATAACGCCTGGTAAAATTAGTGCTACACTTACCAAGTTTGCATCGATGAAGCCAAGAATAAATAATCCAACAACACCACCTAAGAAAGAAACTAGGAATCCAATCAATACGGCATTTGGAGCATATGGGAATACAACTGGACAGTCGATTGCTGGAACTGCACCAGGTACAAGTTTTTCAGCAATACCACGGAACGCTGGAACAATTTCTCCTACAATCAAACGAACACCACTTAAGATGATATATACACCACCTGCAAAGCTTAATCCACTTGTAATAGACCAAACAGCCCAGTGTGTTTTTGTTTCTGCACCTACATTTAATAATCCACTTAAATTTGGATGAATTTTTAAAATGGAAGCTGCATCTGCACTTAAGATACCTTTTGATACTGCTACTGCGGTTACAATTAGGAAGAATGCCATCATCGTAATCCCAATTGCTACTGTTGTATCGCGTAGGAAAGTTAATCGTTGAGGAAAGTTTACTTCCTCTGTAGATTTTCCTTTTCCTTTGAATAATTTTCCACATTGTGCTGCAAACCAATACCCTGCACCACCGAAGTGGCCAAACCCTAATTCATCTGTTTTAACAATCTTACGCATCGTCGGTTGACAAATAGCTGGTGAGAACGCCATGATAAATCCGAGCAATAACCCTCCACCTAACCATAATTGTACACCCTCAAGACCACCTACATTTAATAACACAGCTAACATACATGCCATATAGAATGTGTGATGACCTGTTAAGAAAATGTAATGTAATCTTGAAAAACGAGCAATTACAATATTTAGGATCATACCTAAACACATGATATATGCGGTATCTTTCGCAAAATCTTGAAGTGCGAGAGATACAATCGCTTCGTTGTTTGGCACAACACCTTGCATATTAAACGCATAGTTGAATAAATCTCCAAATGCATTTAATGAACCAGATTGTAGAAATGCCGCACCAGCGGATAGAACTAAGAACCCTACAATTGTTTTTACGGTTCCTTTCATTACGTCTTCAAGTGGCTTGCGCTGTAGCAACAATCCAATTAAAGCCATGAGACCTACAAGTATTGCAGGCGTCGATAGAATGTTTACAATAAATTCTAACATATGATAAAACTCCTCCCATTATTGTTAACGCTATATTTCACATGCATTAGAAACAAACAATTCGTATATTTGTTTTGCGCATGTTGCGTCCAGTATTTGTTGGACTTTGTTCTCATCCATGAAGATATTTGAAATAGCTTGAATACCTTCCATGTGTGATTCACTATCCTTTGCCACTAGTGTTACTAGAACTCTTACATCATAACCATCTGGTTTGAATTTAATTGGCTCTTTTAATATGGTGACACTCATCTGTGTCTCTACAACACCCTTTTCATTACTCGCATGTATCAGTGCTAAATTTTCACATATGACATAATAAGGACCAAACTTCTCTGTGTTTTCATATACCGCCGTTTCATAAGCTTCAGTACAGTAGTTTTGTTGTATCAGTGGAGCACAAGCAATATGAACTGCTTCTTTCCAATCGACAACACTTTGTCGTATATAACAGTTTTCTTCTTTTAATAAATGGCTCATTGACTTCATTTTATTTCCCCTTTACATGTTCATTATCCATTTTAATTGGCGCTAATACAAGGCCAATTCTTTTCTTGTTTATGTGCAATCCAATAGATGAATGTAACCAAATAATTGCACCAATTTGTGCAAGTTTTGGTTACACTGGCAACCTTTGCCTACTTATGTTCTTTATTCATCCTCTGCTTGCGTATGCGTTTGTATATAAGTTTGTATTTCTTTACTAGATGTAAGTGCAGCAATTTGTTCAATGCTTTTCTTCTTAGAAAATATGTTCAATACATCGTTTAAAATATGAATATGTTTTCGTTGATCTTCCGCACATAATACAATAATAATGCGTGCTTGTTTACCGTTTAAAAAGGTAACTGGATGTTTGAATGTACACATGGATACATCAAGCTTTCGAACACCCTTCTCTATTGCAGCATGCGCCAACACCAAACCATCCGCAAGGAACATCATAAGACCACGTTGCTTTTGATCTTCCAGAATTGCTTCTACATATTCTTGCGATATAGATTCATCCTCTAACAATGGTGTACAGGAATAGCGAATTGCCTCTTCCCAATCGCATTCTTCATCATACTGCTTAATATGGGAGAGTTTTAAATAATACAATAAGTTGTGTCCATAGTTGTGATGTGGTACTACATGAGATTGCATACTAGCATAATAATTTTGTAGATCTCTTTCAAATGCATTTAGTTTTGAACTAGGAATATAGTTAGTCGCAAGTCGAACAATTTCTTGTATTTGAAGGTTCGCATGAGGTTCACTTACCATACAGTTGCGTAGTATGGTTACTCTATCTTGATCTGTCAAAATCGGATGCACAACAATAAGCTTCTTCTCTTCCGCTAATACAACTGTAGATATGACTACATCAAACCCATGATCCTTCTGATATTGGCTCAACGGTAGATTGATAATTTCTGTTGCTTGTGGAACAAGTGAAGCTACTTCATTACGAAGCATATTCCCAGTTCCTATCCCATTTGGACAAATGATAAGAATACGAAGATTTCTACTTTTAGTTTCTCGCATCGTCATAAAAGCACCAAAATGTAAAGTTATATAAGCAACTTCTGCATCGGATATCAAGTATCCAAGTGTTCGTTCTAAATATTCACAAGATTTCTTCGTAATCTCATATAGCTCCTCATACTCTGTTTCAATACTATCCAACATTGGGTTTCCTAACTGAATTCCATAACGATAACGATATAAGGATGTTTTCAAATGTGCATTAATAGCATTGATCAACTCTTCTTCTTGATCAAAATAAACACACGTCAAACGTTCAAATTCATGCACTAAGTTTTTTGAAATTTCATACGTCTCATCTTGATCCTTCATTACATTTACAGGTATGGTTTGTAAACGCGACCCCAACAAATGCAAGGTCACATAAATTTTCTCTTCAGGCGCAAGACGTACAAACATTTGTGATACTAAATAATATTCTTTTGTTTCTACTATTTCTTCTTCATCCATATCATTAAACGTCAAACGATCATTTCTTTTATCTACGGAAGATAAGAAGAGTGCCAAGGAAGGCAAAATACCACTTACATATTCTGCTTGTAATTCTTGTTCAATTTGCTTTAGAAGATGTAAATTATGTTGCATACTCTCTTCATCTACCGCTGGGATAAGTTTTCTTTCATAGTATTCCCACAAAGATGGAAACAACATAAAGAACAATGCACGCTTCCTAATAATATCTCCAACGATTCGATATCCTCGTTTGATATCATAGGACAATGTTAGATTGTAGATTTCTAGAAACTGTGCAACACTCTTTAAATCATTGATAATCGTATTACGGCTTACCTGACAGGACTCCATAAAATCTTCTATATATAATGGATTGGATCGTATGATAATGGAACAAATTTGTATCTTTACTCGTTCATCACGTGTAAACAAATGATTTGTATCACTGCTCGTTTCAGATAATGCATCTTGAATAGCTTTAATCTGTGTGTGATTTACAATGATTCCTTTTCCTCTTTCTTGTATTAATTCTTCTATACCTCGCTCTTGAAGCCAGTCGTTGATTTTATTAATATCATAATATACACTTCGCTTTGAACTTTGCATTTCATCTGCTAGCTCTTGTATCTTTAAATAGCCACCAGCATACATGATTCTCTTTAATATGTCGTAGCAACGCTTATCAAGATTTGATACTGCATTCATGTAATTCCTCCCTTGTTTCAACTATAAAGTTGTTTTACTTTTTTGTAATAAGGTGTTCCCTTTAAATTCCCCTTTGCCTTATGTACATATGCTTCCATCATCTTACGATCTTTCTTATAAGAATATTGCAAAGCTAGTAGATACTGTAATAATCCCATTTGTACTTGATGATCAGCTTGATAATCCTTTTTTACTTTGGCTTGCTCCATATCTACAAGCATACGTTCTAATGGTTCTATATCCTCATACTTCTTTTCAATCATGACACGATAAAGCATACTATTATAACGAATCGTATTCTCATCCGCCTTATTCTTTATGAACTCTAGTATTTGAGAACATATCTCTTTATTACCTTTTTCTAAAAAATAAAAATACGTTTGACTGGCAACTTGATATGCCTGTTGTTCACTTAATTTCATCGCTAATAGTATCTTTGTTTGTTCTTCAATCTTTTTATTCTCTGATTTTGCTAGATATACTCGTAAACAATTGTATTGTCGATCATACTCACTAAAAAACAGTTTGAATGCGTTACTATGAAGATTCTTCAATACATCCTCATATTGTCCTTTATGCAAATATTTCAAAACACGATTCCATAATAAACTCCTAATAATGAATGGTATAGCAATCGCCATCATAACAATGGATATTAAAACTAGTAACATTGCGTTGTTCATTACATCACTCCCATTTCTAATGTTCCTTCTAGTATAAAATAACAATCCATCTAAGATAAATCAAATACAATTTATTTCACAACGTATAACATTATTTGTACAGGATACAAGAAAAGCACTCCAGTTTCTAGAATGCTTTATCCCTATATAAATATTACATATATAAAAAGGAGGAATACTTAGAAAATAATCCTCCTTACATTTCAGTTTTATATATGCATTTTATAAATTGATTTCCGTTTTCAAATCACGCAACATCAAAGTCTTTGCGGATTCACTTGGTTTTTCATCTTCAAATAACACACGATATATTTCATTTACAATTGGCATATCAATTCCTGCTTTTACAGCTGTTTCATGAACTGCTTTCGCAGTACGCACACCTTCTACAGTTTTTGTATTGTTATCCCAGAAATATTTCGCACTATCGTGTTCTCCTATTTCATAACCAGCTTGGAAATTACGTGAATGCTTACTTGTACAAGTAACAATTAAGTCACCTATACCAGTCAAGCCCATGAATGTTTCTTGACGTCCACCCATAGCAACTCCATAACGTGTCATTTCCATAAGACCGCGAGTAATCAAAGCAGCACGTGTATTATCTCCATAACCTAAGCCAGAAAGCACACCACTAGCAACTGCAATCGCATTTTTAATAGCGACTCCAATTTCACTACCGATTTCATCATTTCCTGTATAGATACGTAGATAATCATTAGAGAATGTCTCTTGAACAACTTTAGCGTCTTCTTCATTTAAAGAAATAGCACAAATGGTTGTTAACATACGAACCACTACTTCTTCCGCGTGACTTGGTCCAATAAGAGATACGACACTACTCAAATGTTCAGGACTGATATGTTTACGAATTACGCAAGACATACGTTCAAAAGTTTCTGGATGGAAACCTTTTGATGCATTGACGATGATTGTCTTCTTATCTAATAGAGGATCTATTTGTTTACAAACACTTTCTATCGCAATGGTAGGTACCGTTAATAACACAATATCTGCACCTTTGACCACTTCAATATCCATCGTTCCCTTTAAATCTGGATTGATATCTACATTCTCAAAGTATTTTGAATTTCTATGATTCTCATTGATGTCCTGTATTTCACTTTCACAGTTTCCATAAATGGTTACATCTACTTTGTTATCACATAACACTTGTGCTAGGCCAGTTCCCCAGCTTCCACTACCGATGACTACTACTTTCATAAAATCCCTGCCTTTCGCTTAAAGCATTTGCAATTATTATACACAGGTTGTGCTGAATTAGCAAACGATCATTTCTTAACATTCTTGGTAGCTTTAACAGCCGTTTTCTTTGTTGGCGTGGTCTTCTTTATTTTATACTCTAAAAGCACTCCACCAAAGGCTGGTACATCAACCGCAATACGATAAGGTTGTTTGTTACATTCTTCTTTCTCTGCTTTCACTTTTTGTAACCCTGTTATCTCTCCACCATAAATATCTAATTCGGTATTTAAGATTTCGTTGTAGGTTCCCGCAAAAGGTACACCAAACACATGTTTTTGGTAAGCATTTGGGGAGAAATTTAAAACAACTACATAATTTCGATCTTCATTTTTACGCAAGAATGAAAATAGATTCTCATCTGCATTATCCGCATCAATCCATTCAAAAGATGCACAATCATAATCTTTTTCATAAAGTGCAGGAATCGTTGTATATAATTCTCCTAGCTTTCCAAAGTACTTATTGAATGCATCATGCATTGGATATTTCAATAAATCCCAATCACATTGTTTCGTTTCATCCCATTCACGGAAATGTGCTAATTCATTTCCCATAAAATTCAATTTCTTTCCAGGGTGTGTGAACATATATAGGTAAAGAGTTCGTAATTGTGAGAATTTCTGTTCATAACTTCCCCACATTTTATCTACGATTGTTTTTTTACCATGTACAACTTCATCATGGCTAAATTCCACCATAAATCGTTCAGAATAGAAATATGCCATAGAGAACGTAATACTACTTTGGTGCCATTTACGATAAATTGGGTCTTTTTCAAGGTATTGCAAGGTATCATTCATCCATCCTAAATCCCATTTGTAATCAAACCCTAATCCGCCATCTAAGGTTGAGGCTGTTACTTTCGGGAAGTCACTTGAATCTTCTGCGATTAACATAACACCAGGATATTCTTGTGATAGGTTGTAATTCATTCGTTTGATAAAATGAATAGCTCCTTCGTTTTCTCCTAAATCTTTGTTACCATGCCAATGAATAACATTGGAAATCGCATCCATACGTAATCCATCAATATGATATTTATCAATCCAGAAAGATGCCGCAGACATGAGGAAAGAGCGTACTTCTTCACGCCAAAGGTTAAAGTTTGCAGTCCCCCATTGTGAATCCGCATCTACTGCTTTTTCATATTCATAAAGTGGTGTTCCATCAAAATATGATAAGGAGAAATCATCTTTTACGAAGTGCACAGGCACAAAATCTAAAATAACTCCTATATTAGCTTTATGTAAAGCATTGATAAGATACATTAAATCTTTCACGCTTCCATAACGAGAAGTAGCACTGAAATATCCACTACACTGATATCCCCATGAACCATCAAATGGGAATTCATTTAAAGGCATCAATTCCACATGTGTAAAGTTATGATCTTTTAAATATGCAATTAATTCCTTTGCGATAGTTTTATAATTCACCCATTCGATTGCTTCATCTTTTTTCCATGAACCAAGATGCATCTCATAAATATTCAAAGGTTTATCAAAGTTTTTTGTACGTGTGGACATCCATTTTTCATCTGTCCACTTCATACTGTCAATATCCGCTACAATACTTGCGGTGTTGGGACGTAACTCGCTATAAAAAGCATAAGGATCCATTTTATCCACAACACGATCGGTTGCTTGGGTGATACGATATTTATACATATCTCCCTCTTTTACATCTTTGATAAATAAAGACCATACCCCTTTATCATCTTTACGTTTCATTTCATGACCTTTACAACTCCAATCATCAAATGACCCAATGACTTGAATGCTCTTCGCATGTGGAGCATAGGTTGTAAATCGAACACCTTTACAATCTCTTTCTACACACACATGTGCACCAAATGTTTCATATGCATGAATATCATTCCCCTTGTAATATTCTTGTAAATTATGTTTTTTCATACGTAATCCTCCAGTTTCTTTATATCTTCTATTTTACTCTATTTTCCGTATAAAACATAGCGTTTTATGTCATATTTTACATTTATGTAAAGGGTTTCATTATAATATGTGGAAATTGTATGAAATAGAAAAAAGATGGTCAATAAATCGACCATCCCGAGTTCTATACAATACCGAAGAATGTTCCAATACAAGATATAATAATTAGAAACACTAATATTGTTGTTGTTTTAATATTCTTTCCTAATAACCAATACATAATACCAAACGCTAACACAGGTAGTAAGCATGGCATTATTTGATCAATGTACGTTTGAATAGGTTGTGTTGCACCTGCAACTCCTATCTCATAAGGAATTGTGATATTAACAGTAGTAGCAATCATCGCACCAATTACCATAAGCCCAAGAATAGAGGCTGCTTTAGTAATGTTTTGAATGATTGCATTATCATTTAAATCACTAAAGAATTTAACCCCATACTTGAATCCAGATTTTAAGCAATAATATCTTGCCAAAAAGCCAGGTATATTAATGATTAAGATAAATGCAATTGGTCCAATAATACTTCCTTCTTTTGCAAAAGAGACACCAATACCAATAGCAATCGTTAGTAGAGTTCCCCAGAAGAATGAATCTCCAATACCTGCCATAGGTCCCATAAGAGATGTTTTTACAGCACTGATACTAGCTGCGTCGAAATCGGGATTGTTTGCATTTTCCTCTTCCATCGCACCTGTAATACCTCCTAACAAAGTAACAATATGAGGGGTACATGACATAAACTCTAGATGTCTTTGAAGTGCATCCGCCATTTTTTCTTTATCATCTGAATAAAGTCGTTTCAAAATTGGAATCATCATGAAACAATACATTAGGTTTTGTTGACGTTCATAGTTCCATGCGGAATCTAAACAACATGAACGGCGAAATACTTTCCAAAAATCACCCTTTGTTATGCGAGAACCTTCCATCAATGTCTCAACTTTAGAATTCGTTTTCATCAACAAAAACCTCCTTTTGATTTTTACTGTCTTTAAAGAATATGATACTAGCAATCGCTAAACCTGATAATGCAACGCCGAATACAGGCACTTTTAAATATGCTGCCAATAAGAACCCTATCAATAAAAATGGTGATAATTCCTTTGAAACAATCATTTTCGCTAACATTGCAAAACCAATCGCAGGAAGAATACCAGCTGCAACATTCATTCCATCAATGATAAATTTAGGTACAAAGTCTAGAATATCTTTAATTACTGGAACACCGATATAAAATCCAATTCCAACAATAATAGCTTGTGCAAGTCGATACCCTAAGCTTGTCGCAATAGCAACCATATTTACTTTGTTGCAATCTCCATTTTTTGCATAGCGATCTGCTAAATGAACTGCTTCAGGAACCACAAACATCATGAATACATTACCAATTAATAAAACTAATGTAGCTACAGGGATTGCCAACGCAACTGCTGCACCAATTTCTTGTCCACTTAATATTACGAAAGATGTCCCTATAATCGCTCCTGATGTAGTATCAGGGGGATTACTTGCTCCAATTGGAACTGCTCCTAAGAATATTAATTCCAACGTTGCTCCTGTAATAATACCTGTTGTTAAATCTCCTAATACAAGTCCTGTCAAAGCTGAGACAACAATTGGACGATTCCACATAGTTGAACCCAACCAATTGTGCATGTAACCAAATAAAGCAACTAACGTTATTAAAACTGTTTGTAACATTAAATTATCTGTCATGATACTCTCCCTTTCTTATTTATTTTTTATCAAAGACATTACGTCTTGTTTTGTATCGCTTGGAACTAAACGAACTTCTAATTCGATATTACGTTGATGAAGCTCTTGAAACAAGCGAATATCATCTTCACTGACAAACACTGCTTTTGAAATTTGACGACGATCTTCTCTCATTTTCATTCCCCCTATATTTACTGATTTAATAGCATCAATTCCATTGCACAAACGATATGCATCTTCTACACTTTCAACTATAATAAATAATTTATATTTATCTGTTACTCCACTTTTTATCGCTTGAATTGAATCATCTAGAGATTTCATTACAAGTTTTACACCAACGGGTTTTGCTAAGCGCATGGCACTCATTTTCAACTCATCCTTCATCAATTCATCACTAGCAAGTAAAATACAATCTGCTTCAAGAAATTTCGTCCATGAAAACGCAACTTGTCCATGCAATAATCGATGATCTATTCTTACCGTTTTTATCATGTACTACACTCCTTTTTTCTTTCGTATATTATTTAATGCGTGCACCATATCTTGAATATGTGACAAATCCAAGTCACCATCATCCTTATATGTATCTTTAAAGTAACTTCCTACGATTGCAGCATCTGCTAATTCTAATTGTTTTTCACAATTATCAGGCGTCATTCCAGCACCGATAACTAATGGAAAATCTCCTAGAATTTTACGGAATTTTTCTATTTTATCAAGGCTTGTTTCTTGTCCAGTTGCATCTTGTGTAACCACAATGGCATCACATCTAGTTTTCCCTATATTCAAATCTTCCTCTAGCGTTCTTCCTGATTTATATGGTTGATATTTAAACCTAACTCCGCCCAATATATAACCATCATAACCTTTTTTACACAACTTAATAAATTCATCAAATCCCGGATCATCTCGTACTTTCAAATGTCCACAAACAGAGTCTAATTGAACAAAGCTAGCACAGTATTTCTTTGCCAAATAGAATCCCATTGGATCTACATGCAAGCAATTTACACCATAGATAATATCTTTTTTTGCATCAAGCAAATATTGAAGGATATTTTCCATATCATAGTAATTTCCAAAATAATTCTCTACAATGATTGCATCTACTCCTCCTTCTATATATAAGTCTATTTCATTTTTTGCTTTTTCAAAAATTTCATCATGAGTACTGCCTTTCAGATGTAACATACCGAATACTGGCTTTTCATTTTGAAATATACTCAAAAAATTCTTATTTTCCATCATTCATCTCCTGTTAGAAATCTTCTGATTCCGTATTTAATAAATCTATATTCTCTGTAAACATAATCCCATTTCTGCCTACCTCTAAGTAATGGTTTTCGTGACCTTCCATTACTTCTGTAGAAGTAACTATTTCTAGAGTCATAGCCAAATTCATCCCTGTAAATAGTTTGATGTTTTTGTTTCCTAGAATTTGAAGCATTGAGGTATGTACACTACCTCCTAGTACATCCGTAATCACAATATATTCTTCTTCTGGATGACTTTCTATTTCCCTTTTTAACTCTTGTGCGAATTCGATTGCATTTTCTCCAGGGTGTAAAGAGTATGTTCGTACATCTTTTACAATCTCTTCACCTGCAATCATTCTTAATGAATCTTTCATGCCTTCACACAATGCTCCGTGTGATGCTAGAATCACATTTCTCAATCTCATCAATCCTTTCTAAACTGGAATTCCATTCACAAATTAGTATCGCATAGGGTGTGCCAAACTTTAAAAAAAGTAGAATATTTATCTACTTTTTTACCATTCATCATTCATATTGGCACCATTTTGAATATAATCATATATATATCCGATTTCGTGTTCTGGTATTTCAATGCCATAATATTTTTCTGTATCTTCAAATGATTTTTTTACACATTGTATAAATTTATGTTCCATCTTCTTTAAATGATCAATATCCACATAGTTATCCAAAGGCTGTCGCATAACCAATCTTTCAATCATACAACATATATGTACATACAAGCCAACACAAGTCGTATTATGCAAATGTATACCGTATATTTTCTGAAGGTGATCCAAGGCTGAAGCAACATGCTCCAACAACATCGTTGGATTTAGAATCGTTAAGTAATTCATAACATTAGTCAATGAGAAGTTCTTCAATATATCTTGTTTGAATTTTTCTACCTCATCCTTGTTCATATAGTCTCGAAGGATATGTCCTAATTTTTCTATATCTTGTTCAACAATCAATTCTTCAATCGGTATGAATGCTACATTGTCAATCACTGGATCGAGTGTACCTATTACGCAAAGGACATTGTTTTTTTCAAATAATTCGCTATGTTCTTTTTGTGCCATAAGAAGATGATAATCATGTGTTACAACATGAATTTTGATATCTGAAGGAAAGGAAGAAATCAATAACTTTCTTAATTTCTCTGCGGTTCCCAATCCACTAGCACATGCGCAAACAATGATATCCTCTTTTTGTCTTTTTTCGATGATGTGAAAACGAAATTCATTCCCTTCGCACACCACTTGTAATAATTCATGCAAAGGAACATTATTTCTTAATCCATTCCCTACTTCTAATGCAAGCTTTGTTGTTATATTATTAACGATTCCTATATTCGCATGGATATTTTGATCAATTCCTGTATAGATTTGTTCTAGTGATCCCATATCAACTAATAGTACCAGTTCTTCAAAATTATTGTTGTTGTGCAAATATGTATTCAATTCCTCCACGATTTTTGAACTATCATCATCGATTGCCATATCGATAGATTCAAAAATATAATCATCTAATAATTTATTTGCTGCATCTGCAATTGAACTAGCAGTGGAATAGCCATGTGCCAAAATGATTCCAATACGTTTATGAAGATCCGTATTTCTATTAAACAATCTTATAATCAAAGCTAGTACATCTATATCAAAGGATTCGAATCTTAAATCAGTTTGGCGGTATAGTAATTGCATAATTTCATTTGACATGAGTTTCTCTTTAGGTAAAGCACTTTTTATAAATGTATGTAACTTATGCAACATCTCTTTGTTCTCTAATTGAAATTTCTTTACATTCATTGGCTGTCTTCGTATATCTTCAAACATATGAAACAAAGACAATAAATCGTTGTTGTTTATCTTACCTCCATATTTTTGAAAAGTCTTGCGAACAATCCCTTCCAGATTCTCAAAGATAAATTCGTGTTTATTACTAGTTGCATTTTGTGTATCAAAATTAACTTTATCGTAGTAAACTTGTAAACTATTCAAATAGTCATCTAACACATTACACTCTGTAGCAAATGATTCATATAGCAAAAGTAGAGGACTTTCCTTATTCCCTTGGTTTCTTAAATCATTGATGCGAATCATTCTTTCATCACTTTCACAAAGATTGGAACCTGTTTGCTTTGTTTGATCAAACATTTTATCTGGAAGATCTTCTAAATGTATTTGTAGACTTTCTTCATTTGATGTATGTAATGCATGAGCACAACATACTTGAATCGTATTTTTTAATTCACCTATGTTTCCAGTAAAGTGATAACTTAAAAACGCATTATACACTAGATTAGATATAGAAATAGGTCTTTGTATTCTCTTTTCTTCCTGCGAAAAAATTGTATACAGTAATTGTATTCTTTCATATATACCTCGTTCACTAAGAGCAGGTATATAAACGAGTACAGGAATACGCCGTAAAAATGTTTTCAAAAGAACTTTTTCAGGACTCTCTGTAGTTGCAAAAATCAAACGAACATGGGAAGTTTCCCATTTTTCATTTTCACCAATACGATGGAATTCACCTTTATCCATAAATAAGAATAGTTTTTCTTGGCATTCTGCTTTTAGACAATGCACCTCATCAAGAAATAAAATTCCTCCATGTGCTGCTTGAATAAGCCCTGGATTATCTCTATCTGCACCGGTGAATGCTCCTTTTTTATGCCCAAATAAATGTGCACTTAATAGTTCGGGATTATTCGCGTATTCGCTACAGTTCAAGGTTATAAATGGAGCGTCCTCAGCTATAATTCCACAACCACATGCATATTCGTACATAAGTTGTGCCATAAAACTTTTTCCTGTACCTGTTGGTCCATTCAATAAAACAGGAAGGGAATTCTGTGGATAAGAGATTGCTGCTTTACACATTTCAACACATGTTGCTAAACTGTCATCGAATCCTATTAACTTCTCAAAATCTCTTCGTTCTTCATTTCCTAATGCATCCCACAAAGACCTATCGCATTTAAACTGCGTTTGTGATAACGTCTGATGATACATTTCCTCTAGTAACTCCTTGTGATAATAGCATCGTTTTTCCCCATCGATACTTATAATTCTTCCCTGATCATACAATTCATGAACTGCCTTTGCAGTTAGATTTCTACTCATATGAATTGCTTCACTAATTTCATTGACCGTGGAGGAATGCTTCTTTTGTGTTTGCAGTAGAAGGAAACTTAATATTTCTTCATTCATACCTACACCAGCTTTCTATTTTTCAAAATAACAGTTCTTGATACATTTGTCAAGCATAGGCATATAAACAAAAAATGTAAATTAAAAAAATCTAATACTCTATATTTTTGGCATGAAAAATGCGAGAATATAGATATGGAGATGATAAGATGAAGCAAACTCTACAAAATAAGCAAACTCTAAAACAGAATTTGATGTTTAATACTGCTCTCTATGATTCTCTTGATATATTAAAACTATCAAGCAATGAACTAATAGAAAGTATTTTTGAGGCTGTTCAAGATAATCCATTACTAGAAATCGATGATTCATGGTCTACATCCTTTGAATATTTTGATATATGTAACACTTTCATAAAGCCTATTAATTTAAAGGAACATCTTTTTTCACAATTGCATACTTGTAATTTTAAATACGATGATACCGTTTGTACTTACATTATTGAATCTTTGGATCGACATGGATTCTTTGTGGAAAACCATGAGGATTGTTCATCTTTATTGAATATATCGATAGACGTACTGAGGAAACACATTGTTATCATACAATCATTAGAACCTTGTGGTGTGGGCGCCAAAAATAGTTTACATGCGATCTACCTACAAGCAAAAAAATCGCAAAACGTACTCGCTGAAAAAATACTGTTAGAACACACAGAAGATCTAGCAAAAAAAGACTATCGTAAGATAGCAAGATTATCAAACTGTAGTGAAAACGAGGTAAAAAGAACTGTCCAATTTATTCAATCTTTATCTCCTTATCCATGTAGTTCATTCTACAGTGAAAATGAGTTACAAATTCTACCAGATTTAAAACTAGAAATCGATGATAATAACCTCATACTTACTCCAATCAACAATTTGCAGTTGCACTATCATGATGAATATATGGATTTGATGAAGACAAACCCTGTCTTAAAAGATTACTTCGAGCAATCGAAGGTATTTATAGCAAACATAGAGAAAAGAAATGCTACGATGATGCTTGTGGCAAGCGAGATTATAAATCAGCAAAATAGCCATTTCCTTTATCAAAGTGAATTAAAGCCTCTTAAACAAAGCGATATTGCGAATACTTTAGGCATGAATCAAGCAACTGTCAGCCGTGCCGTTATGAACAAGTATTATGAATTTGAGAATGATATTTTTCCTCTATCCCACCTTTTTGTTACTTCTACAACGAAGGGTGATAGTAGTGACGCCATAAAGAAAGCAATTCGAGATATTATTTCAAATGAGGATAAACAACACCCTTATTCGGATTTACAAATAGTCGAGGAATTAAAAAACTATGATTATTCTGTGTCGCGTCGAACAGTTACAAAATACCGTGAAGCCTATGGAATTCAAAATACACGAGAAAGAAAAGTAAAAAGTAATGATTAAAATCAGCATAGTTAAAAGAGGTAAGATTCAGATGTGATATCTGCATTCCTACCTCTTGCTTTTAAATTGTAATTAAGAATTTTGAATTCTAATTATTTAATAAGCTCCTCCATCGCACTTTGGTATGCAACTGTTTTTTGATGTGCATCTTCTAAAGAAGTTCCTTTAATACAATAATAGAACTTACATTTTGGCTCTGTACCACTTGGACGAATTGCAATCCAGCTTCCATCTTCTAAGTAATACTTCAAGACATCAGATTTTGTAAATCCTTCTAACTCGCGTGCCTCTCCATTTTCGATGATTTTACTTTCTTTATAATCTTCAAAACGAGTTACAGTAGAGCCATTGATATTGCTTAGTTGAGTTTTACGTAGTGTTGCCAATATTTCTTGAATTCTTTGTGCACCTTCTTGTCCTTTTAAAGTAAGTGAAGTTTGGCTTTCTTCATAATAGCCAAGTTCTGCATATAAATCATAAAGTACATCGACTAAAGTTTTGCCTTTTTCTTTATAGTAGCACGCTGCCTCTGCCAACATTAAACAAGCTTGAGGAGCATCTTTATCACGTACGAATGGTTTGATCAAAGAACCATAACTTTCTTCATATCCAAATACATATTGTTTTTCATTTGTGATTTCATATTTTGCGACTTTTTCACCAATGAATTTAAATCCAGTTAATGTCTTTTCAGTAGCAACACCATATTTATCTGCAATCTTTTCACCCAAATCACTTGTAACTACAGTATTGAACATAACTGGTTGATTTGGCATACGATCTTTCGCAGTTAATTGAGAGAAAATGTATTCAATAAGAACAGCACCACTTTGATTTCCAGTTAGTAAGCGATATTCACCATCATGTTTTACACCAACACCCATGCGGTCAGCATCTGGATCACATACCAAAATGATATCTGCATCTTCGCGTTTCGCATATTCTAATGCTAAATCATATGCTCCTTTTTCCTCTGGATTAGGAGTAGGTGTATTTGAAAAGTCAGGATCTGGTGAGCATTGTTCTTCTACTGCCACAAAGTTGTAACCTGCTCTTGTATATACTTCTTTCACAGGAATGTTTGCTGTTCCATGTTCAGGAGTAAAGATTATTTTTACATTATCTTTCGCAATATTTGGATTTAATTGAATATCTAATACTTTTTCATAGTAGATTTCATCTACTTCTTTTCCAATAATATGAATCAATGCTTCTTGTTCACTTGTTGGTTCTGCCTTAATAGCAAGTTCATCTTCAACAGCATTCACGCGATCGATTACTTGTTGAGCAAGTGCTGGTACCAATTGGCATCCTTTGTCATCGTATAGTTTATATCCGTTATACTCTTTTGGATTATGAGATGCGGTTACCATAATTCCACCAAAACATTTGAAATAACGTACCGCAAAGCTTAATTCAGGAGTTGGACGTAAACTTTCAAACACATAAGATGTAATTCCATAAGTTGCTAGTAGTTTAGCTGAATCCATCGCAAATTCATAAGACATATGGCGATTATCATAACCAATCGCAACACCTGCTTTTCTTGCGTCTTCTCCATGCGCGCTAATATATTGCGCAAATCCTACATTTGCTTTACGAATCGTATGTAGATTGATACGGTTTGTTCCTGGACCTAATAGTCCTCTCATCCCGGCTGTACCAAATTCTATTGTTGTATAAAAAGCATCATTCATTTCTTTTTCATCCATCTTTTGAAGTACTTCTTTATAAGAAGGATCAAGGTTTGGATGACTACACCATTTTTCGTATAATTCTTTTACCATGATAAATTCTCCCTTTCCATAATTGTTGTTTTTATTATATCACATAACATAAAAAAAATCTGTAGATTGATGTAGAATGTAAGCGATTTCTAATTTGAATTAAAATTGAAATATTTACCAAATGAATATAAAAAAAAGACAAGTTACCTCATCTTTTTCTCCTTAGTCTTTTAATTAACCGATGATTTTTTGAGCGCGTAATACTTCTTCAATAGAAGCGATAGCTGCTTCTTCATCATCCCCATTACAAGAGATAGTAATCTCAGATTGTGTTGGGATTCCCAGTGACATAACACCCATGATTGATTTCATGTTTACTTCGCGTCCTTTGAAAGATACGTTTACTTCACATTTGAATTTGCTAGCTGCATTTACAGCAACAGTAGCTGGACGTGCGTGTAATCCAACTGGATCGATTACGGATACAGTAATTTGTTTCATTTTATATTCCTCCTAAAATTAACTTATTTACATATACTATTTTAACCCATTTTGATAACACTTACAATCTTAATTTGCCTTTTTTTAAAGAAAAATCATATTTTATCTGTAAATCCTCCATATTATAATAGTTTATTGCTCTTTTCTAGTGGATGCACTAAATTCTTCCCAAGTCATCGCAGGAATTCCCTCTTTCAACAGCATTTCCACAAAAATACCATTTCCATCTTTCAACCTTCCTTGAAATGCCCCATCATATATGTACCCAACTCCACAACTTGGACTTCTAGGTTGTAAGATTACGATATCCGCTTGATACTCTATAATTTGTTCTAATGCTATTCTAGCTCCTACATAAAAAGCCTCTGTACAGTCTTCATTTGCTGCATTTAAAATCTTTCCATCTACAATTTCACAACTCAATCTAGGTATTGGCAAACCTCCTAGCACTTCTGGACAAATGGTCATATATTCCTTATCCTTAATATATTCCATTAGTTCATTTTCTAGATTATTACCACCACTATATTTACAATTAACGCCTGTTAAACATGCACTGATTGCATAACGCATATCGTTTCCTCCTTTTCCTGGGAAATATTTACATATCTTTTACGAACACTAGTTTTCGATTGCTAGATAAAGCATCATGATATTTATACCCATCTTCTTGAAACGTTTTGACATCTTCTAAGTACTCGATATGATAATCCGCAAGAAAGCGCACCATCATACCCCTTGCTTTTTTTACTTGAGTCGAGTGCATTTTTATCTTGTGATCTTTTCTTTCATAGAATTCAATATCGATGAAGCTATCATCTTTTATATATGGTCGAATACATTTATCATATTCTTTACTTGCTAAGTTTAAGATATAAGGCTCTATATGATCCGCTTGTTCTTTTATGATAGCACTTGCTAAATCTTCCATCCAATATGCATAGAGATGTGCAGTATCATCAACACTCAACTTTGTTTGCATTTCTAATCTGTATGGATAAATAGAATCACTTGGTTTTACAATTCCATATAAACCAGAAAGAATTCTTAAATGCTTGTCTAAATAATTCCATTGTTTATCCTTACAAGTTTCTATGGCGATTGCTTTAAAGGCAATTCCATCGTAAATATCCAAGGCACTAAAACCCTTGTGATCAAACTTCATATCGGAGAACCTTTGTAAGGTCATGATTGCTATTTTATCATCTATTTTCATCAGCTTTTTTAGATCTTCAATATCATATATTTTTAGTTGTTCTACAATACTTTTTGTTTTAGACAAATATATTGGAAGCTGTGATGGCTCGTGTATACGTTGTTCCTTCATTATTTTTGCTGGGGATATTAGAATTATCATGTCATCACCTCTCTGTAAGCATTATAACGGATTTTAAAGTAGAATTCCATTTTTGTGAAAGAAAAGCTAATCTAACGATTAGCCCTCACTCACTTCTACTAGTTTTGCATTCTTTTCTTTTTCTTTTTTTAGTTTCACTCTACGATTAACTTCATCACGAAGTAGGCAATATATAACAGAGAATGTTGGTAAGCCTAATAGCATTCCCGCAAACCCAAACAATCCACCACCTACGGTAATCGCAAATAGCACCCATAAACCTGAGAGTCCAACACTACTTCCTACAACCCTAGGGTAAATTAGATTCGACTCAAATTGTTGTAGACAAATTCCAAAGATAACAAAGAACACTCCTTGTACTGGATTTACAAAGGCAACTAACAATGCACAAATCGCAACCCCAAAGATAGCTCCAAAGATAGGTATGATATTTGTACATCCAATGATCACCGCAAGAATAGGTGCATAAGGGAATTTCAGAATTAAACATCCAACATAGCACAACAACCCAATGATGATAGCTTCTACTAATTGACCTGCAATAAAGGAAGAGAATGTCTTATTCACAAGTGTTCCAACGCGTAATAGGTACGTATTGGTTTTTTCATTTGTAAATGCATAGATACAACGTTTGCATTGTGAAATAAGTTTATTTTTTGATACCGTTAAATACACCGCAATGACTAATGCCATAAAGATATTTGCGACACTACTCGCAAATCCCGTTGCCACATTTAACAATTGAGGCAATCCAGTTTTGATAACTGTCGCAATTGTACTTCCAATATTTTTTGTGATTGTATCGATTTGTTTAATTATATCTTCTGGTATATCACGATTTTTAATGATATCATCCAGCATTTTCCCAGCACTTTGTACATAGCCTGGCAATTGTTCCGCTAACGCTGTAATACTTTCGACAACTTGTGGTACCACAATCCAAAAGATAAATGTGAATATAAGTATAATTACTCCAACGGACAATAATGCCGCGACTATTTTTTTACTTTTACCTAAAGAAGATGGCAATTTACGCATAAAGAATTTAAGTGGCAAATTAAATACAAAGGCGATCATGATACCATATATAAATGGTTTACACATTGCGACAATAGAAAAGAATCCATCTACCACATCATTCATATGTAACAATACCCAAATCAACGCAATTGTAAATGTAATGATAAACAACACATTTTTCATTGTTAAGCGATTAAGTTTTTTATCCGAATCTTTAAACATAGGACCTCCTTATGAACTCTGTAATTCAATTAAGATATCACGAAGTTCTGCCGCACGTTCAAAGTCTAATACTTTTGCGGCTTCTTTCATCTCTTTCTGTAAACTTGTAATCAGTTTCTCTTTATCCTTCTTACTAACATTTGCTTTCTTATTCATATATTTCGCAGTCATTTCTTGTGTTTCTTTACTACGAACAACTTCATGAATTGGCTTAATAATTGTTTTTGGGGTGATGCCATGTTCTTCATTATATGCAATTTGAATTTCTCTACGTCGTGTCGTTTCACTTAATGCTTTTTTCATAGAGTCTGTCATTTTATCTGCGTACATGATAACTTTACCATGCGCATTACGTGCAGCACGTCCTATAATCTGAATCAAGGAACGTTCACTTCTTAAGAACCCTTCTTTATCCGCATCTAATATTGTAATCAGGGAAACTTCAGGAATGTCCAACCCTTCTCTTAACAAGTTGATTCCTATTAATACATCGTATTTTCCTTTTCTTAAATCACGTATAATTTCCGTACGTTCTATCGTTTTAACTTCATGGTGTAACCATGCCACCTTGAAATCCATTCCTTTTAAATAGGATGTTAAATCTTCTGCCATACGAACCGTTAGAGTGGTGATTAAGACACGTTCGTTTTGCTCTATGCGTTTTTGTATTTCATCTACGATATCATCAATTTGTCCTTGTGTAGGACGTACTTCTACAACAGGGTCTAATAAGCCTGTAGGACGTATAATCTGTTCTACGATTTCTCCATTGGTTTGTGTTAGTTCGTAATCACCAGGAGTCGCAGATACAAAGATAGCTTGACGAATTAAAGTTTCAAACTCTTCAAATCGTAAAGGACGATTGTCTAAAGCACTTGGTAAACGGAATCCATAATTTACTAAAGTTTCTTTACGTGCCCTATCTCCGTTGTACATACCTCGTACTTGCGGTAAGGATACATGAGATTCATCTACTACTAATAAGAAATCATCTGGAAAGTAATCCAGTAATGTATAGGGACGAACACCAGGCGCACGTCCATCAATATGACGAGAGTAATTTTCAATCCCTGGACATACTCCAAATTCTCGTAATGCTTCCATATCATAACGTGTTCTTTGTTCAAGACGTTGTTTTTCTAGTAGTTTGCCTTCTTCTTCAAAGGTTGCTAGTCTTTCTTCTAATTCTACTCCAATAGTATTTGCGGCACGGTTAATGATTTCTTGTTTTGTTGCATAGCCACTTGCCGGATACATTACATAAACTGTATACGCATTTAAGATTTTACCTGTTAACGGATCTACTTCGCAGATTCGTTCGATTTCATCATCAAACATTTCAATTCGTAAAATATATGCATCGGTGTGTCCAAGTGCTACTTCAATGGTATCTCCACGAACACGGAAGGTACCACGAGCTAAATCCATATCATTTCTTGTATACTGACGTGACACTAATTTTCCCATTAATTCTTTACGATCAATAATATCTCCAACTCTTATAGAGAAAAACATTTCACGATATTGCTCTGGATTACTAGCACCATATATACATGCTACAGAAGCTACAATGATCGTATCTCTTCTTTCAAGGATGGAATTGACGGCAGCCATTCGAAGCATGTCTAATTCCATATTGGTCGTTGCGTTTTTATCGATATATAAGTCTGTACTTGGAATATAAGCTTCTGGTTGGTAGTAATCAAAGTTTGAAACGAAGTATTCTACACGATTGTTAGGGAAGAATTCTTTGAATTCTGAGTACAACTGACCTGCTAGTGTTTTATTATGTACAAATACTAGAGTTGGTTTGTTTACTTGTTGTATTACATTAGATATGGTAAAAGTCTTACCAGTACCTGTAGCACCAAGTAAGACTTGTTGTTTTTTCCCACTGTGAATACCTTCCACAAGTTCTTTAATAGCCTTTGGCTGATCACCTTGTGGTTGATATTCAGAAACTAAGTCAAATAGTTTATTTTCCATTTGCTAACTCCACCGCCTTTGCAAGTTGTGTATCATAAGATGCGTCGGAATGCCATTTTAAGCTAGCCTGAGAAATTAGAGTAGAAATCACTTTTTCATTAATTTCACCAGTTACTTCTAAACCATTATCTTTTTGGAAAGCTTTTAAAGCGTTACTAGAGGCTGGTGAGAAGTATTCATCTGTTCGATCTACTGTGTATCCTAAAAATTTTAGATATGTTTGTACACTCTTTGCCGCAATATTTACAGTATCAGCTTTGAAAACTTCATCTTTTTCTAGAACAGGTGAAGATGTTGTGATTGCAGGATCTAGATTCACTTCAACATCTGGCGTAATTCCTTTTTTATCCACACTCTTCTCATTAGGACTCAACCATTTCGCTGTTGTATATTTCAATTGAGAAGAATCCTTAAATGGCATTGGAACTTGAATAGTTCCTTTTCCATAAGTTTTAGTTCCTACAACTTTCGCATTTAAATTTTCTTTCAAAGCCATCGCTAGAACTTCGGATGCACTTGCTGTATCTTCATTAACAAGAACGATGATTTGTTCAAAAGCATAACGTTTTGTATCTTCTAATACCTTATATTCATCAATATCTCCATTGCGTTGTTTTTCTTTAAATACAACACTATTCTCAGGTAATAAGTAACTAGCGATTTGTTGAGCAGCTGTCAAATATCCACCACCATTATTTCTAAGGTCAATCACAAGGCTCTTTGCTTTCTTGGATAGATCCTTTAAATGATTTCCAAATTCATCTCCACTGGTATCTGCAAACGTGCTAAGTTCAATGATTGCTACATCTCCTTGTAGAGAGCTAGTCACTGTTTTAGAAACTTCACGTCTTTCTACTTCTTTCATAACATGTTCATTATTGTGAATGATTTCAACCTTTACTTTCGTTCCAGATTTACCTGAAATCATTTCTTTCACTTCATCCGAATCCATATTCTCACAGAGCGTACCATTTACTGCATATATGATATCGCCAGCTACAATTCCTGCTTCTTCAGCAGGTGAGTTCTTAAATACTTTATCTACTAAGAAAGTATTAGAACCTACTTCATAATATTGAATTCCAATACCGACATAGCTTCCTGACATAGAACTAGTAAAATCCTTTGCCGTTTTTGGTGTCATGTAAGATGTATGCGAATCACCACCAGCATTCACCATTCCAGAGATAGCTCCATCGATAAGCGTCTCTTCAAAGTCTTTTTTATCTACACCAAAGTAAAACTTATCCTTCATAATTTCGTATACTGTACTAAGTTTCGCAAAAGTTTGATCTTCACTCACAACTTTTGTTGAAGTAAAATTGTTTACAAGAAAACCTGCACAAAAACATGCAATACAGAAGAAAACAATCGCAATTATTTTGATCCTGCGATCTCTTTGAGCCTTAATTTCATCCGGCCATTTATGCTTCACCAATTTATAGCGTTTGACATTCTTTTCAGCCATATATTGCTCACCTCATATCGTTATAAAATCTACCTCTTATAATACCATATTTTGTTTAAATATATAAGAGTTTCGCATATATTATTCCCCAATTATAGAAAAAGCGATCACTTAAGATCGCTATCTTTTCCATCGTAAATATTTTGTCGTTGACAAGAAACTTCCTATAAGACCTACTAACATTCCTGCAATAGTAATAATTCCACAGATTTGAAGTGCAAATGGATAAACTGGCTGCATGGTAAACATTCCAATCATAAGTTGTCCACTTACTGCTTTAAATAAATAGGAATAGCCAAAGTAGGTAAAGATACATGGTAGGATAGAACCAATAAATCCAATCAGCATCCCTTCAATCATAAAAGGAACTTTAATATAACCATTTGTTGCGCCTACATTTCGCATAATTGCAATTTCTTTATTACGTGCATAAATCGTCATTTTAATAGAATTGGATATCAAGAATATTGCTAATAAGGATAATAATACTACAAATACCAAGCCTCCCGTACGTACGATATTTAAAATAGAAATCATCTTCGATACGGAGTTTCCACCATATACAGCAGAATACACACTTGGTAACTCCTTGATTTTATCTGTAATAGAAGCTATTTTATCCGCATCTTTAACGGAAACAAAGTATGCGTTGCTTAGAGGGTTTTCATCCCCTTTAAACATCGCAAACTCTTCGCCTCTTTCTTTGATAAATAACTCAAGCTCATCGGCTTTACTTGAAAAAGTTGCGCGCTTTACACCAGAGATAGATTCAAGTTCATCTTTCACTTGATTAAGATCATTTTTTTCAGTAACATCACCATTTAATACTACATGTATTCTAAGATCATTTTCAATAGAATTTGTAAATAGAGAAACGTTTCCAGCAACAATCAAGAATGCAGAAAATAAAACAAGCGTTATAGTCACTGCACTTGATGCAGATAAGGACATAGCTAGATGTCTAGCAATGCTAAGAAATGCTGTCTTAATATGTTTAGGAAAGGCTTTGAAGAAACTAATCATGTTTCAGATAGCCCCCTTTCATAATATCCGCAACAATGTATCCTTCATCAAGGCAAATAGTACGTTTTTTAAATCGATCTACAATTGTTGAATCATGGGTAACCATAACAATCGTAGTTCCTTCAACTTCATTAATTTTCTCTAAAAGGTCCATAATTTCAGCAGATTTATCTGGATCTAAATTCCCTGTTGGTTCATCCGCAATTAAGACTTTTGGATGATTGGCGATAGCTCTACCGATGGTCGCACGTTGTTGTTGCCCACCAGAAAGTTCATTTGGGAATGCTTTGGCTTTGTCTTCTAAAGATACAAGTTCTAACACTTCTCTTACTCTTCGTCGAATATCTACTTTATTCATCCCAATAACTTCTAATGCAAATGCGATATTCTCAAAAATCGTAAGTCTTGGTAGTAGTCGAAAGTCCTGAAATACTACTCCAATATTTCTTCGATATACAGGAACTTTAGAATGTTTTAATTCACCAACGTTGATATTTTCAACCATCACAGTCCCTTGATTAGGAATTTCTTCCCCATCCAAAAGTTTGATAAGTGTTGATTTTCCTGAACCAGTAGGTCCAATGATATAGACAAATTCACCATTATCAATTGCTAGATTTATATCTCTTAACGCATGAACACCGTTCTTATATTCCTTTGATACATTCTCTAAAAGAATCATATGATCACTCCTACTCTTGCTTTACAAGTTATTTATTAAAATACTTCTTCAGGACGCATTCTACAAGGCGCACCTTTAATATTACAAACATTATTCACTGCGCCTGATCCCCAACCATTTCCCCATGCAAAATCTGCAGTTCTTTGAAATCTTGCAATTGCATCAGTAAGGCTCATATTTCCTAGATTGATAACTTCGATATGACAGTGTGCTCCAGAAGAGTTTCCACTATTTCCAGTAAGGGCAATCTGTTGACCAACGCTTACTCTTGTTCCTGCTGATAGCATGCCACCTTGTGATAGATGGAAGAAGGAAATCGCATATGTAATTCCATTTGCTTGTGTTAACAGTTGCATAGTGTTTCCACCACCTTGTGGATAACCAGACCAATTTCCAAGGTATCCTCCATTAGAACTAACTGGGGCACTCGCATAAAGTATAATCCCATCTGAAGGTGCAATCACTGGGGTTCCTATAGGAACTGCTTTATCCATTCCCAAGTGAGCTCCACCACCTGGATAATACCAAGTTCCAGCTGAAATGTATCCACCTTGCACGGGCATTGCTAATCCAGTGTTTCCGCTAAAATCCAAATCACCAGGATTTGTAATGGAAATAATATTATTTCTAATCGAATTGATATCTACTTGTACTGAACGCATTTTTTCAGCCAATGCTGCTTCTTGTTTTTGATATGTTGCAATCAAGTTTAGCTGCTCCGTTTTTAATGTTTCAACGATTTCTTTATTTTGAACATTCTCTTCTCTTTTAATTTCGACTTCCGATTTAAGGCGTTCTTGTTCGCCTTTATCAAGATCTAACTTTTCTTTTTCTTTTTGAAAGGTGTTAATTTCTTCTTTATCACTTTCTGTTATTTTTTGTAATCCGTCAACTTTACGAATCATATCCACTAGATCATCAGATCCCATGATGATTTCTACGTTCACATTTGTTCCTAACTGTGATTGTTCACTAATCATACGATCTTTTATCCGGTTGTAACGAACATCTATTTCTTTTTCTTTTCCAGCTATATTTACTTTTAGTTCTTCGATTTGTGCGGATATCGTTCGTATATTTGCATCATTTACTTCAATACTTTTTGTATAAAAATCTAGTGTAGAATTCAAATCTTTAACAACTTTCGATGCATTTTCGATATTTGTTTGAAGACTTTTCACTTGATCAGATATAGAAGCTAAATCATTGCTTAATGACTCTCGTTTTTGTATGTAATATTGACGAAATGCTTCGCACTGATTCTTTTCTTCTGCTGTGTCTTGTGCAACCTTACACTTATTGTTCCAATAATCTTCATTTCCTTCAAAATCCTCCGCATAAACAGGAGATGTAGGAACCAACGTAAAAGTTGCTAGAAGAAGGATCATAGTTATCTTTTTTATTTTTTTCATCGACTCCACCTCAAGTATTTATTAACAGCATGAAAGCTACCTATAATTCCAACGAGCGCACCTGCGACAAACAGTGCTAAACATATGACAAATGCAAAAGGGAATGGCTTTTGCAATACAAACATGGAGGATAAGAATACTCCATCTAATGATCGATATAAAACTGTATAACCAATTGCAGTGATAAGAATCGGTACTAAGGCACCAAGGATCCCTATAAACATTCCTTCAATCATGAATGGGGTTTTTATATACCAGTTTGTTGCTCCAACACTACGCATAATAGATATTTCTGTATGTCTTGTATAAATCGTCATCTTAATAGTATTAGATATCAGAAATATCGCTATAAAGCCAAGTCCTATCAAGAAGATTGCTCCACCATATCGTAAGGACGCAAAAGTGTTGACCATATTTTTTATGTCATCTCCACCATATTGGGCTTTTTGTATTCCATCTATTTTGTTCAATTTCTTCGTTACTGTATTGATATCCTTTGCTTGTTTCACTTCTACAATGAAAGCATTGTTCATTGGATTATGTTCTTCATAACGTTGAAACACTTCTCCGTTTTCTTTAATGAGGATATTTAATTCCTCTTCCTTAGAAGAATATTCAACACTCTTTATTTCAGAGATGGCCTTTATTTCTTTCTCAATTTTTCCGATATCATCTTGCGATTTCATATTATCGATAGTCGCATGTATTTTCAAGTCTTCTTCTACATTTTTCGTGAATCCATTTACATTTTCAGCAACAACAAAAAATAAAGACATTAATGTTAAAGTCACTGCGACCGCAGAAGCAGATGATAAAGACATAGATAAATGTCTTGTTATACTTTTAACTGCAGATAAAAAATGTTTTGGCATACTTTCTAAAAACTTAATCATGCTTGATATAACCGCCTTTCATCATATCTGCAACGATGAATCCATCCTCTAAAGCAATGGTTCTCTTTTTAAATTGGTTCACTAAAGAAGAATCATGAGTTACCATAAGTATTGTAGTATTTTCTACTTCATTTATCTTTTCAAGTAACGCAATAATTTCTTTGGATTTCTCTGGATCTAGATTCCCTGTTGGTTCATCCGCAATCAAAACTTTTGGATGATTAGCAATGGCACGACCAATAGTTGCTCTTTGTTGCTGTCCTCCTGATAACTCTCTTGGAAAAGCTTTTGCTTTATCTTGAAGAGATACCAATTCTAATACTTCTCTTACACGTTTTCGAATGGTCATTTTATCGATTGCAAGTACTTCCATAGCATAGGCGATATTCTCAAACACAGTCATACTCGGTAATAAACGAAAATCCTGAAATACAACACCTAAATTTCTGCGATAAAATGGTACTTTAGAATGACTCAATTTCCCGACATTTGTATTCTCTACGATAACTCTTCCTTTGTCAGGAATTTCTTCTCCATCCAAAAGTTTGATAAGCGTGGACTTACCACAACCTGTTGGTCCTATGACATATACAAACTCGCCATCCTTGATTTCTAAATTGATATCACGTAAAGCGTGTACTCCGTTTTTATAGGATTTCGATACATTTTCTAATAGAATCATATCATCACTCCTCATGGCTCTAATTATATCATAAAAAAAGCCTTATTCACATGAAATAAGGCTAGTAAATTCTTACAATTCGTTTACAAAATAGTTACAATTGTTGTAGATATGTGAAGCCTTCTCCATGCACTTCGTTCACATCACTTACAATCACAAATGCTTCTGGATCGACGTTGGAAATAATACGATTCAATTCTGCATATTGTCTTTTCACAAGAACCATCATGATGACTGGTTTTTCTTCTCTAGTATAACCGCCTTGTGCATGAAGGATGGTTGCCCCACGGTCAATATTTTGATAAATAACTTGCATAAGTTCTTCATGTTTCTCTGATATGATCATAACATTCTTAGCTTCGTGAGCACCAATCATAATGACTTTATCAATCACCTGACCACATACCCATACCGATACTAACCCAATCATGGACGCTTCTACACCATAGGTTAATGCCCCTAATAGAACAGTGGCCCCATCAATACAAACAACAAGTTTTGGTAAAGGAATCTTTGTATATTTATTGATGATGAGTGGAGGAATATCCATACCTCCAGTACTTCCCCCAACTCGATATACCATCCCTATTCCTACTCCAACACAAACTCCAGCATAAATAGAAGCAAGTAAAACATTATCTGTAATGTGTACATTATGAGAATATGCACTCAATATTGTAATAAAGAGTGGATAAACAATCGTAGAGACAACGGTTTTTAAGGCAAATCGTTTTCCAAGAAAGATCGCACCAGCAATATACAAACCTATGGTTAACACATTAATTACTATGGTAGGTTCCAAATGGAAAATAGGTTTTAACGCAATGGAAATTCCTGCGACTCCTCCTGACAAGATATTCAGAGGAAGGACAAAAAATGATACTCCTGCCGCAATGACTAAATTCCCTATAATGATTGTGATGATTTCTGTGATATTTTCTTTAAGATTTAGCTTCATATTGTCACCTTCGTATTCCATGCATGATTATAGCACAAAGAGATTTAAATATCATAAAAATATACGAAATATAACACATTCATATAAGCGACTACATAAAAGAAAATCAACCAAGATCCCTTGGTTGATTTGAATTTAACTTTCTAAAATGAATTACTCAGTTACAGTTGGTACTTCACCATTTTTCAATTGAGCAATCAATTGCTTTGCTTTTGTAACAGTATTTGTGTCAGGATACATTACATAGGCATTGAATCCATTTGCTGGTGTCCAATCTGTTCCTCCGGTACCTCCAACAGCATAATCCGTTATATTCCATCCACTCATATCTGACAATTGCATATTTACAAGTGAAGATATATCACTATCGCTCATATTTGTTTGGAAAGTTCCACCTACCGCGCCCATCAGCCCCATATAATTCCCAATTATAGAAGGTGATGTGGCTTTATTAATAATGCCAGTCAATACACGCGTTTGATTTTTAATTCTCTCATTATCTCCACCAGGCAAGGAGTATCGCTCTCTCGAAAATGCCAATGCTTGATCTCCATTCAAACCATTAACGCCTGCGACAAAATTATATCCTACTCCAGTGAATGCGTAATCTGAATTTACAGTGATCCCCCCTAAAGCGTCAACGATATCAACTAGACTTGAAAAGTTTACTCTTGCATAGTAGTTAATATCTTCACCGAAGAAATTGGAAACCGAGTCAACTGTACAACTCACACCAAATATTCCAGTATGCGTTAATTTATCTTTTTGATTACCTTGACATGTTTGAGGCACATAATAATCACGAGGAATATCTATTAACAGTATTTGTTTCGATTGTGGATTTACAGCCATTATTTTATTTACATCCGTACGAGATACTGTTGATATTGAACCATATGTATCGATTCCTGTTATATACACAAGGAAAGGCTCTTCCGTAACATCTACAGCTTTACTAGTATCTTTTGCTTTCTCTTCATACGTGTATGTTTTGATAATCTTTGTATCTTCTTCAAATGATGGATGATTATCTTCGAACATACCACGGTAACCTTCATTCAGTATAATCGCATCAACTTCTCCACTATATAACCCTTCAGCGAACACATCAAAACCATTATATGCTTGTGTTATTGCACTTGTTCCTAAATCAGTCTCTACTTTTGCTAAGGTCTGATCAGCATACTTACTATCACCGATTGAAACCATACCAAATGATTTGCCTTCTAAATCATTGATTTTTTCATATCCGCTAGACTTCATCACAACAATGGAAACCTGTATTTTTTCAGTATCTTCTCCTGCAATTTTATTAAACGTTGAATATGTTTTGAATAAATATAAATTACCAACCCCTAATAGTGCAGATAATAAAATGATTAAAATTTTGCCTAGAATTTTATTTACCTTGTTTGTACGTTTTCCATATTGGATAAAGTACATGCAAAGGAAAATGATAACCAAAACGATAGAAACTACTGCGATGTATTTCATCGGAATCATTTTAGCAATAATCATTTGAGCAATTACCAATATATTTAAAATCGCATAAATACTTATAAAATAGAATCTTAGTTCTTTAAACATTTTTTTCATAGAAATCATTTCCTCGCTTTTTTAAATTTCGTTAAAATTATAACACTTTTTGTGATAAATTCAAAATGTATATGTGTATTCTCGGCGATTGTAATAATTTCTTAAGAAACACAATCTATGTCCTCTGCAATATAAAAGAAGCAAAACAACAATATTAGTAGTCTTGCTTCTAACAATATTAAATTAAAGTTTTTAAATACGCAAATACAAAATTATCTAAATTTCCATCCATAACACCTTGTGTGTCACTGGTTTCATAATTTGTACGATGATCCTTTACCATAGAATAAGGATGGAACACATAGGAACGTATCTGCGATCCCCATTCATTCGCTTTTACTTCACCCTTGATTTCCGCAAGTTTTGCTTCTTGTTCTTCAATCATTACTTGATATAAGCGACTCTTCAAAATACGAAGTGCTTCTTCTCTATTTTCATGTTGTGAACGTCCATTTTGACACGTTGACACCAATCCAGTAGGTTTATGAACCATACGAACTGCAGAATCTGTTTTATTGACATGTTGACCACCTGCACCACTGGCACGCTTGGTTTCCACGATTATATCCTCAGGTTTGATATCAATATCAATCTCATCGTTGAACTGAGGCATAACATCTAAAGACGCAAATGATGTATGTCGTCTTCCACCAGAATCAAATGGAGAAATTCGAACTAATCTATGAACACCCTTTTCAGCTTTCAAGTATCCATACGCCATATCACCTTCAACTAAGAACGTAATAGATTTAATACCCGCAACATCTCCTGCTAAATAATCAAGCACACTGATTTTGTATCCCTTTTTTTCAGCCCAACGTGAATACATGCGATATAACATTTCAGCCCAATCACAAGATTCTGTTCCACCAGCGCCTGGATGTAATTCTAAAATCGCATTGGAATGATCATATTCATGAGACAACAACATTTTAAGTTCAAAACTTTCAAATTGTTCTTCCATTTCTTTATAATCTAGTTCCATAAGTTCAAATAAGTCTTCATCATATTCATCTTTTAAAATATCATGAGTTTCCTCTAGTCCTGACAATGCATTTTCTAGTGTTTCATAACTATCAACGATATCTTTTAAGCCATTTAACTGCTGTATCATCTTTTGCGCATGTTCAGGATTGTTCCAGAAGTTTTCTTCTAATGAAAGACTTGTTAATTCATCTATCTTATGTTTTTTTTCAGCTAAGTCAAAGTGACTCACCAAGTTGCGTTAGCTTATCTTGGTGAGATTTCACTCCTTGTTTTATTTCGTATAATTCCATTTACTTCGCCTTTCTTTCCACCTGCACCTTTAATGCAAAGAATACAACTTCACGTGCAATTCTTCCTTGCATTTCTTCGAACATTTCATATCCTTCTTCGATATATGCTTGAAGTGGATTGTTTTGTGCATAGGAACGTAAGTGAATACCGTTTCTTAATTTATCCATCATATCGATATGTTCAATCCAGTTACGATCCATATTTCTTAATACAATCGTTTTTTCAAACTGCTTGAATTCATTACGAATATCTTTGATTTTTTCATCATATAAAGCGAAAATTTTATCTGCACAGTACTGTGTCAAAGTAACAGCATCTTTTCCTTTGATTTCATCCACAGTTACATTATCATGTTCTTCAAGCCCTAACATCTCAAGACCTTGAATAACTGATTCGTAATTTACACTGTCATGACGTCCATGATCCACATTTGCATTCACAATATCACGAATTACACGATCAATCATATCGTGAACAATCCCATGTACATCTTCATTCTCTAATACATAGTTACGTTGTTCATACATGATTTCACGTTGTTTTCTTAAAACATCATCGTAATCTAACAATTGTTTACGGACATCATAGTTATATCCCTCAACACGTTTTTGTGCTTGCGTGATTGATTTTGTGACCATTTTAGATTCGATTTGTGCATCTCCAAGAGTTGAGAATAGTTTTTGGAACTTATCTCCACCGAAACGAATCATCAATTCATCTTGTAAAGATACATAGAATCTTGAGAAACCTGGATCTCCCTGACGACCACTACGCCCACGTAGCTGATTGTCAATACGTCTAGATTCATGACGTTCACTACCCAATACAGCCAAACCACCTAACGCTCTTGATTCTTCAGTAAGTTTAATATCGGTACCACGGCCCGCCATATTTGTTGCGATTGTAACGGATTTAACACGTCCAGCCTTTGCGATGATCTCTGCTTCACGAGCATGATTTTTCGCATTTAAGACTTCGTGTGGAATCTTTTCTTTATCTAGTAACATATCTACCAATTCACTGGTTTCAACAGAAATTGTACCAACCAATACCGGTTGTCCTTTTTCATACAATTCTTTTACTTCTTCTACCAATGCATTGAATTTTAATTCAGGATTTGCGAAAATTGCATCTGGGTAATCTTCACGAACAACAGGCATGTTTGTTGGGATTTCCACAACACGCATATTGTAAATATCTAAGAATTCTTCTTCTTCTGTTTTTGCAGTACCAGTCATACCTGCAAGTTTGTCATATAGACGGAAGAAGTTCTGGTAAGTAATCGTTGCCAAAGTAGATGTTTCTTCTTTGATAGAAACGCCTTCTTTTGCCTCAATTGCTTGATGTAATCCATCAGAATAAGCACGCCCTGGCATTGTACGTCCTGTAAACTGATCGACAATAACAACTTCATCATCTTGTACTACATATTCAACTTCGTTCTTCATGATGTAGTTTGCTTTTAATGCTTGTGTAATGTGATGTACAAGTTGTGTGTGTTCTACGTTATAAAGATTGTCAATTTTAAAGTGACGTTCCGCATTGGTAACGCCTTGTTCACTCAACATAATTTGTTTTGTTTTTTCATCAATTTCATAATCTTCACTACTTAAACGTTTTGCGAATGCATCCGCTTGTAAGTATAAGTTCGCAGTCTTCTTAGCGCCACCTGAAATAATCAATGGAGTTCTAGACTCATCGACTAAAATAGAATCGACCTCATCGACAATTGCGACATTCAACCCACGAAGAACAC
Organism: Amedibacillus sp. YH-ame6; assembly: GCF_053848845.1. Taxonomy (NCBI): domain Bacteria; kingdom Bacillati; phylum Bacillota; class Erysipelotrichia; order Erysipelotrichales; family Erysipelotrichaceae; genus Amedibacillus; species Amedibacillus sp. YH-ame6. Next base: position 331,824 of record NZ_JBSPEZ010000001.1, read on the forward strand.
GATCCTCAACATCTGTAACCATGTTATCTCTTAAGTAATCAAATCCTAATTCTGAATTTGTTGTATACGTAATATCACATGCAAATGCTGCGCGTTTTTCTGCTGGTGATAAAGGACGAGAGTTTACACCAACGCTAAGTCCTAAGAATCGATAAATTTGCCCCATCCATTCTGCATCTCGACTTGCCAAGTAATCATTTACAGTTACTACATGCACACCTTTTCCTGCTAATGCATTTAAGTATACACACATAGTAGATGTTAAGGTTTTCCCTTCTCCAGTTCTCATTTCGGCAATATCGCCTCCATGCATCGCTGCAGCTCCCATTACCTGTACCTTATATGGATATTCTCCAATTGTACGACGTGCAGCTTCTCTAGAAGTCGCAAACGCTTCCACCATCATACTATCTAAGGTTTCACCATTTGCATAACGTTCTCTAAATTCTACTGTTTTTTCTTTTAATGCGTCATCACTCAATGCTTCCATTTGTCCAGCCAATGCTAAAACATCGTCTGCGATTTTTCCTAATTGTTTTAATGCTTTCGCTTCACCACTAATTAAGCGTTCAATATAATTGCCCATTGTGACCTCCATTTATACTATTATTTTTTATATTTTTCTCAAATATAACCTAGTTTATTGTATCATAAAAAACTAAGCGATACTATAAAAAAAACAGGCTTCCTGCCTGTTTTCATGTTTTTTACGCTTTTACAATATTATGCGCTTGTAATCCTCGTTCAGTTTCTACGACTTCAAACTCAACAGCGGCCTCACTGTCGATTGTTTTGAACCCTTCCATCATAAGTTGTGAGTAGTGAAAGAATACGTCTTTTCCATCCTCCAATGTGATGAAACCATACCCCTTCTCTTGGTTAAACATTTTTACTTTTCCTTGCATTCCGATACTCCTATACCTTTCTATGCTACATCATGCATATCTAAATTATAGACATCCGATATTTAAAAATCAACGATATCTATGTTTTATTTATGAAATTTTAACATCTTCTTTTCTCTTTGTTTTTCGTACGTGAACTTTCTTACATTTTTGTGCAATAAATGTAAACTTCTTTCATTTATCCTGTAAATTTTTGCACAAGATCTTAACACTTTTCTACATTTCTAGCTTGTAGACCTTTATCGGATTCTACTATTTCAAACGTAACTTCTTGTCCTTCGTCCAAAGATTTGTATCCATCCACTAATATTTGAGAATAATGCACAAATATATCTTTTCCATCTTCTCCACATATGAATCCAAATCCCTTCTCTGCGTTAAACCATTTCACTTTACCTTTCATTTTACTTCACCTTCCTTATTTATTTTCCTTTTAAGTATAGAAAATCTCTTATCTCTTTTCAAACCTTTTCCATCGCAAGATTCGACAAAAAGAGGATGTGCACTTAGCACGAGAGCTTCTATTTTAAATGTATGCTGCTTCAACAATTGATATGCATATTTTAAAGTAGATCCACTTGTACACACATCATCTACCAATAACAACTTTGTCTTTGGTAATTTATATCCTGGTTTCCTATGTATCACATCCTTGATATGTTCCCTATCCTTAAAGCTTTGTAGAGACTGTTTATGATTTTCACTCTTATAAAAAGGTTCAATGATAGGTAATTTGCATCGCGTAAGCATATCCTCTACAGGCACAAATCCTCTCTCACATAATTTCTCTTGTGAGGATGGCATAAGTACAATTGTGTAATGTCGATATTTGTCGTTCAAGACTTTTATGTCTTCATAAAAAAACACGTCTCGTAATGCTACATCATGTCCTTCTTTATATTGGAAAATCATATTTTCTAGAAAATCATTGTACTCATACAAGATTGTAAGAGGTATATTTTCTAAATGGGTTCTTCGATTGATTCTTTTTAATTGCATTTTACAACTTGTACAGAGCAGTTGATCTTGTTTCAAATAATCGAAAACAGATATCTTTTTATGTATCTCTTCCATACATAATCTACAATATTCCTCTTTCACGCATTCACCTTCTGTTCATCATTTGAATTGCTCTTTCACATCGTAAAATATCGTTCGTTTTCTTTGTGCATAAAAATATACCTTTACCAGTAGGCATTTCAATATTCCTTCCAACACGTCCGATAATTTGAGTCAGACTTGCTTCATTAAAAACCACATGATCTGCTTGCAGTACAATAATATAAATGCCTTTGATGGTAATCCCTCTCTCTAATATGGTTGTCGTAATTAGGCATTCATATTTTTTCTCATGAAACGCTCGTACAATGTCCTCCTTATTCTCACTCTTCGATGTAAATGAAACACATCGAAAAAGTGGTCTTAATGCTACGCTTAGTTTTCGTGCTAAAGCGATAGTAGGTACAAACACTAACGTTTGAATGTGTTCTTTCCTTTGTTTAAACAAGAACTTAACCAGATATAAAAACTGAAAACTCTTTGGCCTTGTAAGTATTCGTGGCTCTATCAATGGATACCCATGTGGTCTTTGAAACAATTCCACCATCTGTAAGCTTCCTTCTTCAACATCTTTTAGCATCTCTTCATCTGGTGTAGCGGTAAGGTATACGATCTCTCCAGTTGAGGCATGCATCGCGATTTGTTTTAAGATATTATTGCCTCTATATGGAAAAGCATCCACCTCATCCATAATAAGCAAATCAAAGGTTTGATGATAGCGATAGAGTTGATGCATCGTACATACAATGATATCTCCATCACATACATCCGTGTAGCCCTCACATACTGCAATGACATTTAAACCTTTAAAAGCCTTTTGCATTCTTTCTTTTATTTCCAAAACAACTTGTCTTCTTGATATCGCAAACCCGACCTTTTTCCCTTCGTTCAAATACTTCTTCATCACCTCCATAACCATCTCTGTTTTGCCAGCGCCACAAACTGCGTATGCCAATACGGACTGATGATGAGACGTATGATAACAAATTGCTTCCGATGCAACATGTTGTTTTGGCGTTAACCCATAGTCTAAGTCATATGTACAACTATGCTTCTTTCTTTCATAAACAGTCCGTTTGGGAACCTCATTTACATTCATCCTTCCAAATCCAATGCATTTTCTACAATACCAAACAGACTGATCTTTATAAAAAAATCTATGTTCGCTATTGCCGCAACGTAAACAACGCACAATATCACCTCCTACTATTTATATACGAGAAAAAGTTATAAAATTCCTAAAAAAAATACAGAAATTTAATTCTGCATTTTATCGTTCTTTCCAAAACTCATCATATATGTAACAAGCTTCAAAATAATCTCGCATTAAATTTACATCTCTAGCATACTTTCGATCAAGTTGATGTGCTTCTATAGGTATTTTTTTTGAAAGATTGAGTATTTCTTCTTCCCATTCTCGATGGTGATATCTTTTGATTTTTTCACTTATGTTTTCTTTGAAATATTCCTTTAAATGAACAGCGTCCTCTTTTGTCCAATAGGAAATACCTAACATTGTAGTAACTGCTTCTGGTCCAGCATACTTGTAAAAGTTTGTTATAACTCTAGATTTATTCACTTCCGGATGAAGTAAAGGAATCCCACGTGATTCTTTCAATATTGTATAGAAAAACGAATTATTATCTTTTTGTTTGAATACATTTTTAAAAATCGCAACATCTCCATGAATGATGAACGTATCTCCAACTTCGTCCAACACCAATTCCAATGAATGTAAATTATTGTTCATGGAGTATTTTTTATTATGCACCAATTTAACTTTATACTTCTCTTTAAGTGGAAGAAATAAGTCCTTCATGTGCCCTGTAACTATTGTAATATCACTTATTTGTGCTTCGTGTAAATATAGAATCAATCGTTCTATCATTGGAATCCTACCAATTGGTAAAAATGCTTTATGCCCTTGTAAAGCCACTTCGCGCATTCTCAAGCCAACTCCCGCCGCTAAGATAATTGCATTCATGTTGTATTTCCCTCTTTCTTCCCAGCCCTTTTCTATTTTAATACAAGATATTTGAAATTACAACAAAAGTAATGAACAGAGATAGAAAGATGAATTTTATTTCATTATGAACGAATATATCCACAAACAAAACAAAATATACAAATAAATGCTTGATTTTGTTTATATAAAGGAATATAATGCAACATATTGAACAAATTAACACTAATTTAATATTCCTAACGTTCAATTTATGAATTAAATGTTACAAAACGCAACATTTCTTATAATCAGGAGGAAACTTATGAAACAACGTGTATTACTAACACCAGGTCCACTTACCACATCTACTAGAGTAAAACAAGCCATGCAAGTAGATGCGGGTACAAGAGACAAAGACTACCAAGATATCGTTCAAAACATCCGTCATTCTCTATTACAGCTAGCTCATGCGAAGGAAGATAACTACAGTTGTGTACTTTTACAAGGTTCTGGAACCTATGGTGTAGAGAGTGTCCTTACAAGTACTATTCGTAAAGATCAAAAACTTTTGATTCTTGCGAATGGATCCTATGGACAACGTATGGAACAAATTTGTAAAAAGGCAAACGTACCATATGTATTAAAATCTTTTTCTATGATTGAAGCACTTCCAATAACAGATATAGAAAAAGAAATAGCGCGAGAAGATATCACACATGTCGCTTATATACACTGTGAAACAACGGCAGGAGTACTAAATGATATCAAAGCAATCCAAGCGATCATTCACAAACATGGCAAAATTAGCATTGTGGATGCTATGAGTAGCTTCGCAAGTGTTGAAATATCCATAGAGGAACTTGGAATTGATTATCTAATCACTAGTTCTAATAAGTGTATGCATGGGGTTCCTGGAATCGCCATCGTATTTGCGAGAAGAGAATTATTAGATACATGTAAAGACATTAGTCATAGTCTTTCTTTGGATTTATATGCGCAGTATTATGATATGGAAATTTCACCCGGATCTTTTCGTTTTACATCTCCAACGCATGTTATCTTAGCCCTACAAGAAGCAATCTTAGAGCTCGAAGAAGCTGGTGGAATTGTGAGTCGTTCAAAACGATATTATCACATTCAAAAAGAAATATATGACGCCATGTCTATGCATGGGTTTGATATATTGGTGGATAGATTCATACAGTCTCCTGTTATTACCACCTATTTAAATCCACAGGGATTTAATTTCGATGATTTTTATGCGTATTTCAAAGAACATGGATTCCTTCTATATAGTGGAAAACTTCCTGGCATTGATGCATTTCGTATAGGAAATATTGGTCACATTATGGATGAAGATATCGTACGCTTTAAACAACTATTGGACAATTACAAGGGGTATGCAAAATGAATATTGAAAAATTTATAAAAAATGTACAAAATCTTGGAATAGAAGACTTTATTGGTGTTCCAGATTCTACACTCAAGAGTTTTTGTGATTATTTGAATTTACATGTTTCCAATGAGCATCACTTTGTGCCTGTAAATGAGGGTGCTTGTGTAGCACTTGCTGCTGGATTGTATTTAGGTGATAAAAAAACAAGTTGCGTTTATATGCAAAATAGTGGAATTGGAAATGCTATTAACCCAATCGCTAGCTTAATAAATGAAAAGGTATATGATATTCCAATGCTATTTATCATTGGCTATCGAGGTGAACCAGGTATCAAAGATGAACCTCAACATAAGTTTCAAGGAGAAATCACTGAACCTTTAATGAAATGTCTAGAAATCCCTCATGCTTGCATTAGCAAAGAAAGCACAGAGGAAGAAATGAACGTGATTTTGAAACAAGCGAAATCACAGTTAGAGGCAAACAAACAATATGCAATTATTGTGAAAAAGGATACCTTTGATAAAGCAGAAGCTTTTCATTTTGAAAATCCTTATCCCTATAACAGAGAAGAAGCAATCAAAGATATTCTTACTTTTACAAATGAAGAGGATATTGTTGTTTCTACTACAGGTAAAATATCTCGCGAAGTATATGAACAATGCGATGCATTATTTGGAAATCATGAACGTGCATTTTTAACCGTTGGATCCATGGGACATGCAAGTATGATTGCGTTAGGAATCGCAATGAAGAATACAGAACGCAAAGTATATTGTTTAGATGGAGATGGAGCAGCATTGATGCATATGGGCTCTATGGCATTTCTTGCGAATCAACCATGTACAAACCTTATTCATGTTACATTGAACAATGAAGCACATGAATCTGTGGGAGGCATGCCTACCAATTGTCAACATGTATCTTTTGCGAAGATTGCACAAGCATGTGGATATAAAAGTGCAAGTTCTGTTACAAATCTAGATGAATTAACAAACACACTATCTAAATGTGTAAACGTAGATGGCCCTCACTATATTGAAGTACAGGTTGCATTAGGCGCTAGAGGTGATTTAGGACGTCCAAAAGAAACTGCAGTTGAGAATAAAATAAACTTTATGAATCACATAACGAAATGGAGAGATTAAAATGAAAAAAGTATACGCATGTATGAGTACTGATATTATTCATGAAGGCCATTTGAATATTATCAAGGAAGCACAGAAATATGGAGCATTAACTGTTGGGGTTTTAACAGATGAAGCGATGGTTAAATTCGATCGTTTCCCTACTATATCTCAAGAAGAACGAGTTGAACTAATCAAAAGTTTGGATGGAGTAGCTGAAGTGATCTTACAAGATAGTGTATCTTATACGTCTAATCTGCGTAAGCTTAAACCAGACTATGTTATTCATGGTGATAACTGGAAGGATAACCAACAACACATTATTCGTGAAAATGTAATTAAGACACTTAATGAATGGGGGGGAGAGTTAATTGAAATACCGTACACAAGAAGTGAATCCGTACTTCATACGGATAAAGTCATGCGTGATAAACTATCTATGCCTGAATTCAGAAGAAAACGTCTAAAACAATTATTAAAAATGCGTCCAATCGTGAAGACACTAGAAGTACACAGTGGTATCACTGCATTGATTGCGGAAAAAACAGTTGTTGAACGCGGAGATGAACTTGATCAATATGATGCTATGTGGATTAGTAGTCTTTGTGATTCAACCGCAAAAGGAAAACCTGATATTGAACTTGTGGATATGTCTTCAAGAATGCGCACAATCGATGATGTAATGGATGTTTCTACAAAGCCGATTATATTAGATGGTGATACTGGTGGTTTGATTGAACACTTCGTATACAATGTACGTACTTTAGAAAGAATGGGAGTTTCAGCTGTAATTATTGAAGATAAAACTGGACTTAAGAAAAACTCTTTATTTGGAAATGATGTAGAGCAAACACAGGATACTATCGAAAACTTCTCCGAGAAAATCAAAGCAGGTAAAAATGTACAATTAAGTGATGACTTTATGATCATTGCACGTATTGAAAGCTTGATTCTTGATAAAGGCATGCAAGATGCATTAGATAGAGCATTTGCTTATGTTGATGCTGGTGCAGATGGCATTATGATTCATTCTCGTAAAAAAGATCCAGCAGAAATCTTTGAATTCTGTGATAAGTTCCGCGCACAAGATAAAGATACTCCTATCGTTGTAGTACCTACTTCTTATAACACCGTTAGTGAAGAGGAACTTGCACAACATGGTGTGAATATCGTAATCTATGCCAACCAACTTACCAGAAGTGCTTTCCCTGCTATGCAGGATACAGCAGTAAACATCCTTAAAAATCATAGAGCAAAAGAAGTCGATGATACATTGATGTCAATAAAAGATATTATTACATTGATTGATGAACTATAAAAAGAGGAAGGGTTTCGTAATGAAGTCCTTCCTTTTCTATTCTTAAACGTTATAAATTGGATCTATTTGTTTCAATTCATTATAGGTATCAATTTCTATAATTTCATCTTTTTGTACTGGACGCACTAGAACTTGGTAATGATCGATACACTCTCTAAGCGCAACTTCATCCCAATATTTTTCTCTACCTCCTGGCATATGGAAGACTGCATCTATATCTGCAGAAAGCTTTTGAGCATCTTCACTCGTCCAATAAGATATACCGAACATATGATGAACGTTGTTTCCACCAACCTTCACTTTCGTAATGATCCCTTTTTTCGTTTCAAAACACCAATCATCCGTTACGTCTACTTTCATTCCCATATAGTTTGATGCATATTCATATTTTCTAATAAGTTCTGGGTTATATAACACAAGATCAGATTCTAAGACATATGCATTTGCTAGAATATCTTTTGCGACATAGGCACTCGAAATATTGTTCGCTTCGTTATAAATTGGATTTTCAAGAAATTTAATCATTGGATATTTCTTTAAAAGCACATCAAACTGTTCTCCTAAGTATCCTCGTACAATTGTAATATCATGAATACCCGCTGCAAGTACTGCGTCTAATAAAGTTTCAATGATTCGTTTTCCATGTACTTGGATAAGTGGTTTTGGTGTATTTAAAGTTACAGGAACCATGCGACTACCAAAGCCCGCTGCCATAAACACAGCTTTCTTAACACGATGTGGTTCTAACCACTCATATCCTTTTAATGTCACATCATAATGACTATTACCTAATGCTCGAATTAATTCTAATTCTGTAAGTTCGGCGATTGTTTTATTAACCACACCTAAAGAAAGGTCAAGAGCTGAAGCAAGAGTTCTTTGTGAATGTTTCATATCTTGATGACGCTCGATTTTTGTTAAAACTTCAAATTGAGTTAATGTTAAATTCATACTGTTTCCTCTTTTCCATTAAAATTCATATCATTTTGAATCATCTAATTTTCTAGCATAGCGTTTCACCACATAGATGCACAATTTCAAAATGCCGTTTACAAATAAAATTATAACTGAAATAAATGCAGTGGCTTCAATTAACGATTGAGAATCAAACTGTGGTATCAATAATGCAAGTGGCATATTTCTAAAGTTTGCTAAGAAAGAAATAGCTGAAATAGTTACCATACTATTTACAAATAAATAGGAAAACATTTCAATAATTGTCTCTTTCGTACATGGAACATATACATCTAACAACATTCTTATCTTACTGATTCCCATACTCACCGAAATATCTTCCAAATTTTCGTTGAACTTACTTAAGGAATTATATGCAACTAAATACGGAGAGGCAAAGAAGTGAATGGTATTGACTAAAATCAATATCATGATTGTACCATATATGAAACTGCCTTTAAAGAATATAACATAACAAAGACCAAGCACAACACCTGGTATCGCGAGCGATACCATAGCAATCAAATGTAATGCAGCATTTGAAAATGTTCTTTTTGATCGTGCTGTAATATATGCTGTAAAATAAATAACACACACACCAAACAGTGATGTAACAAGAGCAATCGCTAATGAATTCTTCAAATACATACCTACTCCAAGATTAAACGCATCCTGTACATTTGCTAAAGAAAAACTCATATCAATAGGATATTGTTTTACAAATGATAAAACAATAAATGCAATAATTGGAAGAGATACCAAGAATACAGTCATAGCACAAACAATATAACTAAAAAGATCCCTTTTCTTATTCTTTTGTATTTGATAAGCCTTCGTAACAGTACTGCTATTTCCACCATTTTCATTTTTAAAATCTAAAATAAATGCAATGAACGCTGGTACTAATAATATGACACCAATGATTGCTCCTTTTGAGAAATCTAACAATCCAATTACTTCTCTATACATATAGACTGGAAGGGTCATAATTTTACCGCCAACAACAAGAGGAACACCATAATCTGTAAAAATCATTGTAAACACTGCAAAGATAACAGAAATCAATGCACCTTTCATATTAGGCAATGTTATGGTAAGCAACTGTTGTTTTTTGCTCAATCCTAATACTTGAGCTGCCTCATATGTAGTATAATCTTCATATTTAAATATATCTGTAAGCATTAAGAATGCCACAGGAAATGAATATAGAACTGATCCAATGATAATTCCTGGAAAACCATATAGCCCAATATTCACACCTAGAAAATTTGTAATTAAGCCATTATCTCCAAACAACAATACCAACCCCATCCCATGTGAAATAGATGGAATTAACATAGGTAATGTAAAAAGCATAGAAAAGATAGATTTATAACGTATATTACTACGATTTACACACCAAGCAAGTGCAAAAGCGATAGAGACTGAAAAAATTGTAGCAATGGTAGTCGCAATCAATGAATTCGTTATCATTCCTCCAAACTGTGCTGATGAAGTAACTTCTTTGATATCATTGATATTGATGTTAAGTAATAATGTAACAAGTGGAAAAACAACACTTAATAATAGAAATACACAAATGAGTATCTTTAATCCATTGAATCCCCTATTTTTCATAAGTATCCTTCCCTGTACACTTCAATAAGGATTCAAACTTCTGATCAAGGTGTGCAATCACAAAATCTTTTATATATTGATTTGCCGGATGGTCATATATATTCTTTGGAGTATCTAATTGTTCTATATTTCCTTCACTCATTACCATAATACGATCTGATAAATAAAACGCTTCTTCTTGTTCATGCGTAATAAAAATCATTGTGGAGTTAAATTTTCTTTGAATTTCTTTTAATTCTCTTTTCATAATTTCACGATTAGTAACATCCAATGCCGAGATTGGTTCATCTAAAAGAATTACTTTAGGGTTTAGTGCCAATGTACGCGCAATGGCAACACGCTGTTGTTGTCCTCCAGATAATTGACTAGGTTTTTTATCTTTATGCTCCATCATTCCAATTTGTTCAAGAGTTGTTTCAGCTATCGCTTTGCTCTTATTTCGAAATTCTGGTTTTAGTTTTAAAGCATACTCTACATTTTCAAAAACAGTCATATTTGGAAATAAAGCATAGTTTTGAAATATTATGCCCATTCCTCTTTCATTAGGCTTTAAATTTGTAATGTCTTTTCCATCCAATAGAATCATGCCATCAGTTTGCGTCTCCAAACCTATTAATATACGTAGCAAAGTTGTTTTACCACAACCGCTTGGTCCTAGGACACTTAAAAATTCTCCATTTTTCACATCGAAAGATATATGTTTTAGAACATCTTTTCCATCATAGTTTTTGTGTAACTGTTGTACGGATAATTTTATTTCATTATTTAATATTTCCATTTGCTTAATAACCTCTCTTTTTCACTAATTTTTTGAATCCCATCCATATTTGCATACGGTATATCAGTAGGATAATTCTTGATATTATTTTTTTGTTTTACTAATACTTGCTCAGGTGAAAAATTTTCTTTATCATAAATGAAGAAATCATTTGTGATGAAATCGAATATTTCTCTAACTTTCTCACTATCTTTCCCTTTTATCATCGCAGTACCTGTTAATGAATATGGAGAACCTTCAGGAGGAAATACAACTTCAAATGGTGAGCCGTTATTTATTTCATTCATCGCTTGAAAAGTTAGACCCAATCCAACAGCAACTTCACCCTGGATTAGTAACTTAACTGGACCAGAACCAGATTCAGTAAATGATTTTATGTTTTTTTCTAATTTATCAAAGTATGCAAGTGCTCCTTCATCACCTCGTTCATTCACGAGGCTCTTATAGAAGAAATATCCTGTGCCACTTGTCTTAGGATCTGGCATTGAAATCAAATTTTTATATTTAGGATCTAATAAATCATCATAAGTTTTTGGAGCTGGCAAATTATACTTTTTCAATACCTCTTTATTCACAATAAATGCACCTGCTTGGCGCTCCCATGTCAAATACTTGTTATCATGCTTACCCATTGTTAGGTCTGGTAGGTAATTTTGCTCCTTAATACCAGATAGATCTTGTAAGCTATCCTTAACTTTTTCTAAATAGGAAGTTTCTAAGCCTACGATTATATCAGCGTCACTATTTTCTTTCTCTACTTTTACTTTAGCGGCTGCCTTTGCAGTAGATACATACATAACCAATATATCTTCACTTGGAAATCTAGTACTTAGTTGTTTTTGGAGTTCTTCTGTCCTATATTGCTCTAAGCTTGAATATATAATAATGCTTCCTTGTTCTGATTTCACTACATCAAATGTCAATAGCGAAGCTAAGATCAGTAAGAAAATAACGATTTTTTTCATTTTTATCCCTCTTTTGTTATATACAACAAATATATTAGCATATAAATGAACAATTGTGTACTTATATTTTATTAAGAAATAGGATAAAAAAGAAGAAATTATTATCTTGGCATAATTTCTTCTCTCGAACTAATTAATTTTTATTGATTATCTTTTATCAAATTTACTTTTTTCCCATCTTCCATTAGTTTGATATTCTTTTGAATTTTTTTCAAAGAATCTTCGTCTGGAATAGAAACATAAATTGAACTTCCCTTCATACTGTAGCTTTCCGTAGATTCAGATGGTTCCACTAATAATATTTCATTTTGAATGTCCCAAGTTGCCATATCTGACAATTGCATTTGAATGAAAGATCTTATCTGTGATTCTTCTAAATTTGTTTCGAATGCCCCAGAAATAGAATCTAATATTTTAGAATAACGTGTGATAATTGCAGGAGAACTTGCTTTATGTATAAGCGCTTTTAGAACTCGTTGCTGATTTTGACCACGCATATTATCTCCATCAGCAAAAATTTTGCGTTCCCTTGAATAGATTAATGCTTTTTTTCCATCTAATTCAATTGGTCCTTCAGCAAAATGGTGAAACCCATACCCACTAGAAGATTCATATCCATTAGTAAATTCTACAGGATTATCAACAGTAACACCACCAACGGCATCAACCACTTTCATCAATGAAGTGAAATTTATTCTTACATAGTAATCTATTTTACAATCCAAGAAATTATTTAATGTATTGATACTTTCATTCATACCATAAATACTTGCATGAGTCAATTTGTCCATTTCTTTAAAAGATGCTAATTCAACATATGTATCGCGAGGTATCGTAGTCATCAAAATCTGTTTCGTTTTAGGATTGACAGTCAAAATAATATTAACATCCCCATGTTTTACTTCTTCAACTTGTCCTTCGAAAACATCAGCACCACTAATGTATATATTTATTGTTTCTTCTGTTATGTCGGTTTTTGAATCTGTATTGCCAATTTTTTCTTTTATTTCCGTTTTGTAAATGACTTTTGTCTTTGATGTGAAATCACTCATTTCCTGCAAAATTAGATAACGTGTCGATTCATTCAATATAATCGATGAAACTTTTCCTTCATACAATGCATTTGCTAATTCTGCATTGGATTTGTAGGCTTTGGTATTAATTTCACCTTCTACTTCATCTTCAATGGTATCTATGGCATTCGCAATAACTCCACCCCCACCGATTGTAGTTATTCCAAAATTTTCTGATTTCAAACTATCCAAAGATTCTATATTGCTATCTGCTAACACAATTACGGAAACGACATGCGTTTCAAAATTTGAACCAATACTATTCAAAAAGCTATTTCCTTTAAACACCATAATGTTCATAATTAGTAATAGTATACTTAATACAATGCTAATGATTTTACCAATTGCAATCCTTGATCCCCCTTTATTTTTTTGCTTTTTTTTCCGCATCATATAAAATGGCAATAAGAAAAGGAGTAAAACTATTGCTACAAAGATCATAAAATATAACATAGGAAGCATGTTAAGTCGATAGACTGAGAATATCAACAATAAAGAAACCACTGCTTGGATGATTCTCAAAAATCGTCTAGATGTTAATCTTTTAAATGCTTGATTTTTTTTCATATTATCCCAACCTTTCAAAGATAAAACAATCTATTAGAATTATAATAGATTGCTCTCTTAATATATCTAATTTTTAAATACTGTATCTGTGTCAGCTGTTTCGGTAGCTACAATTTTCTCATTATTCTCCATTTTATGAATTAATGAAGAAATATAATCAACCGATTCTTGTACAGGATAACTTACATATAATTCTTGTCCTGGTGCACTAAAACATTCTGTTGACATACCTTCTGTAACTAGTAACTGTGCAGATTGTATATCCCATTTAGCCATATCCCCTAATTGCATTTGAATAAAAGACTTGATCTGTTTATCTGTTAGATTTGTCTCAAATGATCCTTCAAGAGATTGTAGAAGGCCAGAATAGCGAGTTATGATTGCAGGAGAAGTTGCCTTATTGATGATTGCTGATAATACACGTTGCTGATTTCTTCCACGCATGTTATCTCCATCTTCAAACACTTTTCTTTCTCTTGAATATATCAGTGCTTTTTTTCCACTCAAGTCTAGAGAACCAACTGGGAAATTATGTATTCCAAATCCGCTTGAAGCTTCATAACTATTTGTAAAAGCTACAGGATTTTCAACAGTTACTCCACCTAATGCATCTACAATTCTTACTAAAGAACTGAAATTGATTCGGAAATAATTATCAATTTCAACATTGAAGAATTTTCCTAAAGTAGCCACACTTTCATCTAGTCCATAAATACTTGCGTGTGTCAATTTATCCAAACCACCATAAGATGCTAATGTTACATAAGAATCTCTAGGTACGGATGTAATTAGAACTTGTTTAGTAGTTGGATTTATTGTCGCTATTATATTAACATCGCTTCGTTCTGATTCTTCTTCAGAATCATCAAACATGTCATTCCCGCTTATGAATACTGAAATGGTTTCTTTTGTAATATCTACATCGTTTGCATTCTCAATTTCTTTTTTTATCTCTGTTTTATAAATGATTTTTGTTTTACTATTGAAGTCTTTATACTTCTCCTTAATGATGGTACGATTGCTCTCGTTTAATATAATCGCATCTATCTTACCATCATAAAGTTGCTGAGTTAAATCCAATGCTGAATCCGCAGATTTAATCGTTATACTTAAAGATAACTCTTTTTCAATATTTTCTACAGCATTAGCAATAATAACTCCACCTGTTTTTACAACAGTTCCAAAATTTTTATTTTCTAAATCTTTAATGTCATTAAATTCACTTTCATTCATAACAATAACACTGACAGAATGAACATCATACTTCATACCAAATCCAGATAAAAAACTATCTCCTTGATAAACAAAAATACTCAATACAGCTAAACAAATACTTAGCAAAAGACTCAAAATTTTAGCTATTCCTGATCTAATTGGATTTTTCTTTTGATTTGAAGAAAGCCAAAAGAAAAGAAGAAATAAAACTATTATGACACTACCGAATATCACCAAATATAACATTGGTAATACATTTAAGTGGAATACAAAGTAAAATAGTAAAAGCGAAGCAATCGCTTGCAAGGACAAAATGAAACCTTTTGAAGTTAAATAGTACGTTATCCCCTTTTTTTTCATATTAAAGCCCTCCAATAAAATATAAATCCTTATCGCAATAATTTTATAGTATTACTTACATTATAGCAATCTTTATTTTCTTAAGAAATTGTAATGGCAACCTTATTTAAAAGGAAAAGGTGTGATTTCTCACACCTTTTCTAAATTATTTTCTATAAAAGCTTCCTTTTAGTCATTTTGCAATAGAGAAAGAAACCTCCAAAATAAACTCCAAGTCCAATCGCAATACTAAAGACAAAGTTCAATAAACCTGAATCATTATATATAAATGTTACAACGCCATACATCAACAATGAAAATACTATCACACGTATAATATACTCGATTTTAATATGCAACTTCATTTTCGCACTTTTCATACCAATGATAATAGTAAGAATAGCTTGTATTAGGGAAGTAAAAAGAATCGTTACTCCTGCGCCATTTAATCCCCATAAGGGTATTAAAATATAATTCAAAGATATATTTATAACCGATGTAATCAATAAAATAAATGTGAACCATGCTGTTTTTCTTGTTAAGTCAATCAAATAACTAAAAATATTGAACATCATATTAAATAACATTGTTAAACATAAAATGAAACATAGAAAAGGCATTGCTACATAATTACCATCCGACAATAGAGAAACTATTGTTGGCAAAACACTTATCAATCCAAATGACAAGGGTATTCCTATCATTATACCTAAATTAAAGGCCTTTGTCAGATAAGACGAAACCATAGCTTTGTCTCCCATATTCCAATATTTTGAAATATGAGGCATAATAGTATAGCTCAACACTGTATTTAAGATAAACAGCCTCACTACGAGTGAATAATTAAAAGTATATGCAGCTGAATCATTTAATCCCATCAAATGGTTCAAAATGAATTTTCCTATTTGTGAATTCACCCAACTTAAAATCAAATAAGGCATTAATGGTAATGCATATATATAATACTTTTTTAGTGGTTTCCATTCGATTTTAAAAGGAATATCTTTGAAATATTTATTTAATGGGATAAGTATCATAAAAATCGAAATTAATTCAATAATACAGTGTATCCACAAAACGAATTCTAGCGATATTTCATAACGAAAAAAATAAGCAAGAACTAGAATAAGACACTTCAACACATTTTTGACTGTCGTATTAAAGTTTGAAACCTTTATATCTCCTATTGCTCTAAAGAAATCTTGAAACAAAGTAGAGAATGCCAAAAGTATGTAATATAAAGACATTGTAAACATTACATTTCCATACTCAGGAGTATTAAACATTAAAATTGAAAAATAATCATTAAATCCATTTAAAATTCCAATTAACAACAATCCAATTGGGATGATTGTTAAACAAATAGTGACAAATCTAGATTTTATTTTTTCTTTATTAGGTTCTCCTGCAAAAAACACACAAAAAGCACTGTTCATTTTCACTAGTAAGATAGGGGCTAATAATACCCCTAAGGTTGTTAGCTGATTAACAACAGCGTAATCACTTTTTATCATAGAACGCGCAAGAATTGCAAACGTAATAGTAGATGTGATTGCCCCTAGTACTTCAGTAAATCCTCGACCAATTATATCACTCGCTAGTTTTCCGAAATTTCCTTTAAATATTTGTTTTTTCATATTAACTTTTTACCTTTCGGTAAATCAACAACAATTTCTTGATGAACAGATTTTGCTTAGACCATTTATGTACGAAGCGTATTCTAAAATCATGATCCTTTACTTTAACATATCTAGAAAAAGGCAGTCTTTCTTTATTTAAAGGTGATAAAGTTGGAAATGAGCTCTTTCCTGTTTCTCGAAATTCATCGATGATGTCCATGATCATAATGGCAGTTTTACCTGTATTTTTAAAATTCTTAGCAGAATAATCAATAGCTTCCTTTTGATATGTATCATAGTTATCTAAGATATTCTCAATACAACTCTTTAAATTCTCTTTTGATGTTTTTAACACGAAATCATAATCTGTTTCAGGAAAACGTTTAGGGTTTTGATCTGGAATCAACCAATTACTAACGGAAACAGCAGGAATCCCTAACATAACCGCTTCGCACATCGTACTTGATTCCTCTGATACCAAGATGTCAGATATTGCAATTACTTCCATTATATTCGTCTTAGGGTCAAGTATCGTTACATTTGGTATGTCCTTGTGCAATTCATACATGTGTTGCATTTCATCATAACATTCCTTATATGCTGCCGATGTTTTCGGATCAAATGGATAATGCTTAATTAGCAGATTAACATCTAAGTCTTTGAGCGATTGTACAAAGTCATCTTGTTTATGATCATTTTCCCAAGCAGGAGCGTATAAAATCGTCTTTTTATTTAAATCCATTTGATGCTTTTCAAATATATCTTTCTTCAATTGTTCTTTATTTAAGCTATTTAATATATCTGCTTTAGGCCAACCTATTTCATATACACCATGTTTAGGGCGTGTATAATAAGATTTAGAAGACTGTTCCCACAAATCCTTCCATGTTTGACCTGGCAAAATTCCAAAATCATATTTATTCCATGGTTCATTTGCCCATATATCAGGCCAACGTCCATAACCTTGAATAATGTCGTGCAACATAATTACCGAAAATTTACTATTCTCAGGGAAATTATCATGTTGACAATACATACCAATCTCACATTTTTCGAAAGGGTCTTGTGTTACCTTCACCTCATAGCCCCTATTTTCTGCTTCTTTGATTATAGGAAAATAGTTTTGATAATCTGCACTATCTTGATATACAAAAGTGATTTTCTTGGCTAACTTCATATTGACTCCTTTCTTTAAGAAATTCCAATATTCTTAAATACACATGTGCTTATTATAGCACAACTATCCTTGCTTTCAAAACTTGAAATAAATTCGAAAACTTCTTTTCGTTGTTTTTTATTACATATATTATCCTTTATGTTCTTCGCCAAACAATGAGACAATTCCTCTTTACTTTTAGGTGTGTCCCCACAAGTTACTTGCTCTATATCATAATACAAACCACGATCTTTATTCTTGTAAAAGTCATAATCATAGACATATTGGATAATCGGACGATTTAGTACTAAGAAATCAAAAATACAACTACTATAGTCAGAAATTAATATATCACTTGCCCCTAACAATAGCTGTGTATCAATATCATCCACTTGAAAAATATGATAATCATTATGACAGTATCCTGTATCAATAAAATGATTCTTGTTAATTATAAAGACTTCTTTTCCAGTTTCTTTCTCAATCTTTTCTATATCTTCGGCTAGTAAAAACTCATTCTGTTTCTTCACTTGGTCTCTAAATGTTGGCATATACGTAATTATAACACCTTCACTCATATCTACTTCATATTTTTTTAAAACTATGTTGCATAAAGCCTTCCTCGCTTCTGCTAATGAATCTTCGCTATAGAATAAAACATTTCTTGGTTGTCCGACTAAAAGTATTTTATCTTCGTTCAAGTCAAAAGCAGTTAACAAACTGGATTTGTAGACATCAGATGGTGCTATGTATAAGTCACACTGTTCAACTCTTTTTATTAATTTATGCCGTATACCATTACGATTGATATCTCTTGTATCATAAGCTATCTTCTTCCAAGCAATTCCATGCCACAACATCACCATATAGGAACCTCTCACAAGATTATACTCCGAGAAATCCTTATATCCATGTGTCATGACTGAAATTTTTGAAGTTACACAATAAAACCATGCTTTAAAGCTTCCCCTCTTTAAAACGGTCACATTCTCATACTCTTCAGGGAAGATTGATGGATCCTTTAAAATCCAAACATATTCAAATTTGTCACCATATGTTTCATACATATATGTAAATAGATATTTAGAATTATCTGAAAATCGTTGAGAAAACCACGCACCAAATACAATTCTATTTTTTTTCTTCGGAATGTATTTACATAAAAAACAAACGATTAATCTCCAAATCCATATAACATTTGTCATCCTTATTTCCTCTTTACTTTACGAGTCTTTTCACAACTTTACGAAATGCCGTGAATAGATTGATTAATATATAACTTTTTGATTGCAAGATTAGTTTATAAAGTTTATCTTCAGAAAATTTAAATTCAAAATTCTTTAGAATGTCATTTAGCTTATCATTTTGAAGTATAGCTCTCACTAATTCTTTACGATCTGTCTTTGAACTATTCTCAATTGTTACAAAACAAGTTCTTAAAAAATAATTAGGAAATATTTCCATTTTATCTTTATCAATTTTCAAATCATTAGCAAATGATAAACTTTTGTACAATAATTGTTCTGCATTCGTGATTCGAGACAATGACCCAGTTTTTGTAATTGAGTTGGAAGTAGATAGCATGTATTCATAAAGTATCTTATCATATGAATAAACTGGATAATCTAATGTTAGAATATCCTGAATAAAAAGCATATCTTCACCGATTTTAAAATCTTTTTTAAATCGTATATTATACTGTTTGATAATATCCGTACGATAGAGCTTTCCCCAGATGGATAGAAAAATTTTATTCAAATAATAAACATCATAAATATTCCTAATGTCTTCTGGAATTATTATTTCACTACTCAATGGTGCGAATTCTTGAACAGACTTTTTATCTTTGAAATTTCCTTTCATCATTGCATAACCGCCAAACAACATACTGCATTCACTTGGAAGCGAATCTACCATTCCTTTCAGTACATTCGCTTTAAGAAAGTCATCGCTATCCACAAACATAAGATATTCACCTTTGGCATTTTCTATTCCTCTATTTCGTGTCTCCGATACCCCCATATTTTCTTGATCAATTAAGGAAATACGAGAATCTTTTTCTATTAGATCTTCAATCACTGCTTTACTATTATCCTTACTACCGTCGTTCACTAATATTATCTCTATATTTTTATAGTCTTGATTCAATATAGAGGAAACAGTATTAGAAACATAATTCTGTGCGTTATACACAGGAATAATAACACTTACCAAAGGTTCTTTCATTGTAGTTCCTCCTATTATTTCAAATAATCGTTATATACCGAGATTGCCACTTCATAATATTCTACCATAGTGCTCTTCTTAAAAGAATATAATAACTGTTTAAATTTAGCATACTTTCTCTTTTTGAGTATCTGTTTATGAAAATCAATATCAAACTTTCCACAATAATACATATAACTATCCATTTCTCTCTCAATCGTTTTACGATTCACTTTTTGTCCTTCTGTTGATGCACCTTCTAAGTGTATCAAATGTAAATCTTCAAAAAAACAATTATAAAACCCTCGAGAATGTAAACGTCTCGTTAAATCTGATTCTTCAAAATACATAAACAACTTTTCATCAAACCTCCCAACAAGTTCAAAGGTTTCTTTACGCATTAACATATCTGCCCCACTGATATACATACTTTCTTGCTTGAAGATGTTCTTTTTATTGCAAATCTTATTTGACTGCGCGCGTAAAAATGTATTTTCCTCTAAGTAATGAAATGACATATTCATTCCTAGGGTTGCATTCAACAATTTCATCCCAGCCATTCCAATTTTGTTATCTTTTTCTATTCTTCTAATTGCTTCTTTAAAAATTGGTTCAATCAGAATAGTATCAGGGTTTAAAAAGAGTAAATATTCACCATTTGCATGTTCACAACCTACATTATTACCATGACCAAACCCTTTGTTTTCATTTTTAATAACAGTGATACTTGGAAAATCTCTTTTTATATTATTAAACAACTCAAGTGTAGGAGAGTTATCTACCACTATAATTTCAGACTCGCCTATCATATCATTATATTTATCAATTGATAAAAGGCAATCCCTTAAGACTACCTCGTTTATATAACTAACAATTATTATAGATAATTTCATCATATGCTAGTTCACTTTCTTTTTCTTATAACAAACCAAGAAGAATAATAAAATTATAACAGCCAAATACATCCAATAACTAACTTGATTTACAAATGCGGAAAAGAAACACAAGAAAACTGGTGATAAATTATTCCCATGAACTAATAACAAAATTGGGTGTTTTATTTTACGATACAATGTTTCGATGATTCCAAACACAAATCCCCAAATGCTCAGAAACAGCGCTACTCCGATGTATCTCAAGTCATAAAAGCTCGTTCCTAAAAAATTTGTAGTAGTTAAACTAGGTTTAATTTTATAAAATTCATAATTCTTGTCGTACTCACCAAAAACGCGTTTCAGAACGAATTTGAATGGATGTAACTGTCTTACACCGTATGTGTAATCCTCTGCTTTTCTTACTGCAAGATTAAAATTGTCATGACTAACTGTAAAATAAGAATATAAGAATGCTGCCTTCGGAGGTAATTTAAACTTAGCTTGTATATCATTTGGGTTAACTTCTACATCACCTTCTTCTCCACCTAATTCTTTAGGCTCAAAAAAGCTGTCTAGTGCTTTAGATGAGTAGTGTCTTCCAAAAGACCCTAATTCATATCCACCAAAAGTAAATGCAAGGCATAGTATCAATATGAAGAATTTCTTTCCATTTAGGAAAAATACTGCCGTTGTCAATGATAATGCAGAACAAATAAAAATCCCTCTAGCAACTACGATTATAGGCATAAAGAATATTAAATAAAATATACAAATATATAAAATGATTTTTTTGGCTTTCGTTAAATCGCACTTTTTAATAGCGTAATAACACAAACCAGATATAATCGTGGATGCCTGTGTTATCAAATGGAATTTTGTATAAAACTTTAAATAAGCAGCTGGATCATTCGTCACAAAAAATGGTAAAAACCCGACGATTTTCCAAGTTAAAAGTAAACATATAAAACTAATGATTGTAATACTTACACAAATATAATATATACGATTATTTTGTACTTCAAATTTAAACGATTTTCTCTCTGTCTGTAACCATCTTGCTACTTTATCAGATGATTTATCACCTAGTCGATTACCAAGCAATATCATTACGTTAAAAATAAAAAATGCCAAGACAACATAAATCCATGTTTCGCTTACCCAAGGTTTTTGATATTTTAGTAATTGTAGATTAGCTAATCCAATTGTACCTAGCCATATACCAGTATATAAAGCCGATAATGACATAAAGTTGTCGTTCCATTTTGCAAAAACAAAATATAGCACGATTGCTTCTATAAGGATTAGAATAGATCCTACATAATTGTTAATGGATGTTATATAGCCAAATAACGCAAAAAATACAGTTCCTAGTATCAAATATAAACTTATTTTCTTATTCTCTTGATTTATCATTTTTATACCTCTATTTATTATTCTAATATCAATAATCTATAAATAATATACTTTCTTGCATATTTTGTCTATAGATTATCTTGATTTTAGCAATTTATATGCTTGTTATGCAACTTTTTATTAAGTATAATGTAGAATGCAAATAACAAACAGCTCGCAAGACTCACTACTATACCAGTAAACATACCTGGTGTTGAATATGTAAATTTGATATTATGATTTCCCTCATTTAATTTTAACGCCATCATTCCTATAGACTTAAAAATTTCAACTTCTTTACCATCCACATATGCACTCCAACCATTATCATACGGAATACTAAAAAATAAAGATTTGACATCACTCAATGAAATCGTTCCTCGAAAACCATCATTTGTAATTTCAAAATTTTCTAGGTTCTCTTTATCCCCCATAAATGAAACATTGTTTACAGAATTATCATACGTATATTTTGATAACCCTTTTATGGTATTCTTATTATCGTCGTCAATTACCAATGCTGCTATTGCGACTTTCGCTCGATCTTCTACCTTGATATTCATAAACTCTGATTTAAGAATATATGCATTTTGCGAAAAGCCTATTGGTAACGCTTCTTGTTCAACTACATAATTAGTACCTTCATTACTTGAGTACTTATCTATGATATTCTCTTGCTTTGCATCGTCTGTGATTTTATATTTTCCACTTAGCAAGGCCTCTAGATATGGGACTTCCTCATAGCGCATCGATGTTGATGTACGCTCAAATCCGAATGCTTGATTAAATTCTAAAATAGTAGGCGATATGGTTGAATCAAATGACCATATATTTTTTTGCTTTCCAATAAAACTTGTATAATTATCATACATTGCGTAACGATATTGCATATCATAAGTTTTCAAGTTATAACTATCATTTATTTTTTTAAGTATTTCTTCACTCGTTGAACTCCCTTGTCGGTATAAAAAGATATTAAAAGCGGTGCTAGCAAAAGAAAACAAAGAGACAAATACTAAAAGCATTTTAATAAATTTTTTATCATTTTTCATATAATCTAAAATAAATAATATAATAAGTCCCATCATAGACATCATTAGGTAGAGTAAGAATACGTTTTTTCTAAGGATTAAGTCCGGGTATATATACATAGTTAATAAAATTAGTACACCTAAACTAATTAAAATGGAAGTCTTAATTGGATATTCACGACGATTTTCTATCACTTTTATACTAGCTAAAACCATAATGATAATAAACATATACCACCATCGGTGATATATGGCAGTAAACCCATAGAATGATGCTGTAAGCAATGGTACAGCACTGCAAACTGCTAAAATAATTATCATAGCTGTTATCCAATTTCTTTTTTTCATGACATAAGCAATCACTAAACTACAAGCTACACAAGGGAGGTATAAAGAGGTGGAACTCCAATCTATGGATGTAATTGCAGATTGACGAAACATTACTTCACCAGGCATCAATAAGCTTTTTAGCATTGCCAAATATTCTGTTTTGGAAAAAGTGAGAGCAAATATTCCTTCTGTGCTAAAACCAGCCCTCGGATTATTTAAAATGAACATGATTGATGGTACAAAAAGAAAGGCTGCTAACCCTATTCCTAACAATCCTTCAATCATACATATACCGATATTCTTTAACATTGTCTTAATATCTGAATGAAAACGACAAATAAAGTAAATAATTAAAAATAAAACCTCACCAATAAAGAAAAAATAGTTTAAAAGGCAATTAAAAAATACTGCAACTACAAAAAAACCTTTTCTCTTTTCTGTGATTAATTTTTCAATTCCAATTAATAATAAAGGAAAAAGCGCTACAACGTCATGAAAATGATTAAACATTAGATTCGTACTTTGGAACCCACAAAAAGCATAAAGAATACTTCCAAGTACTGCATATTCTTTCTTCGAAACAAACCTTTTTAAAAATAGATAAGAAAGTAATCCAGCTACTGCATATTTTAGCATGTATAAAATACCTACAATAAAAGGAAATGCAGAGCTTGGAAATACTAAACTTACCCAGAAAAAGGGGCTCCCTAGATTATAAAAACTAAAAGCTCCGACAAACTGGGTTCCTAAATCTGTATTCCAGGACCACTGCGAAAAACCACTTTTTAAAACATCGTTTGCATACATGTTAAAGGTTAATTGTTGTGAATTGAAATCTCCACGTAGAGTAAACGCTCCATTCCCTTTATATATAAAATAAGCAAAAGATAGAAATCCTATAAACAAACAAATTGAAAAAGACAAAAAAGCAAATTTGTGTTTTTTTACAAATTTGTAAATTTTATTCTTTTTCATATGTACGCTCACTTATGATATAACGTGGTCTTTGCTTTGTTTCTAAGTATATTTTCCCAATATATTCTCCAATGATACCTAAACTAACCAGTTGTATTCCTCCCATCAAGCCGATGATACACACACTACTTGCCCATCCTGCAACCGTGTTTCCGGAAAAGTACGTAACAATAGCCCAAATAACTGCTAAAAAGCTCAGAACTGACACAATCAACCCAAAACCTGTTATCAACCGTATTGGCTTTATACTCAAACTTGTTATACCGTCAAAAGCTAAAGAAAGCATTTTGCTTAATGGGTAATGGCTATCACCTGCTAGACGCTCATGTCTCTCATAGTAAATAGATGTGCTTTTAAAACCCACAAGAGGGAACATTCCTCTTAAAAATAAATTTACTTCTTTAAAGTTTGCAAACTCTTTTAATACCTTGGATGAAGTTAAACGATAATCTGCATGATTATACACGCTTTCCACTCCCATTATTTTTAATATTTTATAAAATGTTTGGGCAGTAAAACGCTTAAAAAATGTGTCAGATTCTCTTGAATCTCTAACACCATAGACGATATCACAACCTTCGTGATATTTTTTAACCATTTCACTCATTGCGGTTATATCATCTTGCCCATCACAATCTATTGATATTGCTACATCGCATATATCTTTAACTTCCATCAAACCAGCAAGCACAGCATTTTGATGCCCTCTGTTTCTACTTTGGCAGATTCCCACAAAATGCTCATCTTCTTTTGCATAAGAACAAATCAAATCCCATGTAGCATCTTTACTGCCATCATTAATGAATAATATTCTACTTTTTTTATCTATCAAATCTTTTTTTATCATTTCTTGTAGCTGTTCTAAAAACATTGTTGCGGTTATGGGCAATACTTCTTGCTCGTTGTAACATGGTATTATCATATATAATATAGGCCTCATAGCTATATCCTCCTAACTATAGAATTTAAAATTATTTAAATACGAACCACTTGCTAATAAAATAATTCGCCACTATTACGATTACTTGCGTTTCCAATTTCGCGATCATTGGTAACTGCCCTATAATATTAGCTAGAAGAAATACACCACCCACTTCAACTATCATAGTAAACAACCTCGCGCCAATAAACTTAACCATTTCTTGAAATACGTCGTTAAAAGCTACACTCTTTGAGTTAAATACGTAAATTTTATTTGTGATATAAGCAAACAAAATCGATATAAATACTGAAGCAATATTACTAATTGTAACATCCAAACTCATGATTTCACTCAGAAAAGTAAACACTACTAAATTCACTAGTGTTGTACACAGACCTACAACTATGTACTTACTTCCTTCACTTTTCATAAGTGCTAATATTCCCTTTAATATTTTCTTCAAAGTTTTCTCCTTTAATGCTCACTACTTCTTTATGTAATAACTACATTATGTAATAACTACATAACATGAAATTTTCATCTATTATTTTAACATATATACTAATGAAGTAAAGGTTATTTTTCTAAGGAGTCCTCTATATTGTTGGTTTACAATAGATGTGATACAAAAGTATTAACAAAAAGCAAGATATGCGCTTTCGTTTATCTCTTGTAAAATATTTTGCGCTTGTTGGCGCTACAAAAACAACCATACGTTATAAAATAACTCTACAACTTGTTTATTTCTGGGTTCATCGTTTTGATGTTGATATCCACTCTTTAGCTGATCATTCTCATAAGCCTCTTCATCATCCTAGGCAACATTCTGATGAAGAATTGAAATGGATCAAAGATTTCGAAAAGTGAAAAGGAAAGACGAAAAAGATAAAGAAGAATTTGAAAAGATATTAAACGCATGTAAGTATCGAGGCTATGACAAAGGTATAAGAAAAATCTACATGAAATTATTGCATGATGGAATACGGATGAATAAAAATAAATAAAACGCTTAATGAAGAAGTTTGGCTTAACATGCCCTATTCATAAAATAAATCTTTATCGTAGAATGCGAAAGCGATGAATAGTGATACAATTTCGCCAAACGAGGTAGAAAGAAATTTCAAACAGTCTCCACGTAATGTAATACTAACAGAAATTACTTATCTATTTATTGAAATAATCAAAAAGCATATATATCCGTCATGAAAGACGCATATACAAATCAAGTATTCTCTTTTGTAGCAAGTGCATCACTGGAAGTTGATTTCGTGTTAGAAACAGTAGAGCTACTTATGAAAGTGCATCAAGTAACGCTTACTATAGAAACAATCATACATTCAGATCGAGGTTGTCATTATACAAGTATTTCATTTAGAGAATTATTAAAAACTAAAATTTGAGGCAATCAATTTACGCAGGAGAAACTGCAGGGACAATGCACCTCAAGAATCATTTTTTGGACATATGAAAGATGGACTTGATATCAGTGAATGTAAAACATTCAAAAAATTGACCGTCTAATAGATGGTTATATGGATTATAATGATAATGATAGATATCGATGGAATTTGTCTTCCCACCCTCACCCTATTCATCATCAATTCCACAACAATTGAAAATCATATACTGAAAATCATCTCCTTTTTACAA
The DNA here is from genome assembly GCF_053848845.1 of Amedibacillus sp. YH-ame6. Lineage (NCBI taxonomy): Bacteria > Bacillati > Bacillota > Erysipelotrichia > Erysipelotrichales > Erysipelotrichaceae > Amedibacillus > Amedibacillus sp. YH-ame6. The sequence continues at coordinate 359,234 of NZ_JBSPEZ010000001.1, forward strand.
ACATAGTATAGATGATGGTTTCTTTAATTTCTAAATGGGTTGTATTAGACGCTTACCATTTTTTTATTTTGCGCTTACTATACAAGTTCCTAATAGACAAAAAAGTGTCGCCAGTTGATTGACATACTGTCATTACTTCATTAACACAATGCAGTCAGAGTACTGAAATATTAAAACTGTGGTGTGTAAGAATAATCGTTCCATCTTCATTCTTGATCCACTTAAAATGTCCTTTATCTAAGCGTTTATATAAAAGCCAAAAACCATTCCCATCCCAGTATAAACATTTGATTTTATTATAGTGTCAATTACAGAAGATATACAACTAATCCTGGAAAAGATTAAGATGGTGTTTATCCTGTATCAGGGAAACGTAGCCATTGATTCCTTTTCGTAGATTAGTGTAGTCTTTAACCATATATATTTGTGCTATCTCCTGAAAGTGTATCATTGTAATGCCTTCATGATTTTGCGTAGTCCTTCATCACCCAATGAAGCATCTACTGATAAAGAAACTCCGTTCATTACGAATGAAATTCTTTTTTGTCCTTCGCATTTCACTGGTACAATACTGACTTCAGCAGTTTTGTTTATAAATTAGTATTTATGGTTCTTGAAACTCTTATAAGGAAGACTACGCTCTCTACAAATCGTTTCATATTCAATCCTGATAATTGCTGTTCTTTGTGTAGCTTTTCCCAATCATAATCATATTTTACTGGCATTGACTTCACCTCCTGTTGAATATATTATCCTACAGGAGTTATTGTTATTCTAGATGTGCTGTATTTGACGCTTACCCTCATTCTTCTTATAGTATACCAAAAGAAAAGACCCTGTAAAACAGGGCGCAATAAATTAGTGCGTGGGTGTGGCTACGCTATAAATTCTGTAGTTGCTATTTATTTTAGCCTTTAACATTTTGTGTGGCTACTATTTTCAAAAATAAAATCAGAACTCTAAACTTTTGTAGGGTCTAGGGGTACCTATAAACTTTCATAGGGTCAATATTTTTATGCCTCTAAACTTTTGTAGGGTTGTACTTTTTAAAAAAACCTTTCATGATAGAATTAATTTGTCCAATTAATCTATTACGAAAGGAGTTGGGAATATTCCCTTAAATGATTTTATCACACATGTTTTCAATTTAACAGAGGACATGATTCTTTCTTATGAAGTTGTTAAAGATAATGGAGTTATTCATCATTATATTACACTTCGAATTAAACCTTGTATTTGCCCTAACTGCTCTTCGTCTGAGCTCCATATAAAGGAGTACAGAACACGTATTATTAAACATGCAGCTTTACGAAACATTACTGAAATAATTCATTATAAAGCTCGCAGATTTGTTTGTAGGAACTGTGAAACCACCTTTTATGAATACAATCCTTTTTCTGTTTCTGCTCATAGAATTTCTACACAAATTAAGATTGATGTATTGGAGGTACTTCGTAACCCTAGAGTGACTTATAGTGATGTCGCCTCTAATTTCCATATTTCTAACACAGAAGTAATAAAGATATTCGACTCTTTTGTGAATATTGATCGTATATCTCTCCCGCGCATTCTTTGCATAGATGAAATTCATATTCCTATGATTGCGTACTCATCTGCATATGTTTGTGTCATGATGGATTTCCAGTCGTCCAATCTCATAGAGGTACTTCCTACTCGATTCAAAGTAGATTCACTTCGCTATTTTGATGCGATCCCTATGGAAGAAAGAAATAATGTTAAATATGTCTGTATAGATATGTGGGAGCCTTATAAAGACGTAATCAATCGACGTTTTAAGTCTGCGTTAGTTTTAATTGATAGTTTTCATGTAGTCGAACATTTAACAAAAGATTTTACATCTTTACGCATTCGTATTATGAATCAATATGAAACTAATTCGAATACGTATTACCTTTTAAAAAATGGAATTGGTTGCTTATAAAAAAATCTATTGAATTAGACAATCAAGCTAAATTTAATCATCGATTAAAAAGGTATGTAAATCTAAGAAATTTGTTCAACCTCCAACTAGAAATATCTCAAGAGCTTCATAAAGCATATGATCTAATGAATCGTTATCTATCTTTCAATGATTTAGCTACAGAAAATAATTGTAGAATTCAACTAAATGAGATTATTCATGATTTTATTTTGGCAGACATCCCTGAGTATTCCGAATTTATTACTTTACTTCAAAATTGGAAGGAAGAGATTATTAATTCTTTTACACGAGTGGATGGAAAAAGAATATCAAATGGACCTATGGAGTCTTTGAATGGAAGAATAGATAAATTAGAGGCAAATGCAAATGGTGTTAAAAATTATAAACGATTCAGAAATAGAACAATTTTTTGTTTTAATAAAACTGTTCAATATAAATTGACCGCTAAATATAAAACGAACAAATCAGAAGGAGCAAAGCGCGGTCATTATAAAGTAAGCGTCTAATACAGCCCATCTAAATAAAAAAGATGTCCTGAAGGACATTCCAAAAGATTAAATTTCGCCTGTAGATATAGTATACTATCTATAGGTGATTTTTTTGATTAAAGACTCTTCTGTTTTCGCTAAAAAAGAACTTGCTTCTAAACATAATCATTGTGATTCTTATCGTCCTGGTGAGAGTCATATTTCCATTGCTCATATCTTTTTTGAAAACCTACATAAGCTTACTTACCACTTCCATCTTTTCCCTGACTTAA